>JBLHMA010000116.1:0-13355 GCA_047621545.1 Cognaticolwellia sp. | reverse complement strand
CGTCGAGGCGGGAGCCAAGGCGATCGAGATCTCAGTGGAGCGACGCGGAGGCACCTTGCGTTTGGTGGTCCAAGACGACGGCCCGGGCCTGAGTCAAGAGGAGGCCGAGCGCGCCTTCGACCCATTCTTCACGACCAAGTCAAGCGGAAGTGGTCTGGGCTTAGCCATTACCCGACAGGTGATGGAGGACCACGGTGGAAGCGTTGAACTGCTCCCGGGCGCGCCCACCCGCATCCTGCTGAGCATCCCCCTACACGGGGCATAGCAGCTAGTAGATCTCGCCTTCCACGGAACGGCAGCGCTCAGCACTAAAGCGCACGTCCAGCTCCCCCAAATCGTCACCGTCCTCATCCACGAAGATAGAGGAGAACGTGCCCTTGATGCTCTCGTCAGGGGTGTGCCCGGAGATCTTGCCGCCGCCATTGTCTGAGCGCCAGTCTTCGATGAAGTCAAAGTCCCCGCTGATGATGTCCCCGAACTCAAAGTCGTCCTCGTCGGCATCGCGGCTCTTGTAGGTGCTCACGGCGTGCATCTCGTCGTCGTCTTCCAGCATGTCGTCCCAGTCCACGCCCTGGAACTCCAACCCGCTCAGATCGTCCCGCACGTCGTCCACGCGAAAGGTCAGCACTGTGAGCCAAACTTGCTCGGGCAGGTTGTCGTTGTAGGCGTCCACGACCTCGTCCACAGAGAAGCTGCCCAACCCCTCGGAGAAGTCCTCCAAGAAGCCGTTGTAGGTCGCACAGGCGTCTTCGGGCACGTCTGTCAACCAGACCTGGATCTGACCGTCCTCGCCATACGCCTCATCCTCCTGGATAAAGAACGCCTGCTGTCCAGCGGGGTTTTCACCGTCGATCTCTCCCGATACCTGCGTGCAGGCGGTGGTCAGCGAGAGGGCTGTGAGAAGCAAGATGCTGCGCGTCATGAAGGTCTCCATGTGCAGACCATATCCGAGCACAATGGCCTCGGCACAAGACAAAATGTCAATCGCTTGACATAGCGTCTCCCTGGAGGGATGTTGTCAGTATCCCTGTCAAAGGATCTGCTCATGCCCCGAATCCTGGTCGTAGACGACGAAGCCGCGAACCGCGTCACCCTGGACCGTATTTTGCGCCGCGAGGGCTGGGAGGTCGTGCAGGCACCCGATGGTCGTCAGGCCTTGGAGATCGTACGTACCCAAGGGGCGGATGTGGTGGTCTCGGACTTGAACATGCCCGGGATGAGCGGTCTTGAGCTCCTTCGAGCGACCCGAGAGGTCTCCCCGGACATCGAGTTCGTCGTGATGACCGCCTACGGCACCGTCGAGAGCGCAGTGGAGGCCATGAAGGACGGCGCCTACGACTTTGTCACCAAGCCTCTGAAACGACGAGAATTGGTAAACACCCTGCGCAAGGCCCTGGAGAAGCGTGGCTTAATCCTGGAGAACAAGCGACTCCGAAAGGCCCTGGAGCAGGCCCCATCCCAGAGCGTGGTGGGCTCAAGTCCGGCGATGCGCCAGCTGATGGAGGAGCTGCAACAAGTGGCTCCATCGGATGCCTCCATCCTGCTGGACGGTGAGTCGGGCACCGGAAAGTCTTTGTTGGCCCGCCTGATCCACGAACGCTCCATGCGCTCAGGGGGCCGCCTGATCACTGTCAACTGCGCAGCCATCCCCGAAGCCTTGCTCGAGTCCGAGCTCTTCGGTCATGAAGCAGGAGCCTTCACGGGAGCAATCGCTCGCAAGCAGGGGCGTTTTGATCTGGCGCGAGCTGGCACTCTTTTCCTAGACGAGGTCACCGAGATCCCCCTCTCGGTCCAGGTCAAGCTTCTTCGAGTGCTGCAAGAGGGAGAATACGAGCGGGTGGGCGGCACTCAGACCCTGAACGCGGACGTGCGCATTCTTGCGGCCACCAACCGGAACATCCAGGAAGAGGTCGCCTCCGGCCGCTTCCGTCAGGATCTCTACTATCGTCTAAATGTGATCCAGCTACGGGTCCCTCCCTTGCGCGAACGCCCCGAGGACGTCCCCCTGCTCGCGGCACACTTCCTGGCCCACTACGCCGAGAAGAACCGCAAAGATATCCGCGGCCTGACGCCTGAGACCCTGGACATGCTCTCGGCCTACCGCTGGCCTGGCAACGTGCGCGAGCTGGAGAACGCTATCGAGCGTGCCGTGGTGCTCAGCCGTAAAGATCTGGTGGAGCCCGAGCAGCTGCCACCGGCCGTTCGCCAAGGCAAAGGTGGACGCCCCCAGCTGACCTTTACGGTCGGGACACCCATCAAGCTGGTAGAACGGCGCATGATCGAGGAGACCTTGCGTCACACCGACGGGGACAAGACCCTGACGGCCAACCTCTTGGGCATCACCGCCCGCACGATCTACCGCCGAGAGGCGGAGTGGAAACAAGAGCAGGAGATGACATGATCGCGGACCGGAAGCAGCAAGTACGAGTGCGGGCCAATGTACCAGGAGAGGTAGACGTGCTGGTACGCGTCGGAGAGCGAATCGAACGCGGTCAGTGCGTGGTCGAGGTCGAAGGTGCAGGGACCATCGAGCGTCTAGCCGCAATGAAGACCTCCATCGTGCTGGAGTTGCACTGCGCAACCGACGACGAGGTCACCGCAGGCCAGCTGCTGGCGGTCTTGCAGGAGCTGCCGGGCGACGACAAGTAGGAGCCAAAAGGAGCTACTGCCGCCGGCGCCAGCTTCCCAGTCCAAGCAGACCTACCAGGCCAAAGATCACCAATCCCTCGCCGTTGTCCCGGCCACCGCGACAGCCTTCGATCTCGTTGCTGAGCACTCCTTCGTCAAAGCCCAGCACCTTGAACTCCTTCTTCAGAACCCAGCCGGGGTTCTCAGCGGAGATGTACTCGTAGGCCCCAACATCCGGTGCGTCGCCGTCCCGGGGCACGCCTGAGAAGTCGGTGGAGGGCACATACGCCTCGGCATCCTCGACCCCAGCTCCGATCAGCATGGAGACGCTGGCTGGGTAGAGATTGGCCTGGTCCAGCGAGGCGTAGTCACCCCAGCCATTACCCGCGTCAAAGCCACGGTCCAAGCCTTCTACGTAGCCGCTGACAACGTTGCCCATAAAGCTGGCGCCGGGAGCCTCCTCTCGCAGGTAGAGCGCTCTGCCAGTCGGGTTGGCAATCGCGTTGTTGGCCAGAACGTTCCCTGATGCATCCTCCCAGTCCTCCAGGTACACGGACCACTCTCCGGTATTCGCCACAGTATTGTGGGAGATCACAACGTCCTCGAAGGCGTCTCGAGTCGCCCGGCTGATGATGCCCGCCTCTTCAATGTGGAGCACCACGTTGTTGCGCACGATGGCCGCCCCTTCCACCACGATGCCCTCGACGGAGTCCCAGATGGCGTTTCCAATGACCTCGTTCGCGGGATTGTATTCCGTGCTGCGTACGCGGATGCCCGGTCCCAGAATGTCTACCAAGACGTTGTCCTGGATGAGATTGCCCGTCCCCCCGTTCTCAACGACGATTCCACCAGCGCTGTCCCCGTCGATATCCGTGATGAGGTTCTGCGCGATCAAAGCATCCGTACTCCAGCAGCTCGCATCGCTACAGCCTAGGTAGATCCCGTAATACTTGTGGATATCTTGGATGTGATTTCTGCGGATCACAGCGTCGCGGCTGTCGCCCGAGAAGTAGACTGCGGTGCCGCCCAGCTCCTCAAACTGGCAGTCCTCAATGACGACCCCCGTCGACGAGGACACCTGAATGCCGCCGGGCTGCAATTCCACTCCCTCCACGCTCCGAAAGCCGATGCCCGAGAAGTGAACGTGGGAGCTGTTGGAGAGGGTCGCCACACGGCCGCTGCCTTCGTACTGCAGCCAGACCTGGCCCTTGCCGATGAACTCCACGGGGGCATCGACAGTGCCTAGAACATCGGACCAGCTCAGTCCACTCTCCAGCTCATAGGTCCCTTCGTTGAAGGTCACTTGGTCGCCCGGACCCAAGGCACCGGTAAGGCTGGCCAAGTCATCTCCAGGCGAGAGCTCAACGTTTGCGGCCATGGACACGCTAGCGAGAAGCAAGACTTTCATCGACATTCTTAGACCTTTCGTGAAGAAGAGCGAGGTCCCATACTACGGCTCAAGGTCCTGTGACGGGGTCCAATTCTGCGTATGGACAGGCTTTCACCCGAGGTGCTGGTGCCCCTGCTGCTCTCCTTTCTCCTGACCGCCTGCACGGGTGCGCCTCAGGACACCGCACCGACGGAGCTCCCTGAGCCGCAGGACACAGGCTCGCTGCCCGTGGACACCGACGGCATCCCCTTCCCTGTCGACACCGCCTTGGACACTGGCTTTGACCAAGTGCCGACCGACACCATCACCTTCGAGCAGCGCGGCCTGTGGACCGTCAACCCAGAAGACAGCACCCTCACAGGCGGCTTCCTGGCCTTTGAGTACTTGAATCAGGCGCGCCCAGAATTTCCTGACACGGGCGACACCGGATGGGAGACAGGCGACTCCGGCCCCGATGACACCGGAACTGATGACACCGGAGAGACGGGCGACACCGGAGAAGACGGACCAGAGCCCTGTCTGGTCCGCTACGAAGTCTCCGGGACTCCACTGGATCCCCACTCCTGCACGGACTGCACAGTGGCCTGGGAGATCACCTTCACCGTGGTCCAGGGCAATACGGCCGTGTGCGTGGACCCAGACCTGCCGCAAGACGGAGAGATCGCGCACTTCGGGCATGACCCCGGCAGCGAGCTGATTCGCCACGACTACGCCGGAACGGGCCTATGGCTGGCTTGGTGGGACGCCATGCAAGCTGATGAGCTGCTGGCCATCCAGTGGGTGGCCACGACCGGAATCGTACTGCCCGAGGAGGACGAGTAGATGTTTGCCGTTTTCCTTCTCCTCTCGTGTACTGACGAAGTCGTCGACACCGCTGACACCGCCCCCGAGCGCGGCATGGACCTGCTCCCGATCCCGGACATGAGCGGCATGGACCTTCAGGCCGCCGCCAGCGACGCCCTCTCCATTGCATTGGGCGTGACCACCACCCAGGTCTGGGAGGGCCACACCCAGGCCCTTGGGCTGGGCTCCTCCGGCTGTCCCGACTTCTACATCGGCGACCCCATCGAGCCCGACGAGGACAGCAGCTATTTGGGCTGGGCCGACGGCTGCGTGAGCAGTCAGAACGTAGAGTTCGTCGGCGATGCCCGCTGGACCAGCCAGGTCCAGGGATCCGAGTCAGGGGGACAGACGATCGAAGGTGAGCGAGAGCTGCTCGGTGATGTGCTGGTTCGCAACATCGACCAAACCTTCTACTCCTTCAGCGGAAGCGCCAGCGACAGCCTGCTCAGCATTGTGGACGAGGAAACCGAGTTCCTTCGATGGGCCTACCGCAGCTCGGTCGACGGCACGCTGCGTGGCACCATTCCCCTCACGGACTCGGTACACCCCGACGGCTATCGAACCGACCTGTCTTTGGACCTGTCTGGCGGCGACGTGAAGCGGGCCACCCTCACAGGCAATGTCTACCTTTTCGACCCGCTGATTCAGGGCAACTTCGACAGCCTAGTTGTGGACATGAGCTGGGGCGAACCCGCTGCCCTGGACCCCGATGACTGTGAGAGCGAACCCCGGGGATGGATCGGTGTCCGCACCCCAGATGCCACCTGGTTCCACCTGGTGTTTCAGCCTCGAGAAGAAGATGTGGCCAGCGGCGAGGACTACGACAACGACCCCTACACCGCCTGCGATGGCTGCGCGACGCTCTATGTGCGCGGCGTTCCGATGGACGAACTGGTGTGCGTCGACCTGAGCTGGCTCTGGAGTGATGCACGCATCAGTCCCCCGGATCCCAGCGGGTACCTGCCCTCACTTCGGGAGCTCTGATGTTCGCAAGCCTGGCCGTACTCTCGGCACTGACGCTCTCTACTTCCTGCGTTGAGGAGCCCGTCTCGGACATTCCCGAGCACCTGACTCTGCTCTCCCCCAGGGAGCAGCTCATCCGGGTCAGCGTGGATCTGCGCGGGGTGCATCCCAGCGAGGCGGACCTGGAGCGCGTCGACCAGAACCCCGAGCTGTATTCCGACTTTGTCGATCGCTACATCGACGACGAGCGCTTCCTGAACCGGGCCAGCACCATCCTGAATACCCGCATGTTGGTGCGCACTGGGGACATCCCAGTGGACCCCTTGGCCCTGGGCATCGCCATGAGCCCGGAGGAGGCAGCGCGGCACACCAACGAGGAGCCCCTCGCTCTGGCGCGTCACATTATCTCCAATGACCTGCCCTGGTCCGACATCGTGCTGGCCGACTACACGATGGCCGACCCAGTGACCGCAGCAATGTGGGACATTGAGATCCCTGAAGACGCCCAAGGCTGGGTCCCCGGGACCTACCGGGACGACCGCCCACACGCGGGCATCTTGAGCATGACCACCCTCTGGACCCGCTACCCCTCAGCCGGGGTCAATCAGAACCGTCACCGGGCGAATGCCATCTCGATGATGCTGCTCTGCGACGACTACCTGGCCCGGCCGGTGAGCTTCTCTCGTACTCAGATCGACGCCTTGACCAGCGGCGACCCCGAAGACGTCATCGCTCAAACCCCAGCCTGCCAGTCCTGCCACAGCAGCTTGGATCCGCTGGCGTCACACTTCTACGGCTTCTGGTGGGACCAAGGCGACATGGCCCCGGCCGAGCTTCAGGTCCTCTACCGGCCAGAAGACGAGACACTCTGGGAGTACGGCGCGGGCTTGGAGCCTGCTTGGCAAGGGCTTCCCACCACCGACTTGGTGGAGCTGGCCGAAGGACTGGCCGATGAACGCCGCTTCTCTCAGTGCGCGGTGCAGACTTTTTGGGAGGGGCTCACTCAGCGCACGCTGGTCGATGCCGACTGGGACGAGTTGGCCCGACACGAGCAGGTCTTCTTGGACTCGGAGATGAGCGTCAAGACCCTGGTGCGCTCGGTCGTGCTCAGCCCCGAGTACCGCGCAGCGTCGTCCACCGACTTGGACGTGGCCGCACGCTTGGTCAACGTCAAGACCGTGCAGCCCGACCAACTGGAGAGCGTGATGCGCGACATCACCGGCTACGAGTGGCAGTTCGACGGCGTGCGAGGCCTGGAGCGCAGCGACCTGATGGTCCTTGGCGGAGGCATCGACAGCCGCGATGTGGCTGCTCCAAGCCACGACCCCTCCGTCTCCCGGGTGTTCATCCAAGAGCGGCTGGCACAGAGCTCGGCGTTCGACGTGGCCACCCATGACCTGGACCCCGAGCGTGAAGGCCCCGCCCGCATGCTCACTCACGTGGACTCCAGCTCCCGGCCAGACAGCGATCCGGAGCTCTTCAAGGCCCAGATCTGTGACCTGTACCTGCAAGCTACCGGCCTGCCTCTCCGGGACGACGCGGCCGAAGTCGAGCTGCTAACCACCCTGTGGCGAGAGCTGTGGAGTGTTCAGGAAGACCCGGTGGATGCATGGGCCGGCGTCGTCGCCGTCGTGCTGCGCGACCCCCGCATCTTGCTGTACTGAAGGAGCTCCGAATGACCCCGACAAGACGACGTCTAATGCAAGGTGCGGCGGCTCTGTGGAGCGCCCTGGCCGTGGGTGGAACGATGGGCACCGCGCTGCGTTCTAGGCCCGGGCGGGCTTCAGTACCCGAGCGCAAGTTCCTGTTTCTGTTCGCAGGCGGAGGCTGGGATGCGACCCCTCTGGATCCCAAGTACGGAGGGGATGGGATCTCCCCCGTTGATGGGACGGATATGGATCCCGACACCTTCCGCGGGGAGATTGGCAATCTGAGCTGGTCCGCAGGACAGGACAGGCCGGCCATGGACGCCTTCTTCGCCCGCTGGATAAATCGAACCGCCCTGATACGTGGGGTCAACGTACACTCTGCAGGCCACAGCTCCGGTCGCCAGTGGATGATGACCGGCACCTCCGCCAGCTCGGTGGCCGACTGGCCCACCACCCTGGCCGCCCACTCAGCCAACGACTACCCCATGCCCCACGTGGTGTTCTCCGGCCCAGCGTTTGGTGGCTCGGACGGCGCAGCCCTGGTGCGCGGCGGAGGCGGCACACTCCTGGACTTGATGGACGGCAGCATCGTAGGCGCCTCAGACAACCCGGCCCCGGTTGTTCCCACACCCTCAGATGCCATGGCGGACGCTTTGGTCTACGAGCGCGCCCTGGCTTACGCCGACTCCAAGGAAGGCTTGGGCAAGTCCAGGGCAGAGGACCTACTCGCCAGCCTGGACCGCGCTGAAGAGTTGGAAGGGCGTCGTTTTGAGGCTGGCCTGGCCGACGGCGGACGGGACTTCTTGGACCAGTGCCTAATGGCCACTGAGATCATGCGCCTGGGTCTGTCACGGTGCGCGATGGTCGGCATTCCTGGCGGCTGGGACACCCACGGCGGCAACCAGAACGTCGGCCCCCAGATGGATGTGCTCTTCGACTCGCTGGACCAGCTCATGACCCACTTGGCCACCACACCAGGACGCGACGCTGAGTGGCTCATTGACGAGGTCACCATCGTGGCCACCTCCGAGCTTGGCCGCACCCCCATGTTCAATGGCGCCATGGGCCGAGATCACTGGCCCTACACCTCCATGATGGCGCTGGGATCTGGCATCCGCGGCAACACGGTGTGCGGGGCCACCGATGACCGCTTCATCTCCGTCCCCGTGGACCTGACTACTGGCCAAGTCAAGGAAGACGGCGACTTGTTGGGCACTGAGAACGTGGGCGCCGCACTGCTCAAGCTGGGTGGCTTGGACCCTGAGATCTACCGCCCCGGCATCAAGTCTCTGGATGGATTGATTCGATGATTCTGATGATGGGCATCCTGGGCTGTGGACTCGGTGCCCAGGAAGTGGACAGCCACGACGCCTGTGCCACCCGCCAGGTCCCCCTGAACTACGCCAACTTTGGAGAGCCCTTCTTGGAGCGACACTGCACCGGCTGCCACAGCACCTACCTGGAGGGCGACCGGCGCTTCGACGCGCCACCCGGCATCGACTTGAACTCATTCCAGGCCGCCGTGACCTACAAGAGCCGCATCCAGGCTCGTGTCCTGGACCCAGAGTCCCCTCAGATGCCACCGGGTGGCGGTCCCACCGAGCTTGAGTTGAGCCGCCTGCAAGAGTGGCTGGACTGCGGTCTGGAGGTCCAATGATCTGGCTACTTGCGATGGCCTGCTCGGACTACTCCGTGCGCGAGGCTCCTCCGGAACCACCAGCCGACCCACCCGCAGACGAAGTACACCCCTTCGGTGACCCACCAGACTGGAACACCTGCAAGCCCGGCTTGATGGCCCGCTACTCCAACCTAGCGGCCGACCACCCCGACGTAAAGGACGAGCTGGTCTTAGATACAGGAGGGCTCGATACCGCTGACACAGCCTGGGAGCCCCTGAACCCGGACGTCGTGGACTGGTGGGACAAGATCGCTTTCTCCTCCTTCGAGCCCACCTTGGAGTACGGTCCCGGATGGGCTCCAGTAGACGAGGGTCTCCAGGACGACCCGCGCTTCTTCGCTGTGCGATGGGAGGGTTGGCTGCGGGTCACCAAGAATGGCGATGTGCCGTTTGTTCTGGGCGCCAGCACCGATGCCTGGGTACGCGTCGGACAGGACACCATCGCCCATCTCAGCCAGAGCCCCTACGACCCCGAGACCCACTCGACGAACCTCAGCACTGGGCAGTACCCCTTCGAGATCCTCTATGCCCACCGCGCAGGGGACGAACTTGGCTTTCGCTTCCGGTTCACGGATGGGGATGTTCAGCTCTGCCCAGGAGAGCGCTAGGGCACGCTCAAAAACCGGCCCAACACGCTCCTGTTGACGGCCAGCAACCGGCCACATCCGCTTCGAGCGCGGTATTCCAGCAACGGCTTGGGCGCTGCCTAAACTCTTGACGTGGCAATAAGTAGGCCAAACAACACGGGATCTCTAAGATTGCGGACCCGGCCGCCCTGCAATACCAGCGGGCCTTGTGAATTTGGCACTGCTTACAATTGGTTTGGGCTCACCGGCCCTGGCACAACCACAGGATGCAGCCCGCGTTGTCTCAGGCCAGGACATCGTGGCTTGGCGCGCTCTGCCTCAAGACGACGCCCAAGCGCTCCGCGGCTTTATCCAGGAGTACCCCAGCTCTCCTTTAGCGGAGCGGGCCTTCACCCAACTCCAAGTGCTGGACCAGGAAGAAGGCGTGCTCTCTCCGGCCGCTCAGCGCGGCTTGGCATCGAGTGCCGACACCCACTACCGGGCGCTCAGTCGTGCGAGCGGCTCCGTCAGCGTCGCGACGCTGAACCTCGGCGCCGCGCCCAGCCAGCCAGCCAGTAGTGGCTTGAGCTTCCGCAGCTTTCAGCCACGCGCAGAGTTAGGCGCCGCCACCTGGGGCACCAACCTGGGTCTGGGTGTCGGAGCTGGACTCCAAGGCCAATACTTTGGCGCCATGCTCCGCACTCGCTGGGGTGACTCCAGAGTGGAAATGCATTTGGCAGCCCGAGTCGAGTTGCCCATTTTCGCAGCCTACACGCCCTATGTAGAGCTGCTCGGTGCACGCCGCTTTGTGGGCGCAGACCTGAACCCATGGGCGGCTGGCGGCGCGGTGGGCGCCTCCCTTCCGCTGATAGACAAGCTGGGACTCCAAGCCTCCGCCGAGTACTGGAACGACTCCCGGGTGGGCCTGTACGCCGCGCTGCGCTACAGCTTCTGAGCCCGCGGCTCCAGCCCAGGAGCGGCCCAGCTACAGGAGAGCAGATGCAGGACATCGTACTCAACGGCCCAGGCAAGAACGCCCTGGGCACGCCCATGATGCAGTCCATCTTGGACCAGCTCTCCGCCGCAGCGGGGCAAGCCATCTTGCTGCGCGGCGAGAATGGCGCCCTGAGCGCCGGTGTAGACCTGAAAGAGGTCGCAGCCCTGGACGCTACGGAGATGGAGGCCTTCCTGCGCAAGCTGGACCAGGTCACCCGCACCTTGCTGCACTGGCCGCGGCCGACCGTCGCGGTCTTAGATGGTCACGCCATCGCCGGCGGCTGTGTCATTGCCATGGCCTGCGACCACCGCGTGGCCACCGCGAACCCCAAGCTGCGCATCGGCTTGACCGAGGTCGCCGTTGGGGTTCTCTTTCCCCCTGGGGTTTGGGCGATGCTGCGTCACCGGCTTCCTCCTCAGAGCATCGACGAGATCGTACTCGGTGGTAGCCTGCACAGCCCAGAGAAGGCCCTTGCCTTGGGTTTGCTCGACAGCGTGGTCCCAGACGCACTGGAGAGCGGCCGCAAGACCCTGGCCCGCTTGGCCAGCTACGACGCCTCCGTCTATGCTGAGACCAAGGCCTTGCTGCGTGATGGCGTGATGGACATCGATGCCAAGACCGAGCAGGCCTTCTTGGATGCAGCCGTACCCGTATGGACCTCGCCAGCGCTCAGAGTGCGTCTGCTGGCACACCTGGCAAAGGTCAGCGGAAAGCGCGCGTGATTGACTCCCGGCTGGGAGAGATCCTCGCCTCCTTAGACTTCCCAATGGAAGGCACCTGGAGCCAGGAAGGCCTAAATGGTGCTCAAGGTCGCGTACTGCGCGTTGGAACGTTGACCCTAAACTTGGCCCATCCTGGCCTGGATGTGCTGGAGCAGGAGGACCAGGCCCTGTCCTTGAGCGTGCCGGACCTGGAGCGTTTGGTCGCTGCAGCCGGTGCACTGGGTCATGTTGACTTGGCCAGCCCTGCCGCGATGGCAGAAGCCCTCCGCCAAGCCGCTGGGGTGCACTTCAAGGACATCTACGTTGAGCTGAGCTGGGAGCCCACCCCAGAGGGCGGCGCTTGGTCCCTTCACCAGGCAAAAGAGGTCGTGGCTGGACAGGCCGATTCCCCTTCCCTGGCCGAGCTCAACTCTGAGATTCAAATCCCGCTCTTTGCAGCGCAGGCGGCCTTTGGAGCCGAGGTTCAGCTTGGCGAGTGGTTGGGCTTTGAGCTGGATGGAGAGAGCAGCTTAGTCCTGCGCCTCTTGTGGGAGAGCGCTAGGCCAGCGGACTGAGCCCCAACTCCGCTCCTCCTGCCTAACGCAAGTCCCCAATGACCTGAACGATGGCGTCGATCCCACTGGCGCCAAGTTTCATGCAGCGCTCCGCACTCCAGCCGAACTCTGGATCGGGCCGGTCCCTGGTGTCCTTGAAAGGCATCTCCAGCGTCATAGACAGGCAGTCAAAGCGCTGGGCCACCTGGCTGGTGCACATGCTCATGTTGGCCTGTCCTGGGGAGTCCTGGGGGTAGCCCACCTTCTGCTGGAAGTCAGGGTTGGCACGCTCCAGAGCATCGCAGAAGCGCTGGGTCAGGCCATCCAGGCGCTCAGTCCAGCCGGGAATGCCTTCGGCGCCAGCGATGAAGTTGTGGGGCAGCTCCTCGTCCCCGTGCACATCCAGGCAAAAGTCGCAGCCCAAGGCGTCCATGGCGTCGCGAACCAGCTTGACCTCGGGGCTGCGCTCCATGGTGGGCTCGAGCCACTCGCGGTTCAGGTTCGCGCCGGAGGCGTTCACACGCAGATGGCCTCGAACGGACCCATCCGGGTTCATGTTCGGCACAACGTAGAAGGTCGCCTGGTCGAGCAGACGCACTGCGTGTGCATCATCCGCGTCCAGCAGCCTCCCCAAGAAGCCCTCCATCCACCACTCGGCCATGCTCTCGCCGGGATGTTGCCGCGCGATGAGCCAGAGCTTGAGAGGGCCGCTGCCGGCCACAATCATGTCCAGGTCTCGGCCGTCCAGGGTACTGCCCAGGGTGTGAACTTGGGCGCCCTGACTCTGGCATGCGGCCAGGAGTTCTCCGTGACGCTCATCGCTGTAAGGCGCGAAGTAGGCCACCCAGAACACGTCAGCGTCGGGCTGTACCCGAACGCTGAGCACCCCGTCCTGGTAGGTGGTCGGGGCCTGAACCCAGTCTTCCCGGTCCATGGAAACGCGCGCCTGGTAGCCCGGCCACGCCTGTGGATAGCTGACCTGACCGGCGTTCTCGATGTCCAGGGTGACCTGCTCGCCGCGGGCCCCAGAGACACGAAAATAGAACCACTGCATGTGCTCGCCTCCGACATCGGGACGGATGCGCAGACGGGCGTGGTGGTCTTCGATAGCAACGACGTGGATGTTGCCGGCGTCGAAGGTAGACGAGATGTGCATGGGGGCTCCGGGCTTACCTAGGCCCTAACCCTCTCGCCCCAAGTCGCCGAGAGCCCCTACGGCCAGCTCCAGGGTCTCCGACTCCAAGCCGACTCCCGGCAGAAAAGCCCGCGCGACACGGCCGCTGACCATGCTCTGGGTACCTACGGGCAACTCCCCAGTGTTGGCGCTGCGGCGGCGGTGTAGAGAGGCTGACCGCGCTCCAGGGTGCGCACTAGGACCGTGTACTG
>JBLHMA010000115.1:0-13372 GCA_047621545.1 Cognaticolwellia sp. | reverse complement strand
CCTCGCGCTGCAGGCGCTCCAGGTAGCGCTGACGGTTCAGCAGTCCAGTCAGCGAGTCTTCGCCGCGCAGAGTGATCAGGCGGCCCTTGAGTTCTACGACCTGCTCTTTTGCCTGCTTGGCTTCGCGGCGGTGCCCATCGATCAGCTTCATCAGCTGCTCTCGGGACATCTCCGCGAAGTTGTCGTCGTGCTGGCTCAGTATGGTCTTCAGTTCAGGCTGCTCGGGCGCAGGGATGCCCAGCAACAGCCCGGCCTCCTTCACCCGCTCACTGAGCGCTGCGACCATGCCGTAGACCATCTCCGGCTCGATGTCTAGGCGCTCCTTTAGCACCACCTTGGCCATGGAGAGGGCCGCTGCAGGTTCGGAGGAGGTGTAGACCTCGGCCATCAGGTCCGCACAGCGGGCCATGTTTGCGGCGCTGTTGCCGATCTCATCATGGTGGGCCAGTACGGGCTGACTGATCTCAGGGGGTAGACCCCAGCGTCGGGAGAGAGACTTAAAGCCCTGAAGGTGGGTGGACCCCAGGTACTCCTTCTCCTTGAACAGACGGGTCTCGCCGAGGGCTGAGCGCAGGCCGTCCAGCCAGATCACCCGGGTGCTGTCCTGGCAGATCAGGTCCACCCGGCCAAGCTCCAGACACATGCCGATGGCCGCTGCGTGCTCCTCGGTGATGGTCTGGGTCTGCCGGGCCAGGATCATCATCGCGGCGCTTCTCCGCAGAGCGTCTTCGTAGAGGACTGAGACGGCGTCCGGATCGATCTCCGCTGTGTTGATCGCATTGGCTGCAGCAACCCAGGCGGCGACGCTGCCGACCGACTTGGAGCCCAAGAGAAGAGTGGCACGGGCCGCGGTCGTGATCTCTTGGCCAGACGCGCTGTGCTTCTTGGACACAAACTGCAGCAGCACCCTGCTCAGTTCCACACTGTCCTGTACGCGGCGCGAGAGTTCTTGGGCGGAGCAATCCCTCGACCAAGCATAGCGAATGGTCTCAAGCAGCTTGGGGGGGGGACTCGGCAGCATCCTGTCTCCTTGTCGGTCTGCTGCTCTCTTCGGCAGGACGGGCCCAGCGTTGAGGAAAAGCAGGCCGCGCACTTTGTCGCTCAAGTGCCAGCGCTTCGGTCCGATGGCATGCCCACAGATAAGGAGACAGCACCGTGAACAGCATCGCCGCCCTGATGAAGCGGGCCCGCGGTCAGTCAGACATTGTTCTGGCTTTCGCCGGGCTTTTGCTGCTTGGCATCATGGTGGTGCCCATGCCCAGCTGGCTGCTGGACATGCTCCTGGCGAGCAGCTTTGCAGTGGCCATCCTGGTTTTTTTGACCACTCTGAGTGTCAAAAAAGCTTTGGATCTTTCGGTCTTCCCCAGTCTTCTCTTGGTGACCACGCTCTTCCGGCTGTCCCTGAATGTCGCCAGCACCCGCCTGATCCTGCTCTCGAGCTCGGATGGAACCGCGTCCGCCGGCCGCATCATCGAGGCCTTTGGCCAGGTGGTCGTGGGCGGCAACTTCATGGTGGGTTTCGTCGTCTTTGTGATCCTCGTGATCATCAACTTCATGGTCATCAACAAGGGCGCCGGGCGCGTGGCCGAGGTCAGCGCACGCTTCGCCTTGGACGCCATGCCGGGCAAGCAGATGGCCATCGACGCCGAGCTCAACGCCGGAATGATCGATGAGGCCCAGGCCAAGTTTCGCCGTGCCGAGGTTGCCCGCGAGGCCAACTTTTTCGGATCCATGGATGGCGCGAGCAAGTTCATCAAAGGCGACGCCATCGCTGGCATCGTCATTACCATCGTCAACGTCCTGGGCGGTATCTTCATCGGTGTCATTCAGAACGGGATGCCCCTGAGCGAGGCGGTTCAGACCTACACCTTGCTCACCATTGGCGATGGCTTGGTCGGTCAAATTCCTGCGCTGATCATCTCGGCGGCGGCCGGCCTTTTGGTCACCCGCGTCCCGGATCTCCAGGACTCTCGGCTCGACGACCAGTTCTCCAATCAGCTCTTCTCCTCGCCACGTACCTTCACCATGCTGGCGGTGGCCTTGGGAGGCTTTGCGCTCATCCCTGGCCTGCGTATTCCCTTTGCGCTTCTGGGTGGGGTGGTGGGCATCATCGCTTACCAGCTCAAGAACAATCCCAACACCGAGGAGACCTCGACGGAGGAGGAGGCTGAGAAGGCTGCCAAGCCACTCGGTCCCGAGGACATGCTCGCCATTGAGCCGCTGGCCATCGAGATTGGTCTGGACCTTCTGTACTTGGTGGACGAGAAGAAGGGTGGAACTCTCGTGGAGAGCATCCAGCGACTTCGAAACCAGTTCGCCCAAGATCTGGGCATTGTGGTACCCAGCGTTCACCTGCGAGACGACGCCAAGCTGCAAGGGGGGACCTATGTGATCCGCCTGCGCGGAGAGGAGATCGGTCGCGGAAAGGTCTACCCCCGCCAGCACCTGGCAATGGGCGGCGGCGAGGTCAACGGGAAGCTTCGCGGTGTAAAGACCACCGACCCTGTCTACGGCATGCCGGCCTACTGGATTCAAGGCAAGCATGTCCTGGGCGCCCGGGCCAAGGGCTACACCGTCGTGGATGTGCCAGCAGTGCTCAGCACCCACCTCTCCGAGCTGCTGCAGCTGCACGCACACGAGCTCTATTCACCTCAGCAGCTGGCCAAGACTCTGGAACGGGTTGGCGAGTACGCGCCCAAGCTGGTCGAGGACCTGATCCCCGGCACACTGAGCCGATCTCAGGTGCTGCGCGTCATGCGCAATCTTCTGCAAGAAGGCATCTCTGTCCGAGACGTGGAGACCATCCTCGAGGCGCTCTCCGATAGCGCTGAGAGAACCAAGGACCCTGAGATCCTCACGGAGTTTGTACGACAGCGCATGGCCCGTCACATCACGCGCCGTATCAGCGACGAGGATGGGGTTGTGCATGTGCTCGCTCTGGCCTCGGACACGCAGCGCGCGCTCAGCGAGTGCTTCAGCGGCGAGGGGGGTAGGCCACAGCTGAACTTGGACGAGGTCAAGACGGCTCGAATCGTTCAGTCCGTCAAGACCGCCACCGAGAGCTGGGCCGGCGTCTCCGAGTTGGTGGTGCTTACCCCGCCGCTCATGCGTAGCCCGCTTCGCCGGATCCTGAGCTTGTACCTGCCAAGGGTCACAGTGATCAGTCCAATGGAGATCCTCCCGGCTACGCGCTTGAGCACCGTGGAGCAGATCCGCCTCAAGCCCAGCGCCAAGGCCGGATAGCCAGCGCAACTTGTCGCATAAGACTGCGTTTTTATCTCAAGTTGAAGCCACAAAGTGCGATTCGAGTTCATCAGCGGGAGACCTTAGCCCGCAGGACTTTTTGGAGGTCCGGTGTTTCCTACAGCTGCCCGCAATGCATACGTGCAACAGAGTGAGCGCCGTATTGACGGCAGGACTCGCAACGAGGCCTGCGTCCACTTCCAAGGCAAAGTCTCACTCCTGGCAAGGCGGCTCTCCGAGCGCTTGCCAGAGGGTAGCGCCTTGGACCTGGGAGACCTGATCTCCTACGGGGCCATTGGCCTGCTGGAAGCCTTCGATCGATTCGATGGCTCCAGGAACATCCAGTTCAGCACCTATGCTGAGTACCGCATCCGTGGCGCAATGCTGGACGCCCTGCGGGCTGGAGACAGCTTCTCCCGCCGCCGTCGGCAGCTCGCCCGCCGGGTGGATGACGCTGTCAGTGTGTTGCGCAAGCGAGAAGGCCGCAAGCCTGAACCCCAGGAGGTAGCCGACCATTTGGGGGTGACCCTGGAGGAATACTGGGTAGCGGTTGAGCGTGTCGCTCCGCACAGCCACATGTCGCTTGACGCTCAGGTTGGAGACGACGAGGGGCGCAGCCTGAGCGAGCAGCTCTTTGACCCCCATGCCGCACTTCCCGACCACGCCATGGACGTCGACTGGCTACGCGAGGAGCTGGCCGACGCCATCGGTGGGCTCCCTGAGCGGGAGCGACACTGCGTAATGATGTACTACGGAAAGGAACTCTCTTTAGCGGAGATCGCTGCGGTCTACGAAGTTACCCCGTCCCGTATCTCACAGATTCTGAGTAAGGCACGTGGGACCCTGCGCAAAAAGCTGGACCGCCGCCTGGACGATGAAGATCTTGGGTTGCTGGGATGAGCCGCGACCTCTACACCGGCTACCACGGCGCTATGACCGCCTGGCGACAGATGGAGGTGGTCTCCAACAACGTCGCCAATGTAGGCACCCACGGGTTCAAGTCCCAGGACGTTCGCTTTATCGTAGACGACAACGAGAACGAAGGGGGGCTCTCCCCGACACGGGCGGCCATCTCGGCCATCGACCTGGACATGCGGGCCGGGCAGCTCGAGGCGACCGGCAACAACAACCACATCGCAGTCAACGGCGAGGGCTGGTTTGTGGTGCAAGGCGGAGAAGATGAGCTGCTTACCCGCAATGGGAATCTGAGCGTTCAGTCCGACGGCAGCATCCTGGCAGCAGGCTTGCCGCTCCTGGGCGAGGGTGGACCGCTCCGCATTGAGCCCACCTTGCCGTTCACCATCGACCAAAACGGTCAGGTGATGCAGGAAGGAGAGCCGGTAGGCAAAGTGCGACTCGCTTTTGCCGAGGAGCTTGAGCCTCTGGGTGGCAGCACCTACAGACCTGTGGGGGAGACCCGCGCTGCTGCAGGCACCGTAGAACAGGGACACTTGGAGCGCTCCAATGTGGACCCAATGGAGGCGATGGTCGATCTGATCATGGCCAGCCGACACCTGGAGATCGCACAGAAAGCCCTCCAGGCCAGTGAAGAGATGGATCGAAACGCCGCACGAAATGGGAGTCCCAAGTGAAAGCCCTCTACACCGCCGCGACAGGCATGAGCGCGCAGCAGACTCAGCTGGACAACATCGCCAACAACTTGGCGAATGTGAACACCACTGGCTACAAACGCAGCTCGGTGGCCTTTCAGGACCTGTACTACCAGGAGGTCACCGGTGGTGGTGTTCAAGGCGACGCCCAAGGCGTGGTCCAGGTGGGCAGTGGTACCAAAGTGGTGGGCAACTACCGCAACCACAGTATGGGCGACCTGGTGAACACCGGCGTGTCCTCCGACGTGGCTATCAAGGGCAAGGGCTTCTTCAAGGTGATCGATGAGACCGGGCAGGAGTTCTATACCCGCGATGGCTCATTTCAGCGGAACGCGGAGGGGGCGCTGATCACGGTCGGAGGGCTACTGGTTCAGGGGGTCAGTGCGATCTCCCCCGATGCAGAAAGCTTTTCGGTTGGCTCTAGTGGCGAGGTCACCGAATACTTGTCTGACGGCAGCGAGCAATCGCTCGGTATGCTCGAGGTCATGGACTTTGTGAACCCTGCCGGCCTGAACGCGATTGGCGGGAACCTGTATCGGGAGACCCAGTCCTCGGGTGCAGCACAGTTCGTTCAGATGGGGAACGGCTCAACCCAGCTAAGCCAGTACATGCGCGAGTCCTCCAACGTCGACGTTGCCGTCGAGCTCATTGAGATGATCCAGGCCCAGCGCAGCTTTGAGCT
Organism: Cognaticolwellia sp.; assembly: GCA_047621545.1. Lineage (GTDB taxonomy): Bacteria > Myxococcota_A > UBA796 > UBA796 > CAJQPC01 > CAJQPC01. Next base: position 7,837 of record JBLHMA010000115.1, on the reverse strand, counting down.
GACCTCCAAGGTCATTCAAGCCAGCGACGAGGCCCTGCAGACCACCGCGAACCTCAAGCGCTGATGATCTGGCTCCTGACCATTGTTGGTGCTGCATCCGTTGCCTCTGCAACTGTAGCCAGTGCAGCCGTTGCCAGTGCAGCCGTTGCCAGTGCAGCCGTTGCCAGTGCAGCCGTTGCTCGTGCGCCGGACTCGCATACGCGGGTCTCCGAGTCGTTGGAGGCCTACGCCCTGGAGCGTTGCCAGGCCGACTCGGTGGCGCTCGACGCCCTGGGTTTGGCGTGGAGTGTAGACCCAGAGGTGGGGCATTCCCTTCAGTGGAGCGGCGATGTCTGTAGAGAAAACCCGGTGTTGTACTTGTCGGTATTCAGCCAGGGTAAGCTCTCCGGCCGGTATTCGCTGCGTCCAGTACTGCAGGTGGAACGCTGGGGACTGATTGCAACCCAACCTGCTACCCGAGGCCAGGTGCTCCAGACCGAAGATGCACTTGTAGCTGTTTGGACGTCCATGTCCGCCGTGGCCGAGGGTAAAGCTATCGCCACCCGTAGCGTAGCGGCTGGCGAGCCGGTGAATCTCAACAACGCAGCCTTTGGTGCGGAGCGCTTGGCCGGAGATCCGGTGTTGCTCTCCGTCACTCGAGGCAGCGTCTCGCTTGTGACCGACGGTGAGCTCATGGCCGATGCAGCCTTGGGTGAGCGTGTCCCAGTCAAGAACCTTCAGTCTGGGCAGGTCGTCGAAGGCGTGCTTGGTCCAAACGGTCGTGTTTTCATTTACTGATCTGAGTCCTTGGACTCGAGGAGTTCCTCATGTCGACCTTGTTCTTGCTGGCCTGGATGGCTCAAGAGGCACCTCCGCAGGGGGAGGCCGAAGTGCAGGAGACCAGCGAAGCTGTGGAGAGCATGGCCTCGACTGCGCCAGATGCGGGGGAACCTGTGGCGGATGTTGCGGTGGAGGAGTCGGATACGGTTGTGGTGGTGGAACGCGCCCCTCCTCGTGCGCCTGACTTTTCCATGGAAGGCAAAGAGACCGGGGCGAGCCTGTACTCTGCATCAGAGAACCGCTGGAACCGGCATCAAGTGGGCAGCTTGGTGACAGTCAATGTGGAGGACTGGGCGACCACAACGGTCAAGGCAGACACAGTGACCGACCAGACCTCCAACTCGGACTCACGGGTTGGCGCTCTCCTTGGCATCACGACCAAGATCAAGGGGGCCAATCCCAACCTCATCGAGCTGGACGATGCGGAGATCGGCGTGAGTGGTGGCAGTCGCACGGACTTTAGGGGAAACGGCACCACCAGCCGGGAGAACACCTTTCAGGCCAGCCTGACCTGTACAGTGGTTGAAGTGCTACCCAACGGGAACCTGCGCATCGAAGGCCACAAGACCATCACTGTAAACGGCGAGACGCAGTATCTGGTCGTGGCCGGGGTCGTCCGTCCGATGGACGTGAAGGGCGACAATACGGTGGAGTCGAAGTTCCTCGCCAACCCCATCATTCAGATGTCGGGGGACGGCGCGGTCGATGACAAGCAGCACCCCGGGGTAGTGAACCGAAAGCTCGGTTGGCTCTGGCCTTTCTGAGATCCTTTTCGCTGACTTTTGCCTAAACAAGTGCGGGCTCCGTCCGATGGCGGGGATGGAGGCAACCCAATGTTTGCTCTGCTACTTGCCCTGTCCAGTTCTTCCGCACACGGCGCCCGCGTCAAAGACCTGGGCTACCTCTATGGCACCGACCCCGCCAAGCTGGCTGGCATTGGAATTGTCGTAGGACTCAACGGTACCGGGGACTCCCCACGCAGCGAGGCGGCGGTCAACACGCTGGTTGCAGAGATGCAGTCCATGGGTCGGCCGATCAGCGCCTCGGACCTGATGTCTAAGAACATCGCTCTGGTCTATGTGCATGCTGAGCTCCCGGTGGACGCTCGCTCCAATACCCGCATGGACATCACGGTCTCTACGGTGGCTGACTGCAAGTCCTTGCAGAACGGCGTGCTGATGGACACCGAACTGTTCTCCGTCGGTGGGGTAAAGGAGGCCTTCGCCATCGCCAGCGGTCCGCTCTCCACCGGCAGCGTATCGGCCAGTGGGGCGGGGGACTCGAGTACCCGCAACCACCCTACGGTCGCTAGCAGTCCCGGTGGCGCTCAGATCCTTCGTACCCACCCGCTGTACGTGGAGACCCGGGACGCTCTACAGGTGGAGTACATCCTGGACAATCCGGACTACACAACCATGAACCGCCTGAGCGACGCCGTAGAGCGCTCTTTTGGTCCCGGCGTTGCCTATCCCCGAGACTCGCGCAGCCTCTTGCTGGTGATACCCAACGAATACGAGGGGGATTTCGTCAACTTCATGGCCCGATTCGAACAGGTCGACGTCCTGGTCGACTCCGTGGCCCGAGTGGTCATCAATGAGCGCACCGGAACTGTAGTGGTTGGCGGCAATGTCAGCATCCAGCCCGTGGCCATCGCCCACGGCAATCTGCTCATTGAGGTGAGCGCCGAGAACCAGGTCGCCGAGGGAGCCGACATGTATATTGGCGAGGCGCCAACCCCCGTCGTGGTTCAGAACGCTGAGATTCGTGTGACGGAAGAGGGTGGCAAGCTCTCGATCGTCAAGGGGGGAACCATCGAGGACCTGGTGGATGCCTTGAACGCGATGGGCATGAAGCCCCGAGATCTGGTCATCATCCTACAAGCCATCGATGCGGCCGGCGCCCTGGATGGGGAGCTGGTGATTCAGTGAGCGTCGGCAAGCTGGATGGGCTGACCGGATCCCCGCTGGACCGCAGCAAGAGCCCCAAACGGCTCCTGCAAGAGCAGTTCGCTCGGGTCATGGTGCAGGAACTGCGCGCCAGCTTGCCGGAAGAGGCCATGGGCGGTCCTTTTGGGGACGCCTTTGGCAGCGTATTCGACGACGCCATGGCCAAAGCCATCGTGGATGGGGGCGGCATGGAGATCAACTGGGGGATCCAGGACAGCCAGCGCATGGCCAATCCGCTGCCTGAGGGTGCGCGCATCAGCAGCGCCTTTGGAATGCGGGAGAGCCACCCTATTCATGGGGACAGGCGGATGCACGAAGGTGTGGACTTGGCCGCCCCTCGGGGGAGCGAGATTGGAGCCGTTCGTGCGGGAACCGTGCTTCGAGTCAAGCGCAGTGAACAAGGCTACGGCAACCAAGTCCTGGTGGACCACGGCGAGGGCATGGTCAGTCGCTACGCGCACTGCCAAGACATTTTCGTGCAGGCCGGCGATCCCGTGGAGGCCGGTCAGCTCTTGGGCACCGTCGGCTCCAGCGGAGACAGCACAGGACCGCATCTCCACCTGGAGGTGCGCATTGACGGCCAGGCCGTCGACCCCGTCGCGTATATGCCACAGGGAAGCGTGGCGGGATCGGATCAGGATCGGGCCCGCTAAAGCAGAGACTCTAAAGAAAGCTCTAAAGGCTAGAGCGGTCTGTCCGATGCGGGGAAGGAATCCAAGGCTCAGGCCATTCGGAGGACCCCATGAAGATCGACGGACTCTCCAACATTTACGCGCTCCGGCCTATGACGCGCAGCACCCGCACGGCCCAGGCGCCCGCAGCGGGTCCAGCCTCGGTCGGCTTCTCCGGATCGGCGGAGTGGGTGCGAGGCCTAAAGGCCCAGGGCCAGGTTGACGCCGCGCCACGCGCCGACGTTATCGCAGAGATGAAGGCGGCTCTCGCCGATGGCAGCTTTGAGAGCAGCGTCGACATGCGCAAGGTGGTCGATGGTCTTTTGGGGGAGCTGTGAGCTACAAGGAGCTGGTGCTTGACCTGATCCAGGCCACCGACGCCCAGCTTACGGCTGCCAAGGCCCTGGATACCGCAGCCTTGGACCAGGCCACCCAGGACCGCGCTGATTTGCTCTTTGAGTTGGAGGTCGAACTGCAGGAAGGCGTGCCGGAGGCGGAGCGTCTCCCTCTTCGGCCTCTGGTTGAGCAGCTGCTGCTTCTGGAGAAGCGCGTGGGTGCAGTCATCTCGCTGGTCAACGGCAGCCTGGACCAGATCCTCAGCTACGACGAGCCCACATACGCGCCTCGCCGGGCCGGCTGAACCGTGGGCATCCTCTCCACCCTGAGTTCTGCGCGTAGCGGCCTGAACGCCGCCAGCGTGGCCCTGGATGCCGCCTCCAACAACGTCTCCAACGCCTCTACCGAGGGCTACTCTAGGCGCTCGGTTCGCCTGCAGAGCTCCGACCCCATCCAGGTCGGCAGCAACTGGCGAGGTACGGGGGTGAGCGTGGCTGGCGTAGATCGTGCCCAGGACGTCTTTGTCACCCGTCAGTTGGTCGCCAGCACCGGAAACCAGGCGGAGGCTGAGAGCGAGTACGAGGTCCTGTTCCTGAGCGAGTCTTGGTTCAACGATGTGGAGATCGACGGCTTGCCTACGATGCTTCAAGGAATCTATGACAGCCTGACCCAGGCCACGCAGGACCCCTCTGATGAGACCCTTCGGCGGGAAGTGGCCAACAGCAGTTTGACCTTCGCCACCAGCGTCTCACGCACGGCGGAGAGCTTGGTGGACCTTCAGGCCCAGGTCCAGGACCGCATGAGCGGCGAGCTTACAGAAGCCAATCAGCGCATCCAGAACATCGCAGACCTAAATCGTGCGGTCATCGCCTCTCAGGGGAACGCGGCTGATTTGCTGGATCAGCGGGACATTCAGATCAGTGCGCTGGCCGAACAGATCGGGGTGGACTTTCACCTGGAAGAGGATGGATCTGCGACGATTCTCCTGGGCGGGCACACTCTGGTCAACGGTGTTGAAGGCCGCACACTGAGTGTCGAGCATCAAGCGGGGGAGAGCAGTTTCTACCTCAGCTTGGATGACGGACGAACGGGCGTCAGCGGCGAATTGGGGGGCGCCTTGGGGGGGATGGCTACGGCTCTCTCCCGTATCGAGGGCTACCTGGGCGACTTGGATCTGTTCGTCCAGGAGCTGAGCACTCAGTTCAATGATCAGCACGCCTTGGGCTTTGACTCTTCGGGCGCCGCTGGGGTGGACTGGTTCCAGACCACCGGCGGCAGCGCGCACCTCGCCGAGAGCTTTACTTTCAACCAGACTCTGCTTGATGACCCCAGCCTGCTTGCTTTCGCTGCAGATGCATCAGCCGCAGCAGGAGATGGTGAGAACCTTCGGGTGATGCTTGAGATGGAGTCAGGTGATGCATTCTCCGGCACCATGAGTGGAGAGGAGACCCTCCTCAACCTGCTCTCTGAAGTGGGTGGGGATACCGCAAGTGCACGCCGAGTCTCCGAGCAGCAGGGTGTTGTACTCAATGACCTGCAAGGGCTGCGCGACGCCATCTCGGGTGTAGATCTAGACGAGGAGGCGGCGAACCTGATCGAGTTCCAGGCCAGCTACCAAGCGGCTGCCAAGGTCTTGCGGGTCAGCTCTGAGCTCTTTGACACCCTGATGGATGCCGTGCGATGAACATTTACCGAACCACGCAAGGCTCGATGAGTCGTCTACTCACGAGCACTGCCGGGCGCCTTAACAGCGAGATCCGGCGAGTCGAGACCCAGGCCATTACAGGGCTGAAGTTCTCCCGTCCCAGTGACGCACCCGCCGAAGTAGCCAGCGCGCTGAAGCTTCGCGGGCTCATCCAGGATCAGGCCGAGTACGAGGGCAACATCACGCGGTCTCTGAGCTTTCACGCCCGGGCCGACGATGCTTTGGCACAGGCCGGCGAACTCTTCAAGCGCGCAAAAGAGATTGCGGTCGCTGGTGCCTCTGAGAGCTACGATGGGACCTCGCGTGCAGCCATGGCTGTAGAGGTTGCCGCTCTCGTCGAGAGCTTGAGCGCTGTCGCCAACACCCGCATTGGGGAGCGATACCTCTTCTCTGGTACAGCCTACGACGAGCCGGCCTTTGACGCGGCCTTCGCGTACCAGGGCAACACCGACACTCCGGAGACCCAGATTACACTCAGCACTTGGACGCGGACCGGAATGGACGGGTCCGAGGTCTTTCAAGGAAGCGTTGACGCCTTTGGTGCTCTCCAGGATGTCGAGGCCGCGTTGCTGGCCGATGACCCGGCCACGGTCTCCGCTCTGCTCTCAGACCTAGACGATGCATTCAATCACCTGACCAGCTGGAGGCAGCGCGTCGGAAACGAAGAGCGCATGACTCTGGATGCAGAGGAGACTGCGGGGAGTGTCTCGGCCATTCTGACGGGCGAGTTCAATAACCTGGTGCAGATAGACGAGGCGGAGACCTACACCCGCCTGAGTGAGCTTCAGCAGAGCTACAACGCGGCTATGACCGTAGGTGCTGCTTCCGCGTCGGGCCGACTCTTCGACCTTATCTGAGTCTGTAATAGACGAGAAAGCCGGCCTTTGGGCTGGCTTTTTTTGATCTGGGGCCAAGCGTTCGGAATCTCTGGCAAAATACTTTACGGGTGGATCGCACTTTTCTCTCAACGATCCACCCCCTCTGTGCCGAGAGGTATCCTATGAGGACGCAAGGTTTCTGAGAAAAACCGGGCGGCTTCTAACTCGACGACGACAGACGACGCTTTAGGAGAACCCCACCATGGCACTTGTAGTCAACACAAACACCGCATCCAACAATGCAATCACCAACCTGAACCGGAACACCCGTTCCCTTTCCAGCAGCTTCCGAAAGATCAGTTCTGGCCTGCGCATCAGCAAGGCATCTGACGACGCAGCCGGACTGGCAGTGGCAGAGAACCTGGAGGCTGCGAGTCGCTCGGCCAAGGTCGCCATGCGGAACACCAACGATGGCATCAGCATCATCTCCACGGCAGAGGGCGCCGCCAACGAGGTTGGCAACATCCTCAAGCGCATGCGTGAGCTGGCCGTGCAGTCCAGTTCCGAGACCTTGGACGATGACGAGCGTGCCTACATCCAGGACGAGTTTTCCGAGCTCACCGAGGAAGTGGACCGCATCTCTTCTGTCACCGAGTTCAATGGACTCCAGCTCTCGGACGGCAGCGACACCCAGATTGAGGTGCAGGTGGGCGTGGACAACACCACGGATGACCGCATCACCATCACCCTGGGAGACCTGACGGCCTCCACCCTGGGTGTGGACACCGGTGGGGTGGACTTGTCCTCCGCTGGTACTGCCCAGACGGCAATCGACACCATCGACGCTGCACTTGATAGCGTCTCCAGCTACCGCTCCAAGTTCGGTGCAGTAGAGAACCGCCTGAACTCGGCGCTGAACAACCTGGAGAACTACACTGAGAACCTGCAGTCCGCAGAGTCGCAGATTCGAGACGCAGACTTTGCCTATGAGACTGCGGAGATGTCCAAAAACCAAATCATGCAGCAGGCGAGTACTTCGATTCTGGCTCAGGCCAAGACCATCAGTCAGGGTGCCTTGAACCTCATCGGTTAGCCCAGGCCCTCAGCGGCATTAGCGGGAGTCTCCAGAAATGGAGGCTCCCGTTTTTACGTTTTGACCTGGAAGAGTGTTTCTCTAAGATACTGAAAGTAGGAAGTTTTTTAGATTGTGATCTTTTTGGCCCTGGGGGGTCATGCCTTTTCTCCTCTCTTCCGATCCTTGGTGTGAAGCCCAAAACGACTTCGCGGACGTGGGCTGAAACACAGAAGAGGAGAACACACTCATGGCTTTGACCGTAAACACCAATGTCTCTGCCCTCCAGGCCGGGAGCGCTCTCAATCGCAACAGCCGAGCGCTGGGCAACAGCTTTCGCAAGCTCTCGAGTGGTCTGCGAATCAGCAAGGCCTCCGACGACGCGGCCGGCCTGGCCGTCGCTGAGAACCTTGAGGCGACCAGCCGCTCGGCCAACGTCGCCATGCGCAACACCAACGATGGCATCTCGC
>JBLHMA010000114.1:0-13439 GCA_047621545.1 Cognaticolwellia sp. | reverse complement strand
ACCGCCCGCGCCGCCAGGACCGCCCGCGCCGCTAGGACCGCCCGCGCCGCCGGGACCGCCCGCGCCGCCAGGACCGCCAGCGGGCTCCTGGTCTACTCCAAAGGCATCTTGAACCTCGTCAACACCAGCCTGCCCTAAATCCACCTGGCTGCCAAGAGCCCCCAAGCCCCCGAGAACAGGTTCCAGAGCGTCTCCGAGACCAACCTGGTCCAAGAGCGCATCCGCCTTCGCGACTGTCTCCTTGACCTGGTTCAAGGCCGCTTCCATCTCGTCCAGAGCCTCTTCAACCGGCTCAGTCACCTGGAGCACAATCTCCTGGGCCTTCTCCTGCCACTCCTGGAAGTCCAGGGCGTCCAGGACTTGCTGCTCGACGCTGCGGAGCGCCGTCTCCACCATCTCAGATGGGTTGCCCAGTCCACCCAAGGCGCCGCCCAGTGCCCCACCGATGCCACCACCGCTGGCCATTCCGGGTGCACTCGATCCGCCACCGCCGCCCCCCGGAGCGCCACTTCCACCGGCGCCGCCAGCGCCAGCGCCACCGCCGCCGCCAGCACCGCCGCCGCCAGCACCGCCACCACCGCCGCCGCCACCACCGCCACCGGGACCGCTAGGACCTCCGGCGCCGCCTCCGCCTCCTCCACCGCCCGCCTTTGCCGGCGGGTGCTTGTGGGTAGGCGCAGTTTTGGCCTTGGGCATGGGGGTACTCCGTCGGTGCCCTTTTAGATTACCCCGAGAAGGCGCAGGCGGCCCAAGCCGAGATCAAACTGGGCTTGCTGGGAGCTCTCTCAGATCATGAACAACAGCTCACGGTACTTAGGCAGCGGCCAGCGGCCATCCGCCAACAAGCCTTCGAGCTGGTCAACAATCTCACGTACATCGGCCAGGGCCGGAATCACGGTCTGGGCGACCTTGTGGGCGTCGTGGCCAGCCAAATCAGCCAGCTCACCAACGACTTCCCCGCGCTTCTGAAGGCCCTTGATCGCTTGGTTCAGTACCTCGATGGCGGCCTTCTCAACCGACCAGTCCACATCGAGATCCTTGAGGGCCTTGGCACCTTGCGCAAGCTCGGCACGCTCAGCAAGAGCAGCCGGCAGCACCATCTCGTTGACGATGAGACGCAGGGTGTCACGCTCAATGTCCACGGCGGTCAGGTACTGCTCCTCTTGCACATTGAAGCGAGAGAGCAGCTCCTCGGGGCTCAGCACCCCGTGCTTGCTAAAGACCTGCTCCACCTCCGGCAGCCGCAGCTCAGCCAAGGCCTCGGGCGTGGTGCGCAGGTTCTTCAGGCCCTTGGCCACGGCCTGGGTCACCCAGTCCTCACTGTAGCCGTCCCCTTCAAAGCGCACAGCTTCCGACTCCACCAAAGCCTGGCGAATAGCGGTCATCACAGCGGCCTGGTCTCCGCCAGCCTGGGCGATCCAAGTGCTGATCTGGTCCATGCCCTCGGAGACAATGGTGTTGAGCACCGTGGTGGGCCAGCCAGGATTCTGGCTGCTCCCCACTGCGCGAAACTCGAACTTGTTCCCCGTGAATGCCACCGGACTTGTGCGGTTTCGGTCCGTATTATCCTGGGCCACGGCGGGCAGGGTCTTCACTCCGACGGTGAGCTGCGCTTGGTCTGGCGTGCGCTCGCTGGTTCCAGCGGTGATGCCATTGCAGATTCGGGTCAGGGTCTCGCCCAGGAACACCGACATGATGGCGGGGGGAGCCTCGTTGGCCCCCAAGCGGAAGTCATTTCCGTGGCTGGCCACGCTGGCACGCAACAGGCCGCCGTAGCGGCTGACGCCCAGCAGCACGCTGGCGAGAACGGCCAAAAAGCGCGTGTTCTCCTGAGGCTGCTTGCCGGGATCCAGCAGGTTTTTTCCGCCGCAGCTCAGGGACCAGTTGTCGTGCTTGCCGCTGCCATTGATGTTGGCGAAGGGCTTCTCGTGCATGATCACTTTGTAGTCATGACGCAGAGCAACGCGGCGCAGCACCTCGGAGATGAGCTGGTTGTGGTCCACGCCTACATTGGCCTCGCGGAAGATGGGGGCCAGCTCAAATTGGCATGGGGCGACCTCGTTGTGACGGGTCTTGGCAGGAACTCCCAAGAGGTACAGCTCCTGCTCAACCTCCTGCATGAAGGAGAGCACGCGGGGTGGAATGGCACCAAAGTAGTGGTCATCCAGACTCTGGCCCTTGGGCGGGTTGGCGCCTACCACGGTGCGTCCGGCAATGGCCAGGTCGGGGCGCAGGGCCCAGTAAGCCCGGTCGATCAGGAAGTACTCCTGCTCACAACCCACCGTCGCGATGACGCGCTCAGGGCTCTCTCCCATCGCGCGCAGCATCCTGCGTGCTGACTTGTCCACCGCTGCCATGGAGCGCAGCAAGGGGGTCTTTTGGTCCAGGGCGTGGCCGGTGTAGCTGATGAACACCGAAGGGATGCACAGGGTGGACCCGGACTCTCCGTCCATGATGAACATGGGGCTCGAGGGGTCCCAGGCGGTGTAGCCGCGGGCCTCGAAGGTAGAGCGCATGCCGCCGCTGGGGAAGCTCGAGGCGTCCGGCTCGGACTGGATGAGCATATCGCCAGTAAAGCGCTCGATGGCCAGTCCTTCCTTGGAGAAGGTCAGGAAGGCATCGTGCTTTTCAGCGGTGCTGCCCGTCATGGGCTGGAACCAGTGAGTGAAGTGGGTGCAGCCCTGCTCCACTGCCCATTCCTTGACCGCGTGGGCCACGCTCACCGCAACCTGGTGGTCGAGCTGGCGACCCTCCTCGATGGTGGCTTTGACCTGCTTGTAGATGGGCCGCGGCAGCTTGTCGGCCATCTGATCCAGCGAGAAGGTCTTCTGTCCGAAGAGCTCCCCGACATCTTGCACCTTGCCGTCAGCCCCCCCAGGACGCTCAACTCGACGTGGCTGACGGGAGTTGACGGTGGCTACAGCGGAGAATCTGGCGGATGCGTCGGGCATTGGATGGCCTTCTGGAGCGTCGAGTTTGTAGGATCAGATGCAATGACGTATCCTTGTCTATGGCACCCCCCAAATCAGCGACGCGACGAGTCCGCAACGAAAGTGAATCCTGATTCAGCGAACGACGAGCAGACCGCCCCAAGCCCCGCCGCGCTTGCCGACTACCCCCTCCTCCGTGCTCAACACAGAGACGCTGCCGTCCAGGTAGAGCGCGTCCTGACAGTCCAGCACCTTGCTGGCAAAAGACGCCGCCTGCCACAAGCTCACAGGCCGAAGGGAGATGAACAGCAAGACCGTGTTCGCGTCCTGAGCACAGATACCATTCCGTGTGTAGGTGGAGGTTGAAGCCGGGTTCAGCTCGGGATGGATCACCCCGAGCTGTACCAGCAACGGCCCTGACTGGGTCGCTATCCGTGTTCCCTCCCGAGGACTGGCTGCCCACGCCGTGGACTCCGTCACCGCAGCCCCATCCTGGGCGATGGAGAACACCCCATTGGGCTTGAGAAAGAAGTTGCCCCCGCCCCCGGGCCCAAGCTCCAAGGGCGCGTGCTCCACCCCCTCCGAGATGTACAGGCCCACCGGGTTCAGGTCGCTCATGTACATGCCGGCGTTCATCGCAACCCGATGTGGCCCCAGCTCCCGCAGGGTGTTGGTCTGCTCGCCGATGCCCTCGAGCAGCAGCTCGTTCTGGCGCAGATCAATACGCACCACCTTCCAATCCTCGCCCCCACCGCCCACCCGGTTCTCGGTCACGCCGGTCTCGGGAGGCTGGGCCCCAGGCGCACGGCAAGCAATAAATCCAAGATGGACTGCAAGTATCAGTAGCGGGAACACGAAATCTCCGGGGTGGATGGACCACACCCAAGGTCATCTGCATAGCCCGTGCCAGCCCGCACACTCCTGTCATCACCGCCCGGTCAGAGTCAGCCGCCGGCGAATGAGCGCCGCGTCCGGTCCATCCGCCGGCTCCCCGGCCAAGATCCGCCCCTGCAAGACCAGCATCTCCCCAGCCGCCTTCTTTCCAGCCTCCACCCCAGGCTGGTGGTAGGCGTTGACCCCAAGCCAGGTCGCGTAGAAACCCACGGCCCGCTCATAGAGTGCAATCAGGCCACCCAAGCTGCGGGCATTGACCTGCTCAAGCTCAAGGGTCAGGGACTGCTTTCCGGCGTCGTGCAGGGCCTTTCGGGTGCCCAGAAGAAAGCCCAAGAGGAAGTCCCCTGCCCGCACACCCGGTTCGACCTCGACCGCGCCCAGATCACCGGCTTTGTCATCGCTGAGAACGGCCACAAAGCTGGCAAAGAAGTCATCCGGGCCATCTCGCAGCTGCTGAACATAGGCGTGCTGATCGGTGCTGCCCTTGTTGCCATAGACCGTCAGGCCTACCCGCTGACCGTCCTTTCGGCGCTTGCCAAGGCTCTCCATCACCAGCTGCTGCAGGTACTTGGAGAGCAGGACCAAGCGGTCGCAGTACGGCAGCATGACCATCGCCCGGGGGGAATCCGCTTGCGCCGACCACCAAGTATGTGCCAGGATCAAGGCCGGGTTCTCGCCCACCACTCGAGTCCGTGCGTCCATGATGCGTGCGCCTTCCAAAAAGCCCCGCCAGTCCAGACCAAGCAGCGCCATTGGCAGCAGACCTACCGCTGAGTGCAGGCTGGTGCGACCTCCTACCCAATCCCACATTGGGACCCGAGCCCGCCAGCCTTGGGCGGCCTTGAACAGAGCAGAATCCTGTCCTGTGACAGCGATGGCGTGGGCCCCAAAGTCCAGCCCTGCAGCCCCGTAGGCCGACTGTGCCAGCAGCATGCTGTTGCGGGTCTCCTTGGTGCCCCCGGACTTGGAGATCACCAACACGCCCGTGTTCTTCAGATCCAGCTCGGCCAGCACCCGGGCTGCACCCACGGGATCGGTGTTGTCCATGAAACGCGCCCGCTTCCCCTGTGATTCCGGAACCAACAGCGCGTCCAAAACAAGCTGCGGGCCCAGGGCAGATCCCCCGATGCCGATCACGAGGAGGGAGGAGAAGGGCCAATCCTGAGCCAAGGAATCGATCTGAGCGTGCAGGGCCTGGATGTCCGCCCGTACGTGCTCAGGGGCATCGTCACCCAACCTGAGCCAGTAGTGGCCCACCTGGCGGCCTTCGTCTGGATTCGCGATCGCACCGGCCTCTAGGGCGGACATGGCGTCCAGAGCCTGGGACACGCTCGGAGAAGGCGCAAGGTGAAGGAAGCTCATGTCCAGCGCCAAGCCCAGCTCTTCTACTTCTACACGCATCACGACTCCACAAGCTCAATACGGGCCAAGCCCTTTACGTTTGCGCAGGCGCTCTCGCCTTCGGGCACCAAGATGCGGAAAGGCCCCCCCTTGTTCGCCGGCAGCTCGCCGCCATCCAAAAGGTAGACCACCACCGCGCGGCCCAGCTCGCTCACAGCGGTAGGGCCACTCACCATGCCATCGCTGGCCACCAGCATCACTTCGGCCTGGAGGTCTGGGTTCAGCAATTTCACGATCTCCGACAAAAACACGCCGGCGCCTTGGCGCTTGGGCAACAGGATCGAGACATCGGCCACCTGGCCCGGCAAAGCGGCCAGGGACCAGCGGTTGAGCGCCGCGGAGTAGCCTTGGCCATCGCTCAGGGTGAGTTGACCGATGCTCTGGGGATCCGCGTGGTAGCGCGCCGCATCGATGGCTTGAAGCAAGCCTTTTCCCTGGTCTATGCTCCCCTTGACGATGACGTCTACTGCCGAGACCGAGCGCAACCCGGTTGCCCCCGACGAGACCGTGCCGCCGGCACGCTGAAGAACCGTCCAGCCCAGATCCGTGTGGAAGATCCCCTTGATACGCTCCGCTCCGCTCGCATCGAGCACCTCCTTGAGGGCCTTCAGGTCAAACACGGTGCTTGGCGACCAAGTCTGAGAGGCGGCTGCGTAGCCCTGGGTGGACGGCGTGACTTTGCGCGTGCGGATGCTGGGCCCTTCTCGGCGCAGGTCAAACAGGTCGGTAGACACGCTGCCCTGGGTGGCCTCTACGACTGCCAACCACGGGGGGAAGTGGCTAAGCGTGTGGGTCTGCAAGGAATCGCGGGCCTGGAGGTCGGAGGCATCGCTCCAGTTGCAGACCAGCACGTCGCTGGCGTCCATCTGCTCAAGAAGCAAAGGCGGCGCCATGCCCACCAAGCGGCGGGGATCGAGCACCGCGACCACTGGAGCAAGGAAGATGCGCTCCTTGAGCGTGGAGCGACTCAGCGTGTCCAGAATGTCGGATGGCCGTGCCAGCCCAGTGGCCTCGATGAAGACGCGATCCAGGTCGGGGTCCTGGAGCAGCGCGTCCAGAGCCGGCACCAAGTCCGCTGGCGCAGTGCAACAGACGCAGCCCCCAGCGATCTCCTGAATGGCCACCCGACCGCCCAGAAGGGTGGCGTCGATTCGGGCCTCCCCAAAGTCGTTGACGAGCACCGCGCAGCGCTCTTGGTCCTGACGCTGGCGCAGCTGGTCTAGCAGTAGGCTGGTCTTTCCGGACCCCAGAAAGCCGGTGACCAGATGGACAGGAATGCGTTTGGACATGAGCGCTCCAGAGCTGCGTCGGGCTTTAACCGAAGTGGTCCCTAGGAGAACCTACGGAGATGCTGGAGCCCACGCGCCTACAGCGAGCGAATCAACCGATCTACGTCCGCCCATCGCTTGCTGGAGCTGGCCGCGCCAAGGACCGAGAAGGCCACCGTCCGGCCCTGCTTTGTGCGCACCACACCGGCAAAGCAGTAGCCAGCGGTGTCGGTGTAGCCGGTCTTTCCAGCCAGCAGTTCCAGATCCGTGCGCGCCACCAAACGGTCCGTGGCGTAGAGCTCTCGGTTTGGAGTGCCGTCGGCTTGCTCCAAGCGCCACGTCGCAGAAGTGGCCGGGATGGACAAGGTCGGGTGAACGGAGACCGCGAGCGCGGCCTTGGCCATGTCGCGGGCGGTGGACAGGTTCTCGTCGTCCAGCCCAGAGGGTTCAGCCCAGGTCGACTGGGTCATTCCAAGCTCCCAGCTGACCTGATCCATGCGTCGGATGAACTGGTCAAAGGGCAGCCCGCTGGCCACCTGAACGCCGTACGCGCCCCGGTTGTCCGAGCTGACCAGGGCTGCGCCAAGCAGGTCCCAGCCTCGGTAGCACTCCCCGGTACTCAACTTAGAGAAGGCGCCGCTTCGGGTGGGGTAGAAGCGGCTGTCGACGCAGTAGCTCTCCTCGAGATTCTTGCCTTCGCTGGCCCAGGCCAGAACGGTGGCCAGCTTGGTGAGGCTGGCCACCGGCCTGCGGTCATCGGCGTTGTGCGCGTGCAGCACCTCGCCCGCGTCCACGTCGTACAGGAAGGTGGAGCGCGCACTCAGCCCTGAAACGCGTCCAGATGGAGCCTGATCCATCGCCACCAAGCTCTCCAAGGCCTGGGCCTGGGGGTGCCACGCCGGAGGCGCCCAGCCATCAAACTGAACCCGGCTGGGCCCCGCATCTACGGTGGGGACCAGGGCCACGCCAACGCAGCAGATCCCGAGCAACACAAGCGCTGCCGCAGCGCGCTTTCGCAGGGTCTCTCTTCTCGCCATCCAGGCCTCCGAAGCACCAAAGGATCCCGTTTTGCTTGACCTGTCAACGGTTTTCTTCGCAAACTGGTGAAGACGACTGACCCAAAGCACAGTATTTGCCCGCCATGATCCTTCTTCTGCTTGCATGCGCAAAAGACGCGCCCGCCACCGACACAGGGGACCTGCCCGCGGATCTGGCGCCCATCGCAAAGAACACCGCTGAGTTCCCCGCGGATCAGAGCGAGACCCTCAACACCGTCGTGGGTGTCTCCGGCAGCACGGACTGGGTGCACGGCAAGGGCTACGTGCACGCTGACATCGCGACGACGTGGCTGGCCTTTCAAGACCCCCTAGTAGTCTTGGATCGCCGAACCGTCAGCGAATACTCAGTCGAGTGGGACAATCGCCCCGAGTACGCAGTGTCATTCCGCACCTCCAATGTGGTGCCCAACATCGTGACCATCGAGTTCGACTTGGACTGGTGGCAGGACCGGGTGTCGGATGATCGCGTCGCAGGCCGCTATGACAAGGTCGGCGGCACGCCCTTCATTTCCCGTCTCGAAGGTGGATTTTTACTGACACCTATCTCTGCCAATGTGACCGCTCTCGAGGTCATCGGGGAGCTAGAGGGGGCACAGCGCGGAACCGATCCCGTGCTGGCCTACTGGACGGATGTGTTCGCCGATGTTGTGGCCACTGTTCACGGTGAGGAACTTCCAGAACTGGACTGATTGCAGAGGATCGGGTTACCCGCCCAGGTCCGCGGCCACAGCAGGCTGCACCACGTATTGGAGACCCCCATGGCAAAGAACGCATCCGCACGTCACCGCGCAAAGCTCAAGGCCAAGAAGCGCAAGGAGCGCATGCGCAAGACCGGCCTGCTCAAGGTTCGCAAGGCTGGTGGCCGCATGAAGGCCGTCACCGGACGCAACTAAGCTTTACAGCTGGTTTGAGCGGCTGAGTTTCACCTCAGCACCATACGAATGGCCCATCTCGCTGCTATAGCCAGCGGGATGGGCCATCGGCGTATTGGCGCTTGAATCCCCACTACTGGACCGCCCATGCTCACGGCGTGTACTTCCTGCGGCACCCCAACACACAGTGAGCGCGCTTGTGCACACTGCAGCGCCTCCCCGATGGGCAGCAGCACGCCGCTGCTAGCCGGCGCTGTCGCTCTTCTAGGTCTGGGGATAGGCGCCTGCACCGACAAAAGCGTGGTCGCGCTCTACGGAGCCCCAGACTCCGGCTACGTGGACGCGGACCAAGACGGCAGCCCTGCCCGCCTGGACTGCGACGATGAGAACGCAGACATTTTCCCAGACGCACCGGAGACGGCTGGCGACGGCGTTGACTCCAACTGCAATGGAGAGGATGACACCTGATGCTCAAGATCTGCTCGGCCTGCGGCAGCCCAAACGCTCCCGGAAGCTGCAGCCACTGGGGTCGGCCGCTCACTAGCTCCAAACTCGGCGCCAGTCTGCTCTTGCTCGGGGTCGGCCTTGCGATCGGCGCGACAAGCTGTATCTCCAGCGAGGCAGACTACGGCATTCCAGACACCGGGTACTTGGACGCAGACGGCGATGACTACAGCGCCTCCCAGGACTGCGACGACGATGATCCTGCGATCTACCCTGGGGCACCCGAAACCGCGGGCGATGGCGTGGACTCAAACTGCGACGGGGAAGACGACACCTGAGTCCCGCCGCTACTCCGGCGCGATGTAGCCCAGGCTCTTGAGCTGCTCGACCCGCTGGGGGTCAATGGGCGCGGCTGTAGGGGCGGAGACCTGGCGTGGTGCGTAGCGCTCAAGGATCTGACCGTAGATCAGCGCGCGCTCGTCCAAGCTCTTCATCTCGAAGGGCTTGAGCTCATCAGGATCTTGGACCAAGTCGTAGCCGAGCTGCCTGGTGGGCGTGATGAGCACCTTCAGGGCCGCGTTCCGCACTGCCATGCTGCTCTGCTCGCGCCAAGGGTCCGTGATGCTGGTCACCTCGCCGGCCTGGCCTTGGGTGCGGAAGTCGGTCCCCATCATGCCGGTGTCGGTGGGCAGTCCAGCAGCCGCCAGCACGGTCGGTGCCATATCGATCAACCCCACCTGCTCCAAGATGCGCACCCCGGACTCAAAGCCGGGACCCGCGACGATCAACGGCACCCGGATGACTTGATCCCAGAGCCCTTCGCGGTGGTTGAACCAGTAGTCATGTCCGAAGCTCTCGCCATGGTCGGCGGTGATGACCACGATGGTGTTGTTCGGGTCCACCGCGTCCAGCAGGGGCCCCAAGGCCGCGTCGAGTTGGGTGATCTCGGCGGCATAGAGACTGTGGATGTGGGCCAGCTCCTCGGCGGTGGGGGTCTTGCCGCCGTCCCGGAAGGGCCGAAGATCCGCGTCGGATCCCGTGAGCGGGCCGCTGTACCCAGTGCCGTACATCCCCGCGTACTCCGCCTTGGGCGTGTAGGGAAAATGGGCGTCAAAGTAGTGAACAAAGGCCACGTACGGACCCGGGCGCTGCTGTATCCAAGCCACCGCATTCTCGGTGACCTGTGGGGCTGGCCGGGTGAAGTCCTGGGGATTGTTGGGCACCCGGTCATCGTAATGGTCAAAGGCCCGCCCCAGTCCACAGGCCTGGTCCTGCAGGGTGATTCCACCGATGATGGCCCCGCTGCGGTAGCCAGCGCTTCCCGCGATCTCCACCAAGGTAGGGCCTGCGTAGATGGAACCCCTGTGTGCAGGCGCGTTTCCGTGCACCTCTGGCAACACCCCCGAGAGCATGCTCCAGTGACTCAAACAGGTCTCGGGAAAGTGGCTGATGGCCTGCTCCACGAGCACCCCGCGCGCGGCGATCTTGGCGATGTTCGGGGTCTGGGCAATGCCCCCATACAAGGCCAGTGTCTCCGCGTTGACCGTGTCCAAGCTGATGATCAGGATGCTGGGCCCCCACTTGGGCATCTCCCCTTCAAGCTGCATCTCCACCTGCGCGTGGAAGGACTGCGCGTGGAAGGACTGCGCGTGGAAGGCCTGCGCGTGGAAGGCCTGCGCGTGGAATGGCTGTGCCTTGGGGCCTCCTTGAGGTGGCGGTCCATGCTGGGGCCCCATCTGAGCTGGACCCATTTGAGCTGGGCCAGGAGGTGCCGCCACAACAGCAGAGCCCGGCTCAGAACCGGTGCACGCAAAGAGCTGAATGACGCTGAGTGAGATCACGGCGTGAGCACCCGGTAGTAGACGTGATTCTCGCCGCGAACCCCTTGGTTCCACACCACGTGAAAGCGGCCATCAGGCCCCGCCACCAAGCTGGCCAGACCGGGCTTGCCCCAGTCCAGCTCATCGACCTTCTTTGGGGTGCTCCAGCCCTGGCCCTTGTCCACACTGTAGACGAGCTCGGCATCCGAGCCCGCGTCCCAGCCCCAGACCACGACTCGCACCCCATCGGCATTCACCGCGATCTCCGGGTCAAAGTGAAAGCCGCCATAGCCAGCGCTCAGCTCGATGCTCTCGCCCCAATCCATGGCCCGACCAGAGCGCACATAGACGTGGATAGGCTGTCCATTCTCCTTGTGGAACCAGGTCAAGTGGTCCTGGCCGTCCGGCCCAAAGGCGAAGTGGGGGCGCTCGCCTGGAGGACCCGTTTTGGTCATGTCCACCGGATCTGAGAAGCGGCCATCACGGGCCTGGCCCACGTAGAGGGTGGTCTCCCCGCCCCCGGTCCCCACGTCAAAGCCCACCAAGGCGCTGCCGTCTGGGCGGCGCTCCACGTTGGTGTGCCACGCGTCTTCTTTGCCATCCGAGAGCGGCACCACCGGTCCCCAGCTCTGGCCGTCGTAGACCCGTCCACGGGCCTGAAAGTGCTGTGTGGGGTCCATCTGCTTGCCGATCCACACGTAGTACAGCAACCCGCCAGCACCATGGGCCACATGCCCACTTCCAATCTCGCCTTTGGGGTCCATCTCCGTGAGCGCTTCCGGCGTAGTCCAGGTGCCATTTTCGAACAGGGTCAACCATCCCCGGGAGGAGAAGTCTTCCTGGGCGTGGTCAAAGACACACACCACGCTGCCGTCGTCTCGGACCACGAGATCCGGTCCCCAGTTGCGCTGATCCTCAAAGCCAACAGGCGCCGCCGCTGAGAACTTCCCGTCCCGCCCCATGCGGTGGCGAATCAGATCTCCCGCATCGGTGCGCTCGTAGAACAGGGCGTGCACCACTCCGTCCACTCCCACCGCAACCTGAGGCCTGTAGCCGCCGCCTTTTCCTTGGCTGAGTTGCACCCTGGGCGCCCAGCCATCCAGGGCGCTACCACCCAAGCCTTCGATGCTGGGACCTTGGGGAGCAGGCATGTTGTGAAAGCCAGGAAACCCTGTTGGGTCCTGCATCATCGCCCCGCTCGATCCAGCAGTTCCAGGCATAGGCCCACCCTGAGGACCACCCTGCAGAGGGGGACCCTGCGGCCCCGTCTGGGGGCCCTTGAGCGGACCCTTCCCCGGCGTACCCATCGGCCTATCCCGGGCCCCGGGCTGACCTGGCTGCACCTGGGGCACGCCTGCCGTTGGCGAGGTCACTGGTTCCACATCACCCGAACAGGCCAACAAGAGCATCCACATGCAGAAAGGGTAGCACCCGGCCAGCATGGACTTCCACAGCGCTAAACTGCGCCCATGCTTCTGCTCCTTCTGGCCTGCCAAACGGTGGACTCCGATTCTCCGCCTCCATCCACAGCACCGGTGGCCTTGACTGCGCCAGGGTTTCAGCAGCCTGCTAGCCCGGGCAGTCCCCCCAACGCGCGCGACGGGATTGGCCTGGACCAAGGACAACAGCATCCTCCATTGCCGGCAGACAATCCCGCCTGGCAACAGGACGTAGGCGGCTTTGTCTCCAGCCCGCAGTGGTACGGGGAGCACGACTGGGAGGGGGTTCACATGCGTACGCTGGGTCACCTGGCCGTGCTCCGGCGGGATCGGGCGCGTGCCATGGCGGAGGGTGGGGACCTGAGCGCGGCGACCCAGGAATATCGGCTCTTGGTCACGGACCTAAGCGCCCTTGAGCTCAGCGAGGGGCAGCCTCCCGACCAGATCCGGGACCTGCTCCAGCAAGCTGCCGAGCGGGATGCTGCGCTGTGCACGGCCCTGTCAGATGGAACGCCACTTCCAAAGGACCACGCTGGACTCTACGGTCTAAGGGTCCGCTACTTGGAGATGGCGCGCCACGCCGCAACCGGCCGAGATGTAACGCAACACGCCCAGGAACTGGCCGAAGACCTGCGCCCCTACACAATGGCGACAGCCGATCTAGAGATCGACGCCTTCGAGAACTTCGATGCCCGCCACGCACTGCGGGTCCAACTGTTCCAAGCCGCACTGGCCGCCCAGGACCCCCTGCACCTGAACGAGCCTTGGGGCTACTGGACCGCCGAGGAGTCTGCGCTTCAGGGGCAGGCTCTGTTCACGGCGGTCAGCGCCATGGCCAAGGGCGAACGACTGCAGGGTGACCCGATGAACTGGCCGGATCAGGCGCTTAAGGGCCTGCGAGAGCCGCTGCAGTTCACGGTCGAGGGCCTGGGCTGGCTACCAACCGGCGACAGCCTCATCGACGTGGGCGCCCAGCCCGGTCCCAAGGCCATCGGCACCCTCCAGAAGTGGGGCCTGGACGACCCCGAGCACAAGGCGCGTCTGGAGCGCGCTGCCCAAGAACTCAGAGGGGAGACAGACCCAGAACAGGTCCTGGCCGTCCTTCGCACCCTGCTCACCGAGTTGGACGCAGGGGGCCAC
Organism: Cognaticolwellia sp.; assembly: GCA_047621545.1. GTDB lineage: Bacteria > Myxococcota_A > UBA796 > UBA796 > CAJQPC01 > CAJQPC01. The sequence goes on along the minus strand of JBLHMA010000114.1, from coordinate 173 downwards.
GGCAGCCGCTTCTACAACGTCAAACAGGTGCGCAACGAGGGCGTGCGGGTCTTGGCCAGCCAGGGTCACTACACCCAAGCTCTGGCCCTGCTCTCAGACAACTTTCCCCTGCACCACCAAGACTGGGCGTGTCCCAACCGTCAGGGGATTCTAGGCATCCTCCAAGCCCGTCT
>JBLHMA010000113.1:0-13624 GCA_047621545.1 Cognaticolwellia sp. | reverse complement strand
GGCGCCAACCGCTTGGCCAGCAACTCGCTTTTGGAGGCAGCAGTCTACGCGCATGCCGCCGCCGCCGAGGCCATCACGCGGGAGAACGAGTCTGTGCCGGAGCTGCCAGCTTGGGATCCGGGACCTGCGGTTCCTGCGGACGAGCTGGTTGTGATCAAGCACAACTGGGCCGAGATTCAACAGTTCATGTGGGACTACGTTGGCATCGTGCGCACCACCCGGCGCCTCAAGCGGGCACGACATCGAGTGGCCTTGGTCAAAGAGGAGATTCGCTCCTACTATTGGGAAACTCTGCTCACGCCTGAGCTGGTCGAGCTTCGCAACTTGGCTGACGTGGCAGAGCTGGTCGTGGAGTCGGCTCTGCGTCGCCGAGAGAGCCGTGGTCTGCACTACACTTTGGACTATCCAGAGACTGATCCCAAGCGGGTTGCGGACACGGTCCTGGAGCGCCGCCTGCTGTACTGACGAACGGCACGGCACCGTGCCTGGCCGGCGTGGCTAAGGCCGGAAGCGCTCAATCGCTGGGATCCCGCTGCCCACGAGGTCTTCCAGATCGTGGACGTCCTTGATGGTCGTGGCCGTAAGGACCTCGGGGGAGGAGTCGGTGCAGAGCACGTCGTCTTCAATGCGAATGCCCCCAAACCCAGTCCAGGTTTCGGATAGGTCCCAGTCCACTTGCGACCCCCACTTCTCCCGAAGCGCAGGGTCTCGAAGAATGGCGGGGACCACGTAGAAACCGGGCTCGACGGTAACGACCATTCCTGGGGCCATGTCCATGTCCATTCGCAGGTAAGCGGTCCCGAAGTTCCCATCTCTTCCACGCCCAGGGGGGTAGGCGGCACGATCGCCGAATTGCTCCAGGTCATGTACGTCCAAGCCCAGGTGATGGCCAATTCCATGGGGGAAGAAGGCAGCGTGAGCTTGGGTTTCTCGCAGTTCGTCCATGGTGCCCCGAAGCAGGCCCTCGTCCCGTAGCCACTGGGTGAGCACGGCTGCGGCGCGATCGTGGACCTCGCGGTAGCGAATGCCGGGACGAACCAGTTCGATGGCCCCAAGTTGGGCGTCGAGCACCGCGCTGTAGGCGGCGCCTTGTTTGCCCTGAAAGCGACCGCTTACCGGCCATGTGCGCGTGATGTCTACGGTGTATCCGCTGCTGCGCTCGCCTCCGCCGTCCAAAAGAAGTAGTTGGCCCGACTTAATGGAGTTTCGGTAGGTCGGGTTGTGCAGGATTTCGCCGCGCACCGTCACGATTGGCTTGTAGCCCTCGCTCAAGCCCCTGGCAGCCAGGGATGCGCGGAACAGGGCAGCGACGTGGGCCTCGGTACCACCAGGGTGTGTGGCGGCCATTGCGGCGTGGAAGGCCTGTGCGGTGCAAATGGCAGCGGCTCTTAGCTCGTCGATCTCCTCCTTGTCTTTGATCTGGCGCATCGCGATGAGCGCGTCGATCAGCAAGTCGTCACCGTTCTCTTTGCCGTAGGACAACGGCACCCCGGCTAGGGTGGCTGCTCTTTGGGTCGCGGTGACGTCGGCGACGGCCAGGGTGGCCAGCTTCCTGTCTTTGCAGTGTTTATCTAAGAGCTCGATATCTATGACCGCATCCACCCCAAAGTGGCGCTTGTGGTCTTCGAGGGTCTTGACGTGGCCGTGCCAGAGAGCATCGTCGTCGGCAGGGGCCGGCAGGAAAAGAGTGCAGTGGTCCTCTTCGATGATCACGGCAGCGTTCGGCAGGTTGCAGCCCGTCAGATACAGGAAGCTGCTGTCCTGTCGGAAGGGCAACTCATTGATGGGGAGGTTGCGCAGGCGCGTACCGCAGCCCACCAGCATGATGGGGCGGCTCACCCGCTGGCTGAGGTGTGTGCGGCGGGCGGCGTAGGTCTCGTGCGTGATCATGTTCAAAGCATACTGCGCGGGCCCCCATCGGGCGCGTCAGGCTACGCTCTGTGCATGCTGCTCCGTCGCCCATCACTGCGCCTACGCGTTGCCACAGACCCAATCAAGGGCTCCCGCTTCGTCGCCACGCTGGATCGGGCAGTCGATGAAGCGGCTGCCATGAACATGGTGAAGGGAATGCGCTCAGAGTGGCCCGATGCCACGCATCACGTCTTTGCGTGGCGCATCGATGGAGAGGCCCGGCGGTCCAGCGATGACGGAGAGCCCGCCGGAACTTCAGGCCCCCCGATTCTTCGCCGACTGGACGGCGCAGAGGCCAGCCAGACGGTGATCGTTGTGACTCGTTTCTATGGCGGAACCAAGCTGGGCTCCGGTGGCCTTGTGCGGGCGTACGGACAGGCTGCTGCTGCGGTGCTCGCAGAGGTTCAGTGGGTGGAGGAGGCCCAGACCCACCGACTGGTGCTCTCTTGTAGCTACAGTCTGCACGGCCCGCTGCGCGGCCTACTCTCTCGCTTCGAAGCCCAAGTCATCACGGCTAGTTGGGATACCCAGGCTCACTTAGAGATCTTGGTGCCCATTGAACTCGTAGAGGCCCTGAAGATCGAAGTTCAGGAGCTCGGGGCAGGCTCCATCCAAGTTGGCTAGCTTTCGAGCTCGGCCCGGCGCACCAACACCTCTAGGGTGTGTCCGGCCTCTGCCAGGCGCTCAGCGGCACCTTCCTCACGGTCCACGATGGTGATGCACTGGACCACACGTAGGCCCTCGGCCTCTGCGATGTCGATGGCGCGAAGCATGCTGCCGCCAGTCGTGCAGGTGTCCTCGATCATGCAGACTGCAGTGCCATCAGGGAGGTTCTTGCGACCCTCGACATGGCGCTTCATACCGTGGCCCTTGGGCTCTTTACGTACAAGGAACGCGTGGACGGGCCGACCCAGACCAAAGCTGGTAGCAGCCACGGCAGCGGAGATGGGGTCTGCGCCCACGACCAAGCCGCCCACACCCCTAACCTCGGGCTTGAGGGCTGCATGGACTAGATGGCCGATCAAGTAGGCCCCCTCAGCGTTCAAAGTGGTCTGGCGGCCATCGACGTAAAAGTCGCTTTCCAGACCGCTTGCCAACACCACGCGCTTTCGCTCATAGCTCAGCTCTTTGAGCAGTTCGATCAATCGCTCACGCACGGTGGGCCTCCAGCCAGTCGCACATGTCGTCTAAGACATTCTGCTTTTCCGGCTCGTTGAAGAGCTCGTGGTAGAGGACATCGTAGACACGAATATCCTTGTCAGTACTACCGATTCGATCGAACCATTTCTGGGAGATTTCGGCGGAGCAGACCTTGTCTCCAGTGCTGATCAGCATCATCAAGGGCAGCCTAAAGTCGTCGGCGCGCGCTTCTGCCATCTTCTGTGTAGCCAGGACTTCCATGCCCCATCGGGCGCGCAGTAGGTCGAAGACCAGGGGGTCAGCCTTGTAGGCGGCGACTACTTTTGGATCTCTACAGACGTGGTGGGGGTCGACCTCTCCGGGCATTGAGAAGCTCGGCACGATCTTTGAGAGCACCTTGCCACCCCAAATCTTGATGCGGGCGGGTGCGAAGGCCGTTCCGATGAGTGGGCTGGTCATGACCACACCGCGAATGTGGCCAGGCCGCTGGATGCCGGTTGCTGCCAGCACCAAACCGCCCATGCTGTGTGCTACGACAAAGCAGGGGCGTCCGACTTCGTCCAAGGCTGCATGGACATCTTCTATGTAGTCGGCCCACTTCAGGATGTGGCCGCGCTGTCCGCCAGACTTCCCGTGTCCCCGCAGATCCAGGCCGTGGACCGTCCAGCCTTTCCCCGTCAGCTCTTCTGCCACGTGGCCGTAGCGGCCCATGTGCTCAGCGAAGCCGTGGATCAGGAGCACATCCCCAATGGGTAGGGCGACGGGATCCCACTGGAGCAGGTTGAGGGAAGTTCCGTCCGCACTTTGGATGGTGGTTGAGGTCGACATCATAAGCTCGGTTCAGGCATAGAGGGGGCGGCAGGATTCTCGTCGGGAGCCGGGGCGGCCTGGGCCGGAGTGTCCTGGTCTGCGGGTGCGGTACCAAAGTCGGTGGGCTCGGAGTCACCAAAGTCAGTAGGCTCTGGGGCATCAAAATCCGCGGGCTCGGCCTCGGGCTTGGGCTCGGCAGAAGGCTCAACAGTGGGGACTTCGACCTCTTCGGGCCAGATGCAGGCCTTGGTTGGGGGACCTTCAAAGTCGTTGTTTACTGCACAAGGCAGTGCTGTGGAAAGTGCTGGTACTAGGGCCACAACGGCCAGTGAGAATAGCATCAAGAGCAGGAAGGGCAGTGACGCCTTGATTACTTTGACGATGCTCTGTTTGAACACCGTACTCGCCACGAAGAGGTTGATGCCCATTGGCGGGGTCAGGTAGCCCAACTCCAGGTTCACGATGAAGATGATGCCGAAGTGGATGGGGTCGATGCCGAAACTTGCTGCGATGGGTGCCAGTAGCGGCGCCACTATCAAGATGGCGGAGATGATCTCCATGACCGTGCCCAGGGCCAGAAGGAAGAGGTTGACCAGGAGGAGGAACTCCCACTTGGAGTCCACGTGGGCGGCGAGCCACTCCGTCGCTTGGTCCGGGATCTTCTCGAAGGCCAAGAACTTGTTGAAGGCGATGGCCAGCACGATGATGACGAAGAGGCTGCCCATCATCACGCCGGACTCGACCAGGATCTTTGCCAGCTTCCGTAGACCCATCTCTCGGTGGATGAAGAGCTCGACGAAGATGGCGTAGACCACAGAGACCGCAGCGGCCTCGGTCACCGTAAATCGGATGCCGATGGGGGCGAAGACGCCGTAGATGCCGCCAAGGATGAGCACTGGGAGCATCAGCGCGAGGAAGCCCCGCTTTAGGCTCTGGAAGATATTGGAGAAGTAGCCCTCGCCAATGTCCGCCATCTTGATGTAGGCCCCTCCCCCGCTGGGCCGGGTCTTGTAGAGAGTGTAGACGACAAGCACGCCCGCGATGAACAGTCCCGGAAGCAGCCCCGCTAGGAACAGGTCAATGGGGGACATTGGGGACTGCGGATTTGAGGTCACCACAGCGTAGAGGATCATCGGGATGCTTGGCGGGATGATGATGCCTAGGGATCCGGCGCTTGCCAGCACGCCAATGCTGTAGCCCTCGGGGTAGCGATCCTTGATCAGCATTGGGAACATCAAGCCGCCGATGGCGATGACGGTCACCGGGGAAGAGCCGGAGATTGCCGCGAAGATCACGCAGGCGAAGATCGTAGCGAGTCCGAGGCCACCGGGGGTCTTGCCCATTGCAGCTCGGGCCACGCCAACCAGGCGCTCCGCGAGGGAGCCCTGGGTCATGATGTTGCCGGCGAGCACGAAGAAGGGGATTGCCAGCAACTCCTGCTTCTTGGTGGCCTCGAACATGTCGGTGACCACTGTGACGCCGGTCAGCCCGTCTGAGAGTAAGATCACGCAGGCCAGAGCTGCGACACCGATGCCGGCGAACAGGGGCGCGCCTACTAGCACTAGAAGGATGCCGGCAATGGCAATCAGCGCAGGCTTACCGAGCCAGAGAGTGGCGCCAATACCTAACAAAAGGCCGGGAAACCAGCCGGAGACCAAGGTGTCGGCGCGGGTGCGGTTGCCGGGCTTACGGGGCTCAGTAATGGCCGCCTCAGGGGGGCCCTCCTTGGTGGCGAAACGGCCAAGGATTCCCGCGATCCCGAAGCGCAGTGCCATCAGTGCAAAGGCCAGTGGCAGGACCACGTTGCCTAGCCAGATGGGGAAGCCTGACCCGGCTTCGATAGGTGTCCAAACGACCGGGTCGCCAAACTCGAGCGTGGGCTCCCAGACCAATGGGAGAAGGGCCATCAGCGCCAAGCCGCCTGCGATCCCAGCCAGCGCGGCCAGGCCGGAGGCCCCGGCGCGTTTGAGCAACAGGGGGCGCCTGGTCTCATCGCGAACATCAGACCAGCTGAGCTCTTCGATGGCCTCGATTTCGCGAGGGTCATCAGGCTCCATACGGCGGGTGAATCGCATAGCGACGGCAGCGGTGATGCCGCCTATGATCGCCGTTCCCCAGGAAACCCCATCGGCGTCAGGAAGGCGCGCGATGACGAAGTTGACTGGCGCGACGATGACAGGCCAGACGACCAGGCCTTCCAAGGTGTCGCCGAACTCGATGCCCTCGGCGGTCAGAATCCACGCGTTCTCCATCAACACCCAGCATAGACCTGCTGCGACCAAGGCAGAGAAGCGCTTGACGATCTTGGCCGCACCAGGGCTGAGCAGACGATCGGAGGCGTCGACGCTCAGGTGTGCTCCGCGGCGGGTCGCTAAGGATGCACCCAGAAAACCCACCCAGACCATCAAGAGCATCGCCATGTTGGCGCCACCCTCGATCTCAAAGGACTCCAGGGAAGCCTCGCGGCGCAGGTAGTCCATGAAGGAGAAGCCTGTCATCGCTAGCAGTGCCACGATGATGATGGCCTTCTCGATCCAAGCGATGATGCGGTCGATGCTTTCGAGCACCTCCTCGACCACGATCTTGAGTCCAGTGAAGGCCAAGACCAAGACGAAGAGCACGCCTTGGCCGGGGCCTTGGGCGAAGCGGAGTAGTCCGCCGCTCACGCCGCTGGTGATGCCATCGATGAAGCGGGCGAAGGCGTCAAAGACGCTGGTCAACAGGCGATACACCGAGGAAACTCCTGCTTACTGGGCGCTGGGGGCCACATGCTACGACGCCCGCGTGCTTTAAGGGCACGCGGGCGGCGAGAATGCAGTGACGAGCGGCTCAGCGCATAGAGCTGAGCTTGGCCTGTACTGCTTTGTAGTGAGGCTTTACGGCAGGGTTTGCTGCAAGGTAGTCTTGGTGGACCCCGCCGGTCTTGTCCGAGAAGGCCTTGCGCTGCTCGGGAGTCAGATCGATCACCTCGATGCCCTTGGCCTTGATGACCTCGAGCATCGCGGCTTCTTGGGCACGCACGGCCTTGCGGCCCTTGATGGCCTCTTCGGTGGGGTTGCCGGTCACGACGGCCACTAGGTCCGGAGAGAGTTTGGCCATGAATCGCTTGGAGTATGCGATGGCTGCGGGCTGGTAGATGTGACGCGACAAGGTGTAGTGGGAGACCGGGTTGATCCAGCCAGACGCCAAGCTGAACAGGGGGGTGTTGTCGAATCCGTCGACCACGCCGGTGTTCAGAGATTGCATCACCTCGGAGGTGGGCAGGCTAACGGCCTGGGTCCCCAGGGACTTGTACATCCCGGTGTGCACCATCGATTCCTGGCTACGCATCTTGTACTGGCTCAGCTCAGCCGGGGTACTGGCAGGCCCGCCCTTTGTCGCGAAGTTCCGCCACCCATTCTCGGCCCAAGTGTTGAACACAAACCCCTTGGCGTCGAGTTCCTTGGAGACGGGCTCGTAGAGCACATCGTCCAGGACCGCGTCGGCCTCGGCGTTGGTGCGAAAGAGGTACGGGAGCTCGGGCAGTTGGAGCAGCGGTACGCCGGCCCCCTCGCCCATGGCGCCCGTGGAGACACCCACGGCTTGCAGACGCTCGCCACGTCGGCAATCACGGACCATCTCGATCTCGCCGCCCATCGTGCCCAAGAAGACCTTGACCTTGATGGCGCCACCCGAATCCGTCTGGATGCGGCGCTGAAAGTCCTTGAGCTGGTCAGCCCAGGGGGTGCCTTCAGGAGCCACGGTGCCAAAGGACAGGGTGTGCTGCGCCTCCGCCTGCGGGGTGCTGGTGGGGACCAGCAGGACCGCAAGGGCGGCCACGCCTACGCCTGCGGCCTTGATCAGAGTCTTGTTCATATGGGTCGTCTCCAGAAAGATTGGGGGGCGGCTTGTGCTTACTCGGCGAAGTAGTCGTCGATGTTGTCGAGCAAGAACTTAGCCTTGGCCTGTTCAGCGGCCTGTTCGGGCTGAAGGCCTGGGATGTTGTTCGCGTCGCCATTCACTACGAAGGTGAGCTGCTCGGTGAACACAGCCTTGTTCTGGGTCTTCTTGGCCCAGTAGTCGGCGTAGAGCACTCGGTTGCCGAAGTGGTCCGGGTTGGCCTCGATGGCGGTCTGGAAGTACTTCTCCGCCTTGTCGAGGTCTTGGCCCGCGAAGCTGGGCAAAGCCGCCCAGTAGGCACCCAGGTACCGGGACGAAGCCGTGTAGAAGTATTGGTCGTCCAGCTCGTTGAGGTACCCCATCCACATGTAGATTTGGTCCTTGTACTGCAGGATGGTCGCCAGGCTCTCCGCCCGTGCCCACTTGCCCAGGGCAGAGGCCATCCAGTACATGCAGGGGACGTCGTCCTTGGTGAATGCGGCGCCGGCAAGACCTTCCCCCTCGCCAGCTTCGACGCGGGTCACGAAGTCAGTGTTCAGTGCAAGGCACTTCTTGCCCCAGTTCACCGAGGTGTCCCATGCGGCGCTCTTGGCGTCGGGATCAGTGAGCACACCGTCGCCCAGGAAGTAGTAGCCGCGGGTCAGCTGGTTGTAGGCGTGGCGGTTGGTTGGGTCCACAGCCAGAACGCCTTCGTAGCCAGCCAGGGACTGCTTGAGGGAAGCCTCGTCGCCTCGCTTCTCCCAAAGGGCGTCAGCGCCGGCCACGAGCAACTCCGCGTTGTTGCCTTGAGCGGCCTCGGCCGCCTCAGCGACCTCGTAGGTGCCAGTCTGCTTTTTGCCGCAGGCCGTCAGCGTCAGTGCAAGGGCGGGGGCCAGAATCCAAAGTCGCTGCATGTCCTCTCCAGAAAACTTTGCTCTTGTTCCCGAGTATCGGGCGTGAGCGTGGGTGATTGCGCGTTTTTAGAGCATGGTTTGATCCGTGTCAACCACCCGTGAGGCGGTCTGTCGACCCGCAGGCCGGACGGACCATTCCCTTGGGCCGGATGCAACGCTTACGTGTCCCTGTTCCTGTTGCCTCTGTCGCCCGGTTATCCCGGCGCAAAGGAGCCCCCAATGCTCGAGAAGCAGCCCCGCTTGGCCCTCACCTTCGACGACGTCTTGCTTCAGCCGGCCGCATCCAGTGTGCTGCCCAATGAGGTCGACGTATCCACCCTGCTGACGGCCGACCTTCGGCTCAACATTCCACTGCTCAGCAGTGCGATGGACACCGTCACGGAGGCCAATACCGCCATTTCTATGGCTAGGACTGGTGGCATGGGGGTCATCCATAAGAACTTCAGCCCCGAGGGTCAGGCAGCCCAGGTGGCGCACGTCAAGCGAGCGGTCACGGGTGTCATCGTGGACCCCATCACCGTCCGGCCGGGGGACTCCATCGGCCAAGCCCGAACCCTGATGCGGCAGCACAGTATTTCTGGTGTGCCTGTGACGGTCGACGGACGGGCCGTGGGCATTTTGACGAATCGAGATCTTCGTTTCGAGAAGCGGCACGATCTCCCGGTGCGCGACGTGATGACCGCAGAGAACATAGTCACGGTGCCGCCGGGCACGAATCTTGAGCGCTGTAAGGAGTTGATGCAGCAGCACAAGATTGAAAAGCTACTGGTTGTGGACAGCGGTGGGCTGCTCAAGGGCCTGATTACCATCAAGGATATCGAGCTGACCACGATGTATCCCTTGGCGGTCACCGACAGCCGAGGACGTTTGCGGTGTGCCGCGGCAGTCGGCCCCGGTCAGGAGGCTCGCATTCAGGCATTGGTCGACGCAGGTGTGGATGCTGTTGTGATCGACACGGCGCATGGTCACAGTGCAGGTGTGCTCAGGGCAGCCGAGGCCGCGCGCCAGACCTGGCCAAACCTCCGACTCATCGTTGGGAACATTGCGACTGCCGAGGCCGCTTTGGCCTGTATCAAGGCGGGCGCCAGCGCCATCAAGGTGGGCATCGGACCGGGCTCCATCTGCACCACCCGGGTTGTGGCAGGAGTCGGCGTACCCCAGCTCACCGCCATTGCAGACTGCACAGCGGTCGCCAAAATGCACGGCATTCCCGTCATAGCAGACGGCGGAATCAAGTTTTCTGGGGACGTGGCCAAGGCCATTGCCGCCGGGGCAGACTCGGTGATGATCGGCTCACTACTTGCTGGCACCAGCGAGGCCCCCGGTGAGGTTGTCTTACTCGGTGGGCGACGCTTCAAGCGCTACCGCGGCATGGGCTCAATGGAAGCAATGAAGGCCGGCTCGGCTGACCGCTACTTCCAAGAACTCGCGCTGGGTGACCCCGAGGCTGCCACCCGCAAGCTTGTTCCCGAAGGCATCTCTGGACGCGTGCCGTACAAGGGCCCTGTGGCCGATGTGGTGTACCAGCTCGTCGGAGGCCTGCGCGCCAGCATGGGCTATACCGGCTCGGCCAACATTCAGGCTATGCAGGAGGACACCCGCTTTGTGCGCATGTCCGCCAGCGGGTTGCGTGAGAGCCACGTACACGACGTGACGATCACAGAAGAGGCGCCTAACTACCGCATCGGTTGATGCGGGAGTCCAATCCTCAGCCCAACATTGGACTGAGGTTCGGGGCTACTTCAAAGTCGGCTTGGGTCACGGAACGGATGCTCTCGACGGTCTCATCTGGGGCCAGCTCAGTCAAGACGAGCTTGCGGTCCTGGACTACGAATACGCAGCGGTCAGTGATGACCATGTCTACGCATGCAACCCCCGTCAGCGGCAGTGTGCAGGCTTTGAGCACTTTGGAGGCTCCATGCTTGTTGGCGTGGGTCATCGTGACAACGACACGCTTGGCTCCTGCGACCAGGTCCATTGCGCCGCCCATGCCCTTGACCATCTTTCCGGGGATCATCCAGTTGGCCAAGTCGCCCTGTTCGGAGACCTGCATGGCGCCTAGGATGGTCAGATCCACGTGACCGCCGCGCACCATAGCGAAGCTGGTTGGAGAGGAGAAGAACGCGGAGCCAGGCAGGGCCGTGATGGTCTGCTTGCCTGCGTTGATCAGGTCTGCATCCACGCCGTCTTCGGTTGGGAAGGGGCCCATGCCCAGCAGGCCGTTCTCCGAATGGAACACGATGTCCATGTCCTTAGGGATGTGGTTCGTCACCAGGGTTGGAATGCCGATTCCCAGGTTGACGTAGAAGCCGTCCCGCAGCTCTCTGGCTGCGCGGGCGACGATGCCGTTTCGATCGGTAGCCATGGATTAGCCCTCCTGTACGGTGCGGCGTTCGATACGCTTCTCGTAGTTCACGCCCTGAATCACCCGCTGGACGAAGATGCCGCCGGTGTGGACGTGATCTGGGTCAAGCTCCCCGGGTTGAACCAGCTCCTCGACCTCGGCAATGGTGATCTTGGCTGCCATTGCCATGGTGGGATTGAAGTTTCGGGCGGTCTTGCGGAAGACCAAGTTGCCGTGGGTGTCCCCCTTCCAAGCCTTCACAAAGGCGAAGTCGGCAGTCAGGGCTCGTTCCATGACGAAAGTACGTCCGTCAAAGTCACGGATCTCTTTGCCCTCGGCCACCAGGGTTCCGACGCCGGTTGGCGTGTAGAAGGCCGGGATGCCCGCGCCGCCCGCACGAATGCGTTCAGCCAGGGTGCCCTGAGGCGTGAGCTCAACTTCGAGTTCGCCGTCTAAGTACTGGCGCTCAAAGGTCTTGTTTTCCCCAACGTAGCTGCTGATCATCTTCTTGATCTGGCGGGTCTGGAGCAGGAGCCCCAGGCCGAAGTCGTCTACGCCGGCATTGTTTGAGATGAAGGTCAGACCGGTGGGGCCGGCCTGGACCAGGGCGGCGATGAGCGTCTCTGGGATACCGCAGAGGCCGAAGCCTCCGGCCATCAAGACTGCATCGTTGGGAATATCCGCCACCGCTTCCGCGGCGGACGAGAAGACCTTGTTCACTGGGTCGCCCTCCTTGTGGTGTCTTGTTCTAACACCGGAGCCCAGAGCATGAAACGCCGACCCAAAGGGCCGGCGTTCCGTGTTGCTCAAGGTCTGGAATCAGGCCTTGACTGCACCGCGCACCATCACCAGCTTGTTGCGGGCACCAGGGATGCCGCCGCGGATGAAGAGCAAGTTGTTCTCAGCGTCGATCTTGGCGACGACGAGGTTCTGCACGGTTGTGCGCTTGTCGCCCTCGTGGCCAGGCATCTTCTTGCCCTTGGCAACGTGGCCAGGGGTCAGGCGGGTACCCAAAGAACCACCATGACGGAAGAACTCGTGGGTACCGTGACTGCGGATAAAGCCGGCGAAGTTGTGACGCTTCATGACGCCGGAGAAGCCGCGACCCTTGCTGGTGCCGGTCACGTCGATCTTCTGGCCAACGGTGAAGACCTCGCCGACGGTGATCTGCTGACCGACGGTGTATGCGCTGACGTCGTCCATGCGGAACTCACGGAGCAGCTTGGTAGGAGCCACGCCAGCCTTTGCGAAGTGACCCTTGAGGGCCTTGGTGACACGCTGCTCTTTCTGAGTTGCGAAGCCAACCTGGATGGCGCTGTAGCCGTCGGTCTCAACGGTCTTGACCTGGGTCACGACGATGGGGCCAGCCTCAACGACGGTGACGGGCTCGATCTGGCCCTTGTCGTTGAAGAATTGGGTCATGCCGATTTTGCGGCCCAGGATGCCAGTGTTCTTGTTCATGTCTGAACCTCGCATTGGACGACTGCCATCCGGGCGGCCGTCTTACGGTGGGGGTGTGCGCAGGGATGTCCTGGGCAGCCGCCGGCATGTAGCGTGGTGGGGATAGTTGGGCAAGATATAGACCCCTGGCCGCTTGGGTTGCGAGAGGGGATCTTCGGGAAGCGGGTCAGGAAGGGCCTGTCGGCCAAGTTGCTTGGACATACAGTAGGGTGCTGAGGAAGGGAGGCACGATGTTGCTGTTGCTTTTGGCTTGTTTGACCAGCCCGTCTGAATACGAGGCTTTGGTAGCTCTGTCCCAGGACGCCGATGGGGATGGGGTTGCGGGTACCGAGTATGGCGGCACGGACTGTGACGACCAAGACGCGGCCGTCTATCCGGGTGCAGGCGAGATCTGCGATGACGTCGACCAGGACTGCGACGGCAGCGTGGACGAGGGGCAAGAGTTCGCGACTTGGTTCCCAGACCTGGACGGGGATGGTTTCGGGGATGACTCGGGTGCCTTAGAGGCTTGCAGAGTCTTGCCTGAGCACGTGGTCACCGGCGGAGACTGCTCAGACTTGGACGCTTCGGTATTTCCGTCCGCAGCCGAGGTCTGTGATGGTGTGGATCAGAACTGCAACGAGCTGGTGGATGAAGGTCTGGACACGGCGCTCTGGTACCCGGACAGCGATGGTGACGGCTACGGGCTCGACAGTGGGGAGATCGAGACTTGTGCATCACCCGATGGGTTTGTTCAGACGCCGGGGGACTGCGACGATGAGCAGACGCAGGCGAACCCTGGACTCGCCGAGGTCTGCGCGGATGGGATCGACAACGACTGCAGCGGGGATGCGCCGGAGTGCCGGTTGTTGGGGGAGTACGGGTTGACGGATGCGATGGTCACAGTGACTGGCCCCTCCGATTCTGACTTTGGATATGCAACCGCCTTTGCCGACTTTGATGGCAACGGCAAGGACGAGTTGATTGTCGGAGCGCCAGGACGAGTTGAGAGCGGGATCTACGTGTTTGCCGACTTTGATGGCTCGCAGACTCGGTACAGCGACGCATCCTTGACTTGGCTCTCTTCGCGAACAGCGGAGAGGGCTGGCGGGGCGCTTGCGACTGGTGAGGACTGGAATGGCGATGGCCTCCCGGACCTGGTGGTTGGTATCAGTGGGCAGAGCTCAACGAGGAATCACAGCGTCTA
>JBLHMA010000112.1:0-13633 GCA_047621545.1 Cognaticolwellia sp. | reverse complement strand
GGTGGAGACTGTGCCGCACGGGGATGAGGAGAGCTATGGTGTGAACTACAGCGCCCTGACCCCAGGCAGCGCCTATGTGCTCAACAAGTTCCAAGAGGAGATCGCCATCCTGGACGCCGAGACCGGTGCCCTGGATGCGAAGATCGATGTCGGCGGCACCACCGAGACGGCCACCACCACCCCGGATGGCAAGTTCATCCTGTTGCCCCTCTCCAGCACCGGTGAGCTGGCGATCTTTGATGTAGAGAGCCGTGAAGTGGTCAAGCGTTTCCCCAACGTGGGCATCTACCCTTGGTCTGTGTCCATGGCCGCCGGCCAGAACTACTGCCACTGATGCCTGCAGCGCCGGTCACTTTGGTTGAAGCGGACCGGCGCTGCGTTTGGGTCCCAGGCACCTGGGGTGAGCTGGTTCAAGGAGTGCGGCCCAATGGTCAGCGCGTCCTGGTCAGCTTGCCCTCCAAACGGGGCGCCTGGGTCCACGGGCGTGTGGTCTTGCGAAGGGCTGGAGAGCCGCCTGTGTGCGTGCCCCCCGGCCACAGCAAGGCCGCGCGTGCGGTTGTGTTGTTGATGCAGCGCTTGGATGTGCGGGATGCACAGCTGCTCCTGGGCTTTCACAGTTGTCTCTCTCGGGGAGTGGGGCATGCCTCGTCGTCTGCAGATGTCCTGGGTGCCTTGCGCTTGGCTGGCCGGCTCTTGGGTCGGTCGTTGAGCTCTGCGACCCTCTGTGAATTGGCCAGCACTGTCGAGGCCACCAATCCGGTGTTGGTGCCCGGGGCCTGTCTCTTCGAGCCCGATGCAGGACAAGTGCTCGGGCAGGCTCCGATGCCCCCTCTGCGCGGGATCCCGTTGCAGTGGGGAGCGGGTCGGGAAACCAAGGGACGGGGGCAGGCCAGCTGGTCGCCGTCGGCCCGTCGGCGCTTTGAGCGCATTCTCTGCACTCTGCTGGAGGGCCTTGAGCACTGCGACCCCGTGCGGGTCATCCAGGCCAGCACGGCCTCGGCCCTGCTCCTGGCGGAGCGGGAGCAGCGCACAGATGTGGTCGCGTGTTTGGAGCGGGCACGGGCGCTGGGCGCTGCAGGCATTTCGGCCTCCCACAGCGGGACAGGAGTGGTGGCTCTGTTTCCTGGCCGCTGAATGCAGTTTCTGTGGAGGCTACGGCCACTGAGTGCAGCGCTTTGCGTGAAATTGGGTGCCTTTCGGGTCGCTTTGGGCCTTAGGACCTGCTGAAAGCTGCACTCACCCTACGTAGCCTCGGCGAGAGCTGCACTCACCCTACGTAGCCTCGGCGAGAGCTGCACTCACCCTACGTAGCCTCGGGCAGAGCTACTCCTTGGCCAACGCAGCCTCGATAGCGGCCACGGCCGCGTCTACGTCGTACTGCTTGCTCAGGTAGACAATCTCCCCGTCTCGGTCGATGACCACCTGCAGCGGGAAGGGCGCGTAGCCGGGCACTTCCATGGCGTAAGGTTTGTAGTAGGTCTCTTGCTCATCCAACAGGATGGGGATGCCGCTGACCTGTAGTTCGTCGATGAAGCCGTAGGCGGTCGCGTAGTCCTCGCCAGCATTGACCAGCCAGCCGTGCAGCTCTGGGTCATTCACGCGCTCGATGATGGACTGGGTGACGTCTGGAACCTCCAGACTGCAGACGGGTCACCAGCTGCTCCAATAGGCCAGAAAGATCACGTCGCCGGCGTGGTCTCCGCTGTTGTAGGGCTGCAGGCCGCCGTCGGGCCACTCAAAGCCCTGGAGGGAGATCTCCGGGTGGGTGCTGCCAACCCCGGTGGCCGAGGCTCGAATGGCTATCTCAACCAGCTCCTCGTCGGCGTCGTCGGTGAGCACGCGCAGCCCCGGTGCGTCCACGATGGGGCCGGTCAGGGTAAAGGTCTCGCGGCTGTTTGGGGGCAGAGTGATGGGCCCGATGTCGCCACTCAGGGTGCTTGGCAGCTCCAAGGAGACTTGCAAGGGCTCGGGGCCCCAGTTGGCCACCTCCAGATCCAAGCTCTCGGCCCGTGGGTCCACCATCAGGATGTTCTGATCGTGTACCTGGCCCATGTGCAGCTCACCGCTGGTCAGTCCCGTGCGCTCCATTCCGGTCAGGGTCATCCAGTCGCAGATGTAGCCCCGACCCTCGCCGGCGATCACCGCCATGGCGCTCTGGGCTGGGGGCTCGTGGGCCACCACAACAGGTTCTTCGCCACCCACCCAGGCCAGCCCGACGGTCTCCCAGCTGGCCAGCCAGAGCCACTCGCCGTTGGGCTCCAGAGAGAGGTTGAGCACCGAGCCCGGCAGGGTGGCCAGTCCAGCCTTGACCAGCGTGTCGTTCTGGATGTTGAGCACCTGACCGCCCCAGCCGCCCACGGCCACAGCCACCCGGTCGCCCACCCAGGAGATGTCCCGGCCCTCGCCGGCCAGGCTCAGGCTGTCCAGGAGTACGGGATTGGCTGGGTCGCTCAGCTCCCAGAGCTCCAGCTCCCGGTCGTCGACGACGAGCGCCCGAGTGCCTTGAAGCTCAACGGCCCATGCATCGTCGGTGGCGATGTTGCCCAAGCGGTTGGTGCCCGCTGCATTGAAGAGCTGCACACCCTGGGTTCGGGCGGCCACAGCGACCACGTCATCAAAGATCGCGATGTCCTCGGCTCGGTCTAAGTTCCAGGCTTGGAATGGGCGGAACGCCGGCAGGGTCATGGGCTGCTCGCTTCCGGCGCCGACCGCGATCCCATCCTGAGCATCGACCTTGAGCAGGCGCACCCCGCCCCAGGCATCGGAGACAGCCCCGGACTCTCGATCGACCAGCAGGGCGCCGCCTTGACCGATCATGATGACCTGGGTCTCATCAAAGTCGGAGGCATCCATGACCTCGTAGAAGCCCTGAGTGATGGACTCTTGGTAGAAGGTCGTGATGCCGTCGCCGTAGGCCCACTGCGGGGTGGGCAGGATGTCTTGCTCCTCCTCCCCTTCTCCGTTGGTCGCGATGGGGTAGCAGGCGCCGTCGGCGGCTTTTGCGAAGCCATCTAGGCAAGGAGTCTGGCAGGCGGCCAGGAGCAGGAGAAGGGGCATTGAATCGGGATGCCGCTGACGGTGGAAGGGTGCATAGAAAGAAGCTTGCCCCTGGAT
Source organism: Cognaticolwellia sp. (assembly GCA_047621545.1). Taxonomy (GTDB): domain Bacteria; phylum Myxococcota_A; class UBA796; order UBA796; family CAJQPC01; genus CAJQPC01. Next base: position 10,519 of record JBLHMA010000112.1, on the reverse strand, counting down.
ACATTGGTCCCAAAGGGCTACTTGCCGCGAATCTTTCACCAGATCTTGATCTGTAGCTTCCAAAGGCCACAATGCGTCACTTTATCTTCCCCCTCCTCATCGGCCTTGTTGGCTGCTCCTCCTCTGAGCTGGTGGCCGTCGATGGATCGGGCACGGACTCTGTGGGCAAGATCTACGGTGGCTCCGCCCCCGACCAGACCTTTCAGTCCGCCACGGTCGCGCTGCACCAGCTCTCCGGCAGCTCGGTGTACACCAGCCCCTTCTGTTCGGGCACCTTGATCACCGAGAGCGTCGTGCTCACTGCCGCTCACTGTTTGGACACCGCGACCCGCGGAAAACGGTTCAATGAGATCAGCCCCTCGGGCTTGGCGATCTATGTGGGTGAGGATCCCTCCGTGGACATTCTCTCCCACCTCTACACCGTGAGCGATGTCGAGATCTACAGCAGCTACGACCGCCAGGGATTGACCGACGACATCGCTCTGATCCAGCTCTCGTCTGCCGTGACCCAGGCCACCCCGGTGCCCTTCTTGCCAGCCAGCCTGGCCCTGAGCAGCAGCGATGCAGGCGCCACTGTCAACTTCGCTGGATTTGGCCAGACCGAGACCGGCTCCAGCGGCGTGCTGATGCAGGTGGACGGCGCCATTGGTGGTTTGGGCTGCGCGGTCAGCGGCTGCAGCGGCTCCGGTGACACCGCCACCCAGGTCTCCTACAGCCAGCCCACCTCCGGCCCTTGCTTTGGGGACAGCGGTGGACCGATGTTCATTGAGCGCTCGGGCACCGCCTATGTGGCCGGCGTGACCAGCTACGGCGACAGCACCTGCAGCGTCTACGGCGTGAGCACCCGTCCCGACGCCTTTGAGACCTGGATCACCGCCTTTGCAGGCGAGGTTGTGGTGGACACCGGAATCGTGGATACGGGCACCGTTGACACCGGCACTGTGGACACCGGCACTGTGGACACCGGAACCGTCGACACCGGGACGGCCAGCAGCTGCGGCGATGGCACCTGTGATACCGGCGAGTCCTGCGATGGCCGCGACGGCAGCACGGCGTGCAGCGCGGACTGTGATGGCGTGACCAAGGGCAAGAAGAGCCTGCGCTACTGCGAAGTGGGCAGCTCCTGCGAAGGGCCTGGCTGCCCCTGAACTGTCTCCGTCTCGCTGCTCAGCCATGGGGCTGGCGGTGCGCGGCAGGGACTAGGTCATCGGTGCCGTAGTCACATTGTCGTCTCGACAGCGGTGCGGTCTGGTGCTGTGGCGCGATGTAAGCTTTGGTCTGGAGTCAGATTTTGGACGACATCTCCCCCTCCCAAACGGACTGGGCCCAGCACAAGAGCCTCTATGAACCGGAGCAGTTGACACGCTTGCTCGTGGAAGGCGTGCCCGCCGCGAAGAGTGCTGAGCTGCGGTATACGCAGCTCAAGGAGGGCTTTTGCGAGTCCGTTCTTCCTCTCACTCTCGCCTCCAGCAACCAACACGGTACCCATCAAGCCACCATCATTGCGCTGGCTGGGGACTACACGGGAGGAGCGGCGCTGGGCACCATACTGTTTGGTGCTCCCCTACTTGGGTTTCACTCGGTGCGAGGGAGCGATAGCGCCTGCCTTTGGCTCGCGAAATTTGAGATTGAGTACCACCTTCCGTCTTCGGGCGATCTGGTGGTGCGGTCGACGGTTCCTCCTGACCAGCACGACATGATTCGCAAGCGCTTCTGGTCGGGTGCACCCACACTGCTTCCGTTGACGGTCCAGTTCTTCACCCAGGCAAACGAGCTCGTCGCCGAGGGGCAGTTCGTCTATTACCTTCGGCATTCCTCGCACATGGCGCCGAGAGAACCCAAGAGGAAGGGCGGTGTGATGTGGCAGCACATGCTCAAGACTTCGGCCCGGTTGATTGCCAATGTGCGCGCACGGGAAATGGAGCACGAGGCGCCGCTTTATGAGGATCCGTATTCGCGGCCAGCAGCCGGGAAGCACGGCGAGATCCTCGGTCAGAGGTTCTTATCCATCCTGCCCCAGCTTCAGGACATGGTCTCAGCCCGCACCCGCGACCTGGATGACCGTCTACGTGACGCCCTGGATGCAGGTGTGTGCCAGGTGGTTGTGGTGGGTGTTGGTTTGGACTTTCGACCCTTTCGACTGGCCTTAGGCCGCAGCGATGTGCGTTTTTTCGAGCTCGACCTGCCCGACATGCTCGCCGAGCGTGAGCGCTTGATCGCTGGCATGGAATTGCCAGAGGTTCAGCGGGTCGGTGTTCCGGTGAACTTGCTCTTCAAGTCTCCGCTCCAAGCCCTGGTTGAGCGCTCCGATTTTGACCCCAATGCTCCGGTGTTCGTTTCGTACGAAGGCTGCTCGATGTACTTCGAAGGAGACGATGGCGAGCGCATCCTCGGTGGTCTCTCGGAGCTTGTTCAGGGCCATCCAGCCAGCCGTCTTTGGCTGGACCTCATCTCGGAGAGCGTGGCGTGTGGCCGGGCCGACAACGCCTCCGAGAAGGCATTTTTGGACGGCATGGCGAAGCTCGGTGAGCCCTTCGTCTTTGGCGCGGATGATGCGGGTGCTCTGCTCGCCGATTTTGGTCTGCGCGTTCTCAACGAGACCCGCTCGGATGCTTTCCGGCCTCAGCCGGACGTTGGCGTATTCAGGCACTATCGTTTCGTGCTCGCAGCCCCTCAAGTTCGTCAGCCCCTCTGACTGCTGTTTGATGCGGCCCATAGGGTCTATAGAAGCACGTTGGCCAAGCTGTCGGCGTGCTCGGGATCCAGGTCTGCCGCCCAGTGACGCTTCAGAGCCTTGCGGGCGCTGCTTCCCCAGTGATCCAGCGCCTGGGTCGCCAGCCAGCGGGCGATGACGTGTTTCTGGTCTTGGGTCAAGATGCTGCGCAGCTCCTTGACCTGAAAGCCGGACTCCAAGTGAAAGAGCAGGCTGCCTGGGTCTACCTTGAACTTGGGCTCCTCCAAGAAGAAGCGCAGGTAGGCGGGGATGTGGTAGCGCAGTCCGCGAGCATCCTGAAAGCTGAAGTTGCACCAAGAATACTTCTCAAGTTGCTTCTGGGTTAGCGCATGCCAGGGACCGCTCTGGCCAAAGCCACGAGCAGGTGGGTCGCCCAGGGTGCGGGCCGGCATGGCGTAGTCGTCGATGTGCTCGGCCTCCTCCAGGGACACCCCCCCGTCCAGGTCCTGGTCACCAAAAGCTGCGAAGAGCATGGGTATCAGCACGGCGGCTTCCTGGTCGATGGGCAAGTGCCAAGGGGCAGGCGCTCCTGTGCTTGGGGTACACAGCTCCAGGAGCTCAGGGTCTGCGGCGCCACAGGCTGCAAAGTGCCGTTGGGCCACGGCCAGCTCTGCGCGCTCGGGTCCACCGTCCTCGAAGGCGCACACCTCGCAGATCTGCCAGGTGCTGCCGGGTGCCTGCGCGTGGGTGCGGTGTCCGCAGCAGAAGCAGGCCTTCAGCAAAAGCGGTCCCGAAGGGCGTCTCTGTGGGGGCTCTCCCAGGTCGCCAGGGCCACCAGGACCGCCTGCAAGCGCTCGGGATGGGTCGTTGGCGGGCTCTTCAGGTAGTCCGCCAGGATCCATTTCGGGTCCACCTCCAGGGCCATCAACACGCTGGCCACGGCCACCCCCGTGCGGTCGGTTCCAGCGGCGCAGTGGATGAGGATTGGACCTTTGCTCATTGCTACTGCGGCATGGATCGTGGAGAGCCAAGCCAGGTTTTCGCTGACCTGGTAGACCGCCAGAGTGTCCGCAATGGGCAGGTGGTGGATCTTGGCCCCCAAGACGGGGTCCGTCTCTTCGCGCAGGTTGACCACCTCTGCCCCTTCTCCCAGCTCCGCCAGCGAGGTCAGGCCCTCCAGCCGGCCACTTCGCCAGAGCAGCCCCTCCCGCAGCAGGTGCTGACCCGCCAGAGCGTTGATGCTCGCTCCCGCATCGCGTCGGTTCCGGATCATCTTTGGCGGTGGTCGCTGGGCCGCTCCAGCTGGGCTGCGATGCGCTCACCGTCGATGGGGTCTTTTCCAGCCAGGAAGGCGGCCATGTGCTCAAAGCGGTCGTTGCCCCAGAAGAGCTCGCCGTTCACCAAGAAGCTGGGCACCCCAAAGACGCCGGAGACGATGGCCAAGGTGGTGTTGTCCTGGAGCGCTTGCTTGGCCTGGGGTGACTCCGCCAGGGCCAGGATCGTCGCGGCGTCTAGGTCCGCAGCGTCCAGGGCTTGGGCCAAGTGCTCGGGCTGGCTCAGGTCGGCGCCGCGGGCCCAGCCGGCGTCGAACAGCGCGTCGATCACCTTCCACTGAGCGTCACCCGACGCGGCCGGGGTGCAGGCCCGAAGCGCGAGGAGCGGGTTGAATGGGTGCCGCGCAGGCCCCTCCAGATCCAAGCCCTGCTCAGCCGCGCAGCGGTGCGCGTCTCGCCAAGTGTAGGCCCGCTTGGCCGGTAGCTCGGCGGGACCCAAGGAGCCGTGGTGGGCCAGGATGGCGCCCAACAGCACCGGCTGGGCGTGCAACGCGGCCCCGTGGCGGGCGGCAAAGGCGCGGATGCGCTTGCTGGCAATCCAGGCGTAAGGGGAGATGACATCGAAGCAAAAGCTGATCTGGGGAGTGCGCATGGGGATAAGAGTACAGCCCAAAGGAGGGCAGCCCGTGAACGAGCTCATCATCTTCGACTTTGACGGCACCTTGTCCGACTCAAAGACCAGTATCGTGCTTACCTTTCAGCAGGCGTGTGTAGAACTGGGCTACCCGGCCCCCACCTCCGAGATCATCGCGCCCCTGATTGGCCTGCCTCTGGTAGACATGTTCCCCAGGAGCTTGCCGCCGGTCAACGGCCGGAGCGCGTTGTCGGTGGAGCAGATCGATGCCCTGGTGCAGGCCTACCGGGGCGCCTACATCCCCATTGACCGGGAACACACCCGCCTCTTTGGTGGGGTCGAGGACATGCTGTCCTCGCTTGGGAACTACAAGCTGGCCATCGCGACCAGCAAGACCCAGTCTGGGGCCAACGCCAGCCTGACCCGCAGCGGACTCTTCCCCCACTTTGACTTGATCGTCGGTCACGACACGGTGGCCCGGCCCAAGCCCAACCCCGACATGATCGAGCATGTGCTGCGGGAGCTGGGGGTGGCGCCGGACAAGGCCGTGATGGTCGGGGACACCCACTTTGACCTGGAGATGGCCGATGCCGCTGGCGTGCGGGCCGTGGGGGTTTCCTGGGGCATGCATGGGGCGGAGGGGCTGGCGCGCTGGGACGTGGTGCACACCATGGCGGCGCTGCAGGACACCCTGCTTAGGCTTTAGGGGGCAGACGGTGCCTTCACCAAGTGGTTAGGAGGAGCAGCCTTGAGCAAGTCGACCTTGAGCCCTCAGGCACGCGCGGTCCTGGAGCGCTGGGGCCCCATGGCCCATGACAGCATGGCCGTACTCGGTGATGGCCGTGAGAGGATTGGTGGAAAACCATGGGACTACGCGGACTATATCCGGGTGTTTCGGATGGAAGGAGACCGCGTCTTTTTGGAAGTGGACGCGGGAGAGCAGCGAACCTCCGGCTACTTGGAGGGCCTCTCTGGCGCCTCTGCGGCGCAGCACCCTTGGGGCAGCACCCTGACCCTGGACGGTCCCCTGCGCTGGGTGGGTACCCGCACTCAAGGGCCCACCGGCTTGGTCAAGATGGCCGCTGAACTCCTGCCCAGCTTGGGGCAGCAACAGCGCGACCCCTACGCTGCCTGGTGGCCTCAGATCGTCCTGGTGCTTCCCTTCACTTGGACCCCGTGAGGGCCTACTTGTGCAGCAGCCCGCGGATGCGGGACCCCATGCCCTTGGCCCGTGACAGCAGCCCCTCGGTGGGCTTGGCGTAGGGCGGGTGCGCTGCGCGGGGGGCTGGCGCGGTCGTATGGTCCACGGTGTCAGCGTCCTCGCCGGCCAAGGTGGCCTCGCGCAGGGAGAGCCCGGCCGGAAAGAGGTGCTCGTCTTCAAAGGCGGCGCGCATCGCCGGAAAGAGCACGTTCTCTTCCTTGTTCATGTGGCTGGAGAGGGTGTCGTGCAGGTGGCGCCAGGGAGCGGTCAGGCGCTTGTCGGTGGAGGTGGAGATCTGGGCGTTGAGCTCCTGGAGCATCTGCCACTCGACCTCGTGGTGGGTCTCTAGGACGTGCGCGATCTGCTCGGGGAGGGTCTGGGCCATGGGCTGCTCCGCTTTTGTATGCAGAGAATGCGGCAAGAAGCATGCCGGACTTAATAGACCTGTGAGTCCTTATTTTGGCCGAAACGGGGTTCTTTCAAACACTTGGGTGTGTGCACTCACCCAGCTAGGTACCCCGTCTTCTTCATGACCCAGCCCACCCCGAACCACACCGCCAAGGTCAAACAGGCGCCGATGTAGCCGTCCACGGCGTAGTGCCAGCCCAGGTGTACCGAGCCGATTTGGATGACCACGGCAAAGGCGGTGAGCAGCACGCCCAAGGGCTTGGAGTGGGCCCATCCCAGGCAGGCAAACAGGGTCGCGCTGGCCACGTGCATGCTGGGCATGGCCGAGATGCCGCCTACCGTCTCAAAGGTGCGGGTGTCGTAGACCGCCCAGAGCTGCTCTTGCACGTCCATGCTCCAGAGGTGCACCCCATCCACGCCGTTGACGGCCAAGAAGCGTCCGTTGGTCGCGTGCAGGCGCTCCATCAGGGGGCCGTAGGGATCCGGCTGGCCTAGCTCCAGTCCCCAGAAGCAGGGGCCCACGCTGGCCAAGGCCATGGCGAGCAGGTTTCCGCCGAGGATGAAGATGAGCAGAAAGGAGAACAAGAAGCGGAAGCGCAGGGCCCTGTTGTTGGAGAAACCCTGCCAGACCACCAGTCCAAAGAGGACGAAGAACCAGAGGTTGTAGGCGACATTGAGCCACAGGGTGGGTCCGTCTCCCCCCAGAAACTGCAGCCACTCCCAGGGCATTCGGCCGCCGTGCAGGGCCACGTCCCAGTCGTGAAAGGCCACATCCCAAGAGAAGGGCACCACCGCTGGAATGGCGATCTTGATGCACTGGAACGTGGACATAAAGAAGGGCAGGGACAGGTGCACGATGGCGTAGCCCAAGAGCCTGTGAGGGGTCAGCCAGACGGTCCTGAGATCGTGGTAGATGAACTTAAAGGCCGACTCTCCATCGGGCACTCTCGGCAGACTCCACAGGGCGTGCCCGCTCAGAAAGCACACGGCGAAGAGCACCACGAAGAGGTTCACGACCTGGTAGCTCAGGGCCATGTTCATGATGTCTTGGCCCAGCCAAGCCTGCAGGGCGTAGCCGCTGAGCAGGTGCAGCAAGATCAAGAGCAGCATGGGCATGTGCTCGTGCCAGAGAGTGCGCAACAGAGTCATGCGCTCTCCAAGGCTTGGGACTGATGCTGGGCCAGTCCATTCGCGCGCAGGGCCAACTCGGTCCATCCCGCATGGGTGCAGGCGGTCCCCAGGTGTTCGGCGAGAACCCGAATGTCCCGGTGCACTTGGCCGGTGCGGTTCAGGCGCAGGGTGGCTTGATCCAGGTAGGTGGCCGCGCCAGGGTCTTGGTTGCGGGCTGCGCAGACGGCTTGGGCCAACCAAGTCAGGGCCAGCAGGTTTCCAGCGCCTTGTCCCTGCTGGAAACGGGCGACCTCGCTCAAGGCCCCTTGGGCTTGCTGCAAGTTGTTGGCTTCTATCGCCGTCAAGGCCAAGTTGAGCTGGGTCACAGCCACAGCGTACAGGCGCCCGCTGCTTCGGTGCAGGCGCAGGGTCCTGGTGAACCACTTCTGGGCCTGCTCGGTGTCGCCGCTGGCGCGGCAAACGTCCCCCAGTACGGTCATCGCCGCACAGCGCATGCGCTCCGCACCCACGCCGGTGCAGTGCTCCAGCGCCACCCGTGCGTGTGCCTCGGCGTCGTCCAAGCCTTCGCTCGCCATGGCCAGAAAGCTCATGCCCAAGTGCACGCTGCCCACCCCCACCCCATCTCCGCAGGAGGCGTAGTCCTCCCAGGCTGCTTGCAGGGTCAGAGCGGCCAGTTCGCCCTCTCCCAGCTCGCTCAGGGTGCTCGCCAAGAGCTCTCGGCAGTGTCCTGCCAGGGGGCGATTTCCACTGGAGAGGCTGGCTTTGACCGCCCGGCGCAGCCAGCGCTTGGCCCGGGAGAGCTCTCCGCGGCGGTGCAGCAGGCGGCCCCCTTCCAGCAGCGCTTGGGCCTCCAGCAGAGTCCAGCCTTGGCGGCGGGCTGCTTGCACCGCTTGCTTGGCCAGCTTGTGGCCCTCCAGAGCCTCCCCGCGGCCAAAGGCTAGCCGGGCCCGAAGCAGCAGATCCTGTCCCCGCGCCGGGTCGTCCATGGGGGGATTCTGTGCCCGCAGGGCCCGGGTGCGCAGGGGCTCCAAGAGCGCCGCTTGGGCCAGTGCACCCCGGTCCAGGAGCCAGGCTTGGCCCGTGCTGAGATCGGAGAGCGCCTGGGGCCAACTCCCGGCCTCCAGGTGGTGGGCGCCGCGCTCACCTGCCCGTCCCGGGCCTGCCCCACTCAGGGAGGCGGCCAGCAGAGCGTGCAGGATGGGCCAGTGGCCGTGGGCTTGGGCGCGCTGTACCAGGGCTTCTCGCAGCCAGGCGTGGGCAAAGCGCCACTGACCGTTCTGGATGCGGGCCAGGTCTCGGCGCAGCAGAGCCTCGAGCAGGCCGGGTGTGGGCACGCAGCTGGTCTTCTCGCACACCGCCAGCCACTCGCCCAGATCCACGCTGCGGCCGCTCAGGGCCGCCAGCTCCAGGGCCTTTCCGTCGCTGGCCGGCCTGTTGCCCAGCAGGCGCTCCAGACGCCGTGCCCAGGTGCTCGCCAGGCTCTCGGGCAGGTCTTCCGCGCTGGCCAGCTTTAGGCCCTGGGGGGTGTTCTCCAGGGCGTTTTCATCCACCCAAGCCTCTACAAGTTGCTGGGCAAATGCAGGGTTTCCTTGGCAGCGTGCCTGTACCTGAAGGGCCAGCTCGGGCGCGAGCCCCAAGACGCTGCGCAGCAGCTCGTCCAGATCGGACTCGGGAAGTGGCGCCAGGGCGATGTGCAGATCGACCAGCCCAGCCAGGCGCTCAGGGGATTTCGTGGGCACGACCACGAACAGCTTGAGCTTGGGATCGGCGCGCAGCAGGCGCAGCAGCTCCAGGGCCTCTGGGCCGTGCTCGGGATCGTCCATCACCCAGACCAGCGCCCGGTCTTGGGCCCTGCGCATCGCCAATCGACGCAGGGCGGCCCGTTGCTCTTCAGCTGCGAAGCGTGCAGCGCGGGTGGGCGGGGTCGGGTGCAGGACGGAGAGCAAGATCTGGCTCTCCTGCTCGGGGCGCTCGATCTTCTCGGAGCGCAGTAGGCGGGAGAGGCGGATGCGTTGGCCGCTGCGGTCCAGCTTGTGCAGGGCGTAGGCGCGCTCCACGGTGGGCGCAAAGCCTTCGGAGGGACCGCGGCCGCGGGACCAGTGGGAGCGAAAGCAGGTGGCTTGGCCTCGGGCGTGGGACTCGGTGGCCAGCCAGTTGGCCAGGTGCGTTGCCCCGACCCCCACCGGACCGCTCAGGGCCACAACCTTCATCTGACCCTCCTGGATCACCTCTCCAAGGGCCTGCCAGAGCAGATCGCGCTCGTCACGGCGTCCCACCACAGGGCGGGCGCGCAGAGCCAGCAGGCCGAGTCCGGCGGGAGGTGGAAGCCGGGGGTCATCGCGCCAGTCGGGTGAGAAGGGCGGGTGGGGCCAGGGCTCCAGGGCTTGGGGGACCGGCAGGGGCAAGGGGACGCTCAGATCCAGCTCGGCGGTGGCCATCTCCTGGTCGGCGGGCCCCAGCATCGCGGGGGTGGACCGGGGCGTGGCGGCAGGACCCAAAGCGCGCAGTGCAAACAAGGCGTCGGCGGCCAGCTGGGGGCGGTCGCTGGGGGCCTTGGCCATGAGGCGGCGCACCCAACCTTCCAGGCCTGCAGGCACGGGATGGGCTGGGATCAGGGCGGGCACCGGCCAAGTCTGGTGGGCCTCTCGCAGGGTGGCGGGGGTGCGTGCGGCGGAGAAGGGGGGCGTGCCACAGACCATGTGCCAGGTCAGGCAGCCCAGGGAGTACAGGTCGGTCCAGGGGCCGTGGTCCCGCCAAGCGCCCGCGAAGTGCTCAGGCGCCATGTAGCGGGGGGTGCCGATGATGCGGCTGTCGTCCTGCTCGGAGAGCACGTGGGCCAGGCCAAAGTCAGACAGCTTCCAGGCGCCGTCCACCTGGAGCAGGTTGCGGGGTTTCACGTCCCGGTGGACCAGACCGTGTGCGTGTGCGTGTGCCAGGGCGCCCAAGAGCTGCTCGAGCACCGCCAGCATCGCGGGCCAGTCCAGGTGTCCGCAGCGCGCGTGCAGCGTGCCTTGGCCCAGCTCCATCGCCAGCCAGGGGGAGCCGAGCGGCAGATCTTCCTTGGCATCCTCGGGGCCCACCTCCCCGTAGTCCAGCACGCTGGCGATGGCGGGGTGGATCAGGCGTGCGGCCGCTCGGACCTCTGAGCGAAAGGCCTGTAGGTCGGCGCTGTTTCGTGCCCGCGCCTCCATCAGGAT
>JBLHMA010000111.1:0-13867 GCA_047621545.1 Cognaticolwellia sp. | reverse complement strand
CTCAACGACTGCGATGGCGTGATTGGCACGGACGAGATCGATGGGGACTTGGACGGCTACGCGATCTGCACTCTGGACAGCGAAGGCTGGGACGGCGAGGGGACCGTCACCGGAGGCGATGACTGCGACGACACCGATCCTGACGCGTACCCTGGGGCGACAGAGCTCCCCAATGACGGCATCGATCAGGACTGCGATGGAAGCGATCTATGCGATGTAGACGGCGACCGCTTCGCCTCGGTGGACTGCGACGGCGGCGATGACTGTGATGACTCCAACGCGGAGGTCAACCCCGACGCCGAGGAGATCTGGTACGACGGTATCGACCAAGACTGCGATGGGGCAGACGACGACCAGGACGGCGACGGCTACAACTTGGATGAGGACTGCGACGACGAGGATGCAGAGATCTACCCTGGCGCTCCTGGCTGGGACGAGAACTGCGAGGACATCGGTGACACCGGTCTCGGCAACAGCGACAAGGGCTGCAGCTGCTCCAGCTTGGGCAGCGAGGGCGCTCCCTTTGCAGCGGGTCTGTTTGCCCTGGCCTTTGGTCTTCTGATTCGTCGTCGTCGGGACTGAGGGCTGACGTGGGTTGGGTCGTTTCTGGCCAGCCCTACTCGCCCATGTCCGTCAGCAGCTCCCGAACATCCCCGACCTTGTCTTCCCGACTGAGCGCCTTCCACTGCTTTAGGGCGATGTGCAAGGCCTCTCGGGCGCGGGTGAACTTGCCCATCTCCAGAGCCGCCCGGCCAGCGCACTGGGCCTGGTTGGCGTTCTCCAGGTCGACAAAGCCGGAGCTCTCCAACATGCGCTCGGCGGCCTGAAGGTGGCTGTCCCATTGCTGCCACTCGCCCATGGCAGCGGTGGGGGTGAGCAGCGCCAGATGTACGGTGGCCGCCATCATTGGGGAGCGGCCATGCTCCAGGACGCGCAGGTTGGGGACCAGCAGGGCGCGGGCACGGGCGTGCTCTCCGCGGGCGGCCAGGACCAGGCCCAGGTTGACCCTGGGCCAGTAGGGATCCGGGTGGCCGACCTCTTCCAGGCGCTGGGCGGCCTGCTGATACAGGGTCTCGGCCCGCGACAGGTCGCCCTGTGCGCGGCTGATCTCGCCAAACATGTTGAGGCATTCGGCGGCCTTCCAGCTGGACGAGGCCTGCTCGAAGAGTCCCTGGGCGGTCTCCACATGCTCCTGGGCCTGGGTCAGGCGGCCCTGCTGGATGGCGCAACGGGCCAGGTTGATCTCACAGTCGGCCATGCCGGTGGCCGAGCCGGACCACTGGTAGGACTGGTGGGCCTCCTCCAGCAGCGCCTTGGCTTGGTCTACCTTGCCTTGAAGCAGCAAGACCGCGCCAAGCCCCAGGCGAGAGCTGGCTGCGAGTTCGTCATCATCGGGGGCCAAGCTGAGCGCCGCACGCAAGGCCTTGGCGGCGGCGGGGAGGTCCTGTGCCCTGCGCTCAAAGCGGCTGCGCTCTCGCAAAGCATGGGCTCGCACGTGGCGCCAACCATGTAGCCGGGCACCGTCCTCCGCGCGGGCCAGCCACTTCTCTCCGGCCGGATAGCGGCGGGCGAAGAAAAGCAGGAAGGCGTGGGTGAGCCATCCATGTCCCCAGCGGGGGTCATTGGCAGGAATGCGAAGGCGCTTCATGGCCCGCTCCCGCGCTTGTAGCTGCCGGTGGGCGCTCTCCAACTCCGCACGGTCAATGGCGCGCTTTCCACCTTCCAGCAGCACCTCAAAGGCAGGCTCGGCCTGTCCACTCAGGAGCAGGTGCCGTCCCAAGCGCTCACTCACACCGACCCCATGGTCCGGCCGACGCATGAGCACTGCCGCGCAGGCCTGGTGCCAACCTGGGCTTCGCTTCGCTTGGCGCGCTTGGTTCAGCAGAGCCTCGCGGAGCATGGCATTCGAGAAGCGGAAGTGCTCTTCGCTGCTCTGGATCAGGCGTCGCTCACTCAGGCGGGAGAGCAGCCCTGGGGGGAGAGGAATCCGGGCCTGCTCGCAGACCTGTTTCCACTCGTCGATGGAGACACCGTCACCGAGAACGGCTGCGATCTCCAGCGCCTGCGAGGCCATGCCGCTGCTCTCGGCCAGCACGCGCTGAACCCGCTCTTGCCAGACGGTCTGAAGGTCGCGGGGCAAGTCCATGCTCACGCCGCGCCGCAGTCGGAATCCGCCGCTGGCGGCCTCGAGCAAGTTCCGCTCCGCCCAGTCCTCGATGAGCTGAATGGCGAACTTGGGGTTGCCAGCGGTGCGTTCTGCGATGGCACCGACCAGGGCTTGGTCCATGCCCAGCATCTCTTGGAGCAAGCGACGGTGGGCCACAGGCTCCAGAGCTTCGACGCGAATGTGGGTGGTCTTGCTGCTGCGTGCCAGTGCGGACAAGGCGCCTCGAGCGGCCGGCAGCTCGCCGAGTGCTTCGTCTTGGGTGGTGATCACCAAGAGCACAGGGATGGAGCGGGTGCTGTTTAGGACCATCTGCGCAAAAGCCAAGGCATCCGCGCTCCAGTGGGCATCATCCAGCACCAGGATGACCGGCACGGCTTTCTGGTCTGGGCCCAGGGGCCGAGAGAGGCGCTCCAGGAAGCGCAGCACCACGCCGTGGCGCTCTTTTGGGGAGGCGAAGACCACCTCGCCGGTGGGGTGAACCAGTTCCGCGATGGGCGCGGCCAGTTCTCGCCAGGGCCGCAAGCGGTCCTTGAGTTCATCGGCGGTGAGCCCTTCGCTGCGCAGGTGTCGGGCCAGCATGCCGGTGACCCCATCCAAGGCGCCGCCGCCGCGGATGTGACTGGCGCTCAGGACGGTGGCCGCTCCGACCTCGTCCGCTCTCTCAGCCAACCAGCTGCCCAAGCGGGTGCGCCCACAGCCTGCTGGACCGGCCAGGATCACCGCCCGCTGAGAGAGCTCCCCATGCACCTGGGAGAGCGCCGCCCACAAGGCGTCACGCTCCGCTGCTCGGCCCACGACCTCGGCTTCGCGAATCGCAACCAGGTTCAGGCCAACCCCCGGGAGGGGCTCAGGGCGAGCGGGGGGGCGTGGGTGCTGCCAGGTCGCGGGCATGGGCACGCGCACACGCGGCAGTGGCTCGCTCTCCATCGTCATGGGCTCGATGGCGTTGAGTGGAAGCAGACCGGTAGCCTCGTCCAAGGCATCGATGGCCTGGGTCATCAGGGCCTCAAGGGCGGCTTGGTCGTTGGGCAGCGAGTGCGACTGGCCCGAGAGGATGGGAGAGGGGCCCAACTCCGGCACGATGGTAGGGCTCTCTCGGCGGAGGAGCTCTCCGTAGGCGTTCTGGGTGCCGCGCCGCAGTCCACCTTCTAAACCGAGAAGCGCAAAGGAGGCTTCGGCAGCGCGGTTAAAGCGGTTGTCCGGGCGCTTCTCGAGCAGGCGTCTAAGCCAGCCTTCGAAGCCCTCCGGGACCGGATGGGCCGGCTTGAAGGCCGGCGGTTTGGCCCGTAGGTGCAGGTCTCGAAACTCGGCCACCTGTTTCTGGCGCCCAAAGGGGGGATCGCCGGTGGCCAGCCCCCAAGCCAAGCAGCCCAGAGCATAGAGATCGGTCCAGGGGCCTTGGTCGCGCCAGAGCCCATCGAGCTGCTCGGGGGCCATGTAGGCAGGTGTTCCTGCCACCACAGCGTCGGCTGGACTGCCCCGGTCCACTGCTTGGGCCAAGCCAAAGTCCGTCAGGGTGACGCGGAAGGGGTCCTGTCCGGTGGGTGTGGCGATCTGGCCTTGGTTGCGAAGAACAATCACATTCCCGGGTTTCAGGTCCCGGTGAATCACGCCCCGGGCGTGGGAGTGAGAGAGAGCGTCCAAGAGCTGAAAGAGCACGTCACGCAACCTGGACCACGACATGCGCGCCGTGTAGCCATGTAGCTGTACGCCATCGATGATCTCCATGACCAAGTAAGGCGCCCCGGCAGGTAGACCCGGTGTCTTGTTGTCCACCACGCCGTGGTCCAGGACCGTGACGATTCCGGCATGTGAGAGGCCTGCTTGCGCCCGCACTTCTTTTTGGAAGCTCTCCAGGGCCCAGTCGTCACGCAGGGAGCCCTCATGAAGCAGCTTTATCGCCACTTCCTTGCCGCGCGCCCTGTGTTGGGCGGCCCACACCACGCCCATGGCGCCTTGTCCGATCACGCGGGTGAGGCGAAAGGGTCCCAGTCGAGTGCCATCACTTGCCATGACCCATTCTATCCCGCTGTACACTCCTGGCATGTTGGTGCTTTTCTTTCTCGCTTGCTTGGCCCCGCTGCCCATTGTTCAGACCGGTGGAGATCGGGACGGCGACGGGGTGCCGGCTGGCGTGGACTGCGACGACAACAACGCCGGGCTCTTTCCAGGGAACCCCGAGGTGTGTGACGACAAGGACCAGGACTGCGATGGCATCGTCGACGAGGGCAGCTTTCTGGACGGCTACGTGGACCAAGACGGGGATGGCGTGGGCGCCGGAGAGCCGATTCAAGTCTGCGATGTCTTTGAACAGGGCTTTGTCTTTGACGGCAACGACTGTGATGACGGGGACCCTGAGACCTTTCCTGGCGCGCAAGAGGCCTGTGATGGCCAGGACAACGACTGCGACGACGCCGTCGACGAGGGGGTCGACTACGACACCTACTATATGGACAGTGACGGCGACGGGTATGGCGACCACGCGGAGCAGCGAGACGCTTGCGGTGATCCCCCCGAAGGCTACGCGCGCAACAACCAGGACTGCGATGACTCCGACTCAGGGGTCAACCCGGGAGCCGAAGAGCTCTGTGACGGACTGGACCAGGACTGCTCAGGAGACGGGCCGGACAGCGTCGAAGAATGCAGCTGCGAGATCGTGCGCTACAACGACAGCCCCTTCCTGTACTGCGGGGACCACCTGAGCTGGTTCAACGCCCGAGACAGCTGCATTGCGATGGACACGGACTTGTTGACCGTGGATGGATTCAACACGAACAGAGCCGCCGCGGCCATCGCCGAAGCCTTTGAGGTGGACCTCTGGACGGGGCTGTCGGACTACGCGAGCGAAGGGAACTGGACCTGGGCCGACGGGAGCGCGGTGTCGTACACCAACTGGGCCTCAGGAGAGCCGAACAACGCCGGCAACGACGAGGACTGCATGGAGGTGGGGTACTACGCGACCGGGCGGTGGAACGACAACCGCTGCAGCAGCCAGCACCCCTTCATGTGCACATACAACGGGCTTGCACCAGAGTAGAGTGGCTGCTCTGACAAGGAAGGCCCCATGATCTCGGTTTTACTCTCCCTCGCCCTGAGCACCGGTTGTCGCAGCGACAAAGACGTCGAAGACACCGCTCCTGTGGCCCTGGCCGACGACGACAACGACGGTTTTGCAGTGGATGTGGACTGCAATGACCTGGATGCTGGGGTGAACCCAGATGCGATAGAGGTCTGCGATGGGGTGGACAACAACTGCGATGAGCAGGTCGACGAGGGTCTGGGTCAGACGCTCTACGCCGACGCGGATGGCGACGGCTACGGCGACGCCAACGTCAGCCAGGAGTCCTGCGAGGCGCCCCTGGGCTGGGTGCTCAACGCGGACGACTGCGACGACGCCGACCCGGCCTTTCACCCCGGTGCAGCAGAGGCCGACTGTGCGGACCCTGCCGACTACAACTGTGATGGCAGCGTGGGCTACGCTGATGGCGATGGGGACGGCTTTGCGGCCTGCGAGGACTGCGATGACAGTCTGGCCAGCGCAAACCCCGACGGCACTGAGACCTGCGACGATGTGGACAACGACTGCAATGGGCTGGTCGACGACTCGGCTTCGGACGCAGGCACCTACTACCAAGACGCGGACGCGGATGGATATGGGGACGCACGCATCTTTGAGGCGGCCTGTGATCAGCCCCTGGGTTTCGTCGCCGACAACACGGACTGCGACGACCTGAACGCGTCCTCGTACCCGGGCAACACCGAGACCTGCGATGGCGTGGACAACGACTGTGACGGCGACGTGGACACTACGGCTATCGACCAGACCACCTACTACGCCGATGCAGACGCGGACGGCTACGGCGACCTGAGCACTACCCAGGACGCCTGCGAGCGGCCCAGCACCTACGTCGAGAACAGCAGCGACTGCGACGACGCCAACGCCAAGACCAACCCCGGCAGCTACGAGGTCTGCGATGGCCTGGACAACGACTGCGACGGCATCGTCGATGACTCCTCAGCGATCAATGTCACCGCCTGGTACCCCGATGCGGACTCCGATGGCTACGGCGAAGAGGGGGGGACCAGCGTCGATGCCTGTGACCAGCCCACCGGCTACGTGGCCGACGCCAGCGACTGTGATGACTCCGAGAGCACCGTGAGTCCTGCCGCCTCCGAGGTCTGCGATTCCGTGGACAACGACTGCGACGGCTTGACCGACGATGACAGCGCCATCGACGGGGAGACCTACTATGCGGACGCCGATGGGGACGGCTACGGCGACGCGTCGAGCACGAGCACCGCCTGCTCCGTGCCCACAGGCTACGCCGAAGACGACGGCGACTGTCTGGACAGCGACTCGGATGTATACCCGAGCAATGGCTGCGAGGCGGACTGCCAGGAGCTCTACGACGACGGCTGGACCACCTCGGGCAGCTACGTCATCGACCCGGATGGCGTGTCTACAGGCGAGGATCCCATCGAGGTCTACTGTGACCAGGACGAAGACGGCGGCGGCTGGACCCGCTGTGCCGCGCTCACCAAGGGCTACGTGCCCCTGGAGATGATGCACGACGAGGACATGTACGCTTTCCAGGCCCGCTTGAACTCAGACAACAACTACGTCTTTGAGGGGGACGCACCGGCGAGCACCACGGACTCTTGGAACAACTCCGAGGACCTGAACTACGGTCAGTTCTGCCGCTTGATGGGCAGCCAGACGGAGACCTGGGTGGAGTGGAAGAGCTGGAACTACGGGAATAACTACGGAGTCAACACCAAGAATTCTGTCTACGACCTAGAGAAGTCGGGCACCTTCAGCGGCAACCTCTTCACCGAGTGGTTCAGCGACTCCAGTGCTGCCCGCACCTTCACCAACTTGACCGGGGATGTCCTGACCGTCATTAGCGACGACAATGGCTACGGCAACACCTATGTCCAGGCCAACGTGGGTTGGAATGGCAGCAGCGCCCTCCAATACACCCAGTCGGGCAACCCCTGGGGATACAGCTTGAGCGGGGTAAGTTGTAGCGGCTGTGCCCACAGTGGTGCTGGATACGCAACGCTGCCCTACGGCTCGACCACCGTACTCAACGACCTGACCCACAGCTTCTGGACCGGTATGTCGTCCCCTGAGGAGGGCTGGAATGACTGCACTGCCAACGGAAACTGCAGCTACCACGAGTCCGGCTTTGGGGTCTGGGTCTTCCACGTTCGCTGAGCTGTGCTTCGTTGGGCAGGGCTCCGCCTACTTCACGGTGTAGCGGAGCTTTGCAGCGGATCCGTCCTTGCGGGTCAGGTTGACCTTGAGCTGGGGGTCTCTGCGCACCTGGCCATAGGTCCAGATGGCTTCTGCCAGCGAGGTCACCTTGTGGCCGTTGACCCCATGGACCACATCGCCGTTGCGGAATCCAGCCTGGTGCAGAGGGCTTCCGCAGCGCACCCGGCGCACCTTGAATCCGTCGACCTTGCCGTTGGTGCTGTTGTTCCAAGTCAGCACAGCCAGGCGGCTTGCGGCCTGACGGTCGTTGGCCAGGGCCTCCAGGAAGCTGCGCTCCACGGTCCACTTGTGGGAGGAGACCTGCACGATGGCGTCGGTGTGATCCATGCAGCTGCCACCCTTCTTCTTCGGCGCCTTGTGGCTGTCGCTGGCGCCCGGCGCATAGCGCTTTGGGGGAACGTTGCTGGGCGCCGCATCTGAGCTTCTGTCCGCGCTGCCCCGCTTGTGGCCGTCAACGGGGTGCATGCGCCCGGAGCCTGCTGCGGCCAGTGTTTTAGGAGCGGCCAGTGTTTTAGGAGCGGCCAGTGTTTTAGGAGCGGCCAGTGTTTTAGGAGCGGGCTGCGGGTTGGCTCCTGCCGCTGGGGCTGGCGCTGCGGGCTCCTGTGTCTCGAGTGCAGGGACGGGTGAACCCGTCTCGATGGCGATGGAGTCGGGGGTGTCCAGCTCGAGATATAGCGCCACAGGCGGGGGCAACGAGAGCGTGGCCCAGAGCTCCGCTGGCTCCTCTGTCATGACCGAGCCCAGGCCTGGGGTGGCGCCCATGGAACCCATCCCCATCAGGAGCAGGAAGGTCCCTGTGGGGACGGACGTCGCAGCAAAGGCTTCGAGGATGCGGCGCATGGCGTCTCTCCTAAGGGTCTGTCTGCATAGACGAGACACCGGCGGAGGGATTCAGCGTGCCCCTGCTGTTTCAGAGACCGGAGAGCGCCGTTTCAGTCTTGGAAGATCCAGCCCAGAAACGCCAGAAGGGGCCACAGAGTCAGGCCAATGCTCCAGACCACCCCGAAGATCGCGCCTTGGGTTCGTCCAGCCTGGTAGCTGTCTTTGGCTGTGATCGTGGCGGCCAAGCCGGCTCCAGTAGCCAGCAACATCAAGGGCCCTGTCAGGAACAAGCCCAGCCAGCCACCGACCACGGCAAGGATGCCATTGAGGAGCATACTGAATCCCAAGGACCAGCTGCTGATCGTCACCCAGACTCGCCATGAGTCGCGTTGTTTGATGAGTTCAGCCGTCACCGCGCAAGGCTAACGCAGGAATGCGTAAGGTAGCCAGTGTTCGGGCGTTCCAAGCCTGCAACAGCTTCCCACTGGCACCCTGTCCCCAGGGCAATAGGTGAGAACGACACCAGGAGTGCACGTGGCAGCCCGTCAGATCGTCTTGTCCTACAAGGGCGCCGAGAGCGCCTTTGGCTTCTCCAAGCTGGATCGTTCCAAGCTCTACGGCCGCCGGATGCGGCAGCTCTTGGACAGCGATGGCCAAGCCTGTAGCCGCGCGGCCTTGACCGCTGACGGCAGCACCTTGATCACCGCTGGCATGACTGCTCAGGGCTACTTCGACGCGGAAGGATGCATGATCTCTACCCGGGATCTGGTGGGCTTGGATGCCCAGGGCGGCACGCTGGATGCGGTGGCCTCGACCTTGGGTGTGGCCCAGGATGCTCAAGTGGTCGACCCGGTCCAGGTCTGCGACACCCGAGTTCATGCGGTGTACATGCTGGAGCCTGAAGACCTGGACCCGCAAATGCACGATGCCCTGAAGAACGGCCAAGTCCTGGCTTTTGACTTTAACTATCGTGCCGATTTCAAGTCGGAGAAGGGCTTTGTCGTGATGAACGACGAGGGCCTCTTCGCTCTGATTGGACGGCCGATTCTCTTCACATGGTCCGAGCTGGACACCTTGCCGCCCATCGACGCGGACGAGGACACCGAAGACGACGACAGCCTCGACTTCGGAATGTTTTAGGAGCCCCAATGCCTCAACTCCGCAAACTACATCTGAGCAACGCCGAGGGCCGAGACGCCACGGTGCTATTCGCTCCCCTCAAGACCGAAAAGCCCCCGCAAAAGGGTCTGGCTGGGGGCGCTGAAGTAGTGTTTCGCCGGTACCTCTCCTCGGGTGAGAAGGGACTGCACAGCGCGCTCCAAGCCAAGTTAGGAGACCACTACGGTCAAGCCCTGGTGGACGGCGACCCCGAGATTGACCTGGAGAAGGTGGGCCGAGAGATAGGCTCCACCAATGTGGTCCAGCTCTCCGCTTCTGGGGAGGTGCTCTATGCGGCCCCCCAGGTCATCGAGGTCCTGCTGGGCCCCGATGGCGAGGAGAAGGAGCGTCGGGCGCCTCTGGACACCCCGGCCAACGTCAACGATGAGCTGCCCATTCGCTGGACTGGGCGCGAGATGGCCCGTGGCCAGGTTGTGGGTCGCTTTCTGCTCTCTCGCAGCATGCAGGTGCAGCACGTGGATGGTCTCAGCTACGACTACCTCTTCGCAATGGCCAAGCTGCTGGACCAGGCCGACGCGATGGTTCTGGTGGGGGCCGGAGCAAAGGGCAGAGACCCCCTGGTCTTTCAGGTGAACGGCAGCCCCTATCGTGGCTTTTTGGAGGGACGTGTCGACGGCGAGCGCTACCTGCTCCTGCTGCACCTCTCGAACATGGAATTGAAGCGCCCCACGGAGGAGAGCTGATGTCCTTGGACTTTATTGCCCGCAGCCAGGCCAAAGCCCTGGGCCCTGGTGCTTTTCTCTGTCCCGAGGGCAGCGTCACCGACCCCGAGTTGGCCGCGCTCGCCGTCGGCTACAAGCGCACCTCGGCCCGCTACCGCGCCATGGTCGCCGAAGAGATCCCCGAGCTTCCCCACGGCGAACTCTGGACCTCGCCAAAGATCGACGGCCACCTCTGGATCGCTGTCATCGAAGACGGGGAGGTCTGCCTGATCTCCCACCGAAACCGGGTCATCTACGGGGACCTTCCCTTGATTCAGGAGATTAAGGAGCGCATTGCGCCCAAGTGCAGCGGTCGAACATTGCTGGCCGGAGAGCTCTTCGCGCTGCGCCGTGAAGGTCGCCCACGCTCCGGAGATGTGGGCTCCGCATTGGCAGGGGGCGAGGCTGCACAGGTCAGCCGCCTGGGCTTCTACATCTTTGACCTGTACAGGGGAGGCGACGCTGAGGAGCCCTTGGCTGCCGGCGAGTACGTCGCGCGCTGGCCGGTGCTTGCGCGCCTTGTAGGCCAGGGCAAGCGCGCCCAGCTCATCCCCACCGAGCGCTTGAGTGGCCCCGACGCTGTGGCCAAGATGTTCCAAGAGAAGGTCATCGACGGCAAGGCCGAGGGTTTGGTGGTTCGCACTGCAGACCAGCGCACCTACAAGGTCAAGCCGGCCTTTGACCTGGACGCGGTCGTGATCGGATTCACCGAGCGAGAAGGGGACGACGGGCAGATGCTTGTACGCAGCGTGCTCTTGGCCTGCATGCGCACCGACCGACAGCTGCAGATTATCGGCAGCTGCGGCAACTTTGGCGGGGACGCGGAGCGCGCGGCTTTCTACCAGGAGCTGAGCCCCAAGGTGGCCTCGACGGCGTATCGCTACCCCAGCAGCTCCGGCGCGCTCTACCGCTTCGTGCAGCCAGAACAGGTGATCCAGGTCCGGGTCACTGACATCCAAAGCGAAGACGGCGGCGGACAGCCCATCCAGCGCATGGTCATCTCCTTCGACGCGGAGTCCGGCTGGAGCGCCATTCGGCCCATGCCCGGGGTGAGCATCCTGCACCCGGTCTTTCAGAAGCGCCGTCCAGACAAGGTGGTCGACGCCCATGACATCCGCTTGGCCCAGGTCCTGGAGCGCGTGGAGCTCTCCGAGTCTGCGGCCGTAGCCCAGGTCTTGGATCTGCCCGAGAGCAGCATCGTGCGACGGGAGGTGTGGACCAAGACCACCAAAGGCTCGCTGGGGGTTCGCAAGCTGGTGGTCTGGAAGACGAACAAGGAAGAGATGGACCCCGGGTTCTCGGCCTTTGTCGTTCACTGGACGGACTACAGCGCAGGCCGAAAAGACCCTCTCAAGCGCGAGGTCAAGCTGGCCCCAACCCGGGTTCTGGCCGACGCGCTCGCCGAGGGCTTGATCGTCAAGAACATCAAGAAGGGCTGGGAGGCCGCGCCATGAGCCAAGCACAGGCCAAGATCGACCACCTGGCCAAGAGGCTGGAAGAAGCGAACGCGGCGTACCGAGCCGGTGAGCCCAAGATGAGCGACACCGCCTATGACGAGCTCACGGAGGCGCTGCGCGAGCTGGATCCCGAGCACGCGTTCTTGGGCGCCGTGGAAGAGGAGAGCCTGCCCATCAAGGACCAGGTTCGCCACAGCGCTCCCATGTTGAGCACCGAGAAGTCCTACACCGTTGAGGACTTGGAGCGCTGGGTGGAGCGGGTGCGCAAGGCGTCCATCGAGCTCGGCTTTGGTGAAGTGACCTTTCGCATGACCCCCAAGCTGGACGGTCTGGCCGGTAGGGATGAAGCGGGGGTCTTGGCCACACGGGGCAACGGCCGCGTTGGCTACGACATCACCTCCGCCTTCGCCAAGGGGCTGATTCCCATCGGCGGTCGAGGCCAGGGTGTCGGTGAGATCGTGCTCCGGGAATCCTGGTTCGACGAGCACCTCTCGGAGATCTTCGACCACCCCCGGAATGTGGCGGTGGGCATCGTCAAGGCCGATGTGGTCAACGAGAACGCGCAGCGTGCCTTGGACTCCCAGGTCGTACACTTTGTGCCCTACACCCAGCTGGCCGATTGGCAGGGTTCCGCGGAAGAGCTGCTCAAGCGGAGCAGTGAGATCGCCGCAGACCTTAAGACCAAGGTCGACTACCCCCTGGACGGCATGGTGGTCGAAGCGCTGGGGGACGCCCTGCGCGAGTACATGGGGGCCACTTCCCACCACCACCGCTGGCAGATCGCACTCAAGGAGCGCGGCCAGCTCGCACACACCACTGTTCAGCAAGTGATCTGGCAGACCGGGCGCACTGGAAATGTCACCCCGGTGATGCAGGTAGAGCCCGTTCGCGTGAGCGGCGCCACCATCTCCAGGGTCACCGCCCACAACGCTGGCATCATTCGCGACAGGGGTATTGGGCCGGGGGCTGAGATTGAGATCAGCCGCTCGGGCGAGGTCATTCCCAAGCTGGAGACCGTGCTCCAAGCGGTCGAGCCGGACTTGGCGGAGGTCTGCCCGTCCTGCAGCACGGAGCTGGTCTGGAGGAACGACTTTCTGGTCTGTGAAAACGGCATGGACTGCGATGCCCAGGTGCACGCCGGCCTGCGCCACTGGTTCCGAACCCTCAAGACCGCGGACAACTTTGGCCCGGTCACCATCGAGACCTTGGTTCAGCACGACTTCCGCACTCTGCCCAAGATCTACGCCTTGCAAGAGCGCGAGCTGCTCTCGATGGCGTTTGGTCCGGGTCAGACCCAGAACCTCTTGGACGCCTTGCAGATCTCACGCAGTACCCCCATCGAAGACGCCCGCTGGCTGGCTGCATTCGGCATCCCTGACTTGGGTATAGGGGACTCCCGAAAACTGCTTCGCACCTTCCCTTTAAGGGGTTTGGACCAGGTCACAGCCCAGCAGATTCTGGCGGTGAAGGGCTTTGGCGAGATCACCTCGCAGAGCATCACCAAGGGCTTGGCCCGGCGTTGGCCGGTCATCTACTCGATGCTGGAACTGGGCTTCAACCTGGAGCCGACCGAGCTGGACGGGGAAAAGGTGCAGGTTGAGAGCCCCATCGCAGGCAAGCGTCTGCTGTTCACCGGCAAGATGCTTCAAGGCACCCGGGACGACATGCAGACCCGGGCCAAGGCGCTGGGCGCGGTGCTCGCAAGCGGGGTCTCCAAGAACCTGGACCTGCTCGTCATTGGCGAGAAAGCCAGCCCAGGAAAGGTGGGCAAGGCCGAGAAGGCTGGGGTTCAGGTGATGACGGAGGCGGAGTACCTGGCGCTGATTCAGGACGCCTGAGCGCTCGGGCCTCGGCCGGTTT
This sequence comes from Cognaticolwellia sp., assembly GCA_047621545.1. Lineage (GTDB taxonomy): Bacteria > Myxococcota_A > UBA796 > UBA796 > CAJQPC01 > CAJQPC01. The sequence continues at coordinate 403 of JBLHMA010000111.1, read as the reverse complement.
GGCCTGGTCGGCGGAGCAGCAGCGCGAAGAGCAGCACCCCGCCAACAAGGCCAGAGCGTCCACCCACAGCGCTGCAACCCGGCGCATCCTCGCGGCTCTCGCATGGGAACTCTCCGGTGCGCTCTATCTGGCCCCTTGGATCAACCAGTCCCCAGCTCAGGCAGCGGTCTTCACGCATCAGGCCCCTCCCTTGCTCCAGGTCCCGCACCCAGGTCAGCTCTCTGGGCTGCTCGTGAAGTCCCATCCACCAGACCGTCTCGGTGCTGGCGTCCTCCAGGCGTAGGGTCCACCCGCCTTGGGCGCTGCCTGGGACCCGCAGCGTCATGGATTCGCTGGTGTGAACCCGGCCGTCGCCGCTCCGGCACCAGCCCACCCGGGGCCCATCGCGGGCCTCCTCCCAGAA
>JBLHMA010000110.1:0-14069 GCA_047621545.1 Cognaticolwellia sp. | reverse complement strand
GAGGTCTTTGCCACAGCTTTCATCTCTTCCACTTCTTGCTCAAAGCGCGCCAAGCGGGCCTCGAGTCCGTCGAAGCGCTCTTGGGCGGCCTTGCGGGCTGCGTTGGCGTCGTCGATGTCCTGCTTGACCTGGGCTTGGCGCTGCCGCAGTGCTTCCCGGACGGGCTTGCGGGCCACAAAGAACAGGAAGACGAAGAAGAGCAGGAAGTTGGCGGAGTGAATGCCAATGGCCTGCCAGCAGGAGCCGTCGAGTCCCTCCGCGCAAGCATTGTCCCCACCAGAGGCGAACGCTGCACCTGAGATGAGCAGCAGCGGCAGGGTGGCCACGTAGGGAGTGAGGCCCTTGAGGATTCTACGCATGCGTACTCCTTAGGCTTGTGGCTGCGGTCCGAGGACCGATTGGGTGATGTCTTCGCCCAGGGCGCGGCCCAGGGAGTCCAGCTCGCGGGACGCCAGCTCTACCTCAGCCTGCAGTGCGGCGATGGCCTGGGCCTTTACGACCTCGGTCTCGGCACGGGCAGCGGCGATGGCTGCCTCGCGCTCTTTGGCGGCGGCGTGGCGGTGCTCGGCCGCGTAGGCCTGCATATCTGCCCTGGCTTGGGACAAGCGGGTCTCGTACTCTTCGAGCCGGGCGTCTGCCTCTTGCTCCAAGCGGGACGCCTCTTCGTTGGCGCCGACCGTGACTTGGTCACGTCCCTGTAGGTAGGCCAACATGGGCTTGAACAGCACGAAGTGCAGCACAGCCAGGGAAGCCAGGAAGGGAATCGCCTGCAGGCCCGTAAGGATCGGGTCCGGGAGCAGTGACATACTTCCGCTCGCATGCGCGGTGGAAGCGAGGAGGAGGAAGCCAGAAGTCATTGGAGACCAGCGGTTGAGAGGTCCACTCGTACGGGGCGGCGCAGTTAACACGGTGACCCTGCTTCGCAAGCCTCAGCGGCGGCCCAGCAGTGGTTCGTCGGCGATGTGTTCGGGACGAAGTGTTGGCTGACGAGTCAGAGGCGAAGTGACGCTCTGAACACGACCTCGCTCCAGCCCAGCGCCGAGGTGCTCCAGGCGTCCTCGTCTACAGCTTGGCCTCGCCAAAGGGACCAGTAGGCAGCTGCGCCAACGCTGAGGGTCTCGTTCAACGGGAGATCTAACCCGCCGCCCAAGCGAATCCCAACGCCACCCACCTGCGCCATGACCCCGCGTGCGCTCTCGTTGGCGGCCTGTTGCTCGGCTGGACCGTAGGCGCTGCTGCGATCCCGAACGATGGGGACCACGCCCCAGAGACCGGCGGCAGCGAAGGGGTTGGGTCGAAGTGCTTGTTCTTGATCCCAGCGACGTTGGGCCTCTACACCGGGTCGAAAGGCCGTGATCGCATAGCGGCGTGCTTGTCCGGCGTCCCAGCGGGTGCTGAGCTGTCTGGCAGCCCCCAGAGAGAGCTGCCAAGTCCACTTCTGCCGCTCCAGGCCGACCCATGCGCTCAGCGGAGGGCGCAGGAGCTGATGGATCTGATCCACCTGGGGGCTCATCTCTTGAGTCTGCAGGGGGTCGGTGCCCGGGAGCAGCTCAAGACCCACCGTGGGTCCAGCTAGGGCGGTGACGGTGTGGAGCAGGACCAGAATCATGGGCTGGTAGACTACACCTATCCAAGCAGGCTGCGTATCAGGGCTTGGATCTGCGCTCGGTCGCTGGAGTCGATGTCCTCGAAAGAGCAGCCGGCGATTTGGCCTTCTTTGCCGCCCTCGATCCGTCGGACCTTCGCAAAAACGGTGATCGGGAGCAGCTGCCTGACCGACAGGATCCCTTGAATCTGCATATCCACGGTTAGCGCGCTCTTGGGACCCATCAAGATCGAGAACCCACCCTCGGAGACCTCGTTGACCTGCTGGTACCTGGCCGAGTGATGGCTGGGGCGAAAGAGCGCTTGGACCTTGAGGCGCTGGTGGCGGCGTTCCCAGAGGCAGTCGACGTTCTTGGGGATGGCTAGGCGCCACAGACCATCGCAGTAGGGGCCCAGGTACGTCGTCATGAAGCTGTAGCCGGCGCTGCTGGTCTCGTAGCGAACCTGGAGGGTCTGTCCCTCACGCGGCTCTTTGATCAGGGGCAGCACATTGGGGTCCACCTGAAAGCTCTGCTGACCCAGCTCTGAGTTGGGGTAGCCCAGCTGACCGAAGACCTGGGTGGTGCCCATGCTCAAGACGGACCCGCGCAAGCGCTCGGCCATTCGGTGCAGGTGGGCTTGAATGGCGATTGCGTCGATCAGAGGTGGGGCGCTCATTGGGGACTCCTGGCTCCGCGCACGTCGGCGCGCTAGTCACTTCACCAACCCATCGGATCCATCGGGCCCGGGTTGAAGGAGTGGCGTGTACATCAAGGGATTCGCCCTTCAGGGTGTGGTCGGACTGCCAAGCTTCCGGGTCGGTGACTTGGAGCGGCTGGCCAGGCTGCGTGGCAGTGTCTCGGAGCGCTGTTCGGTGCGTATGGCTCTGGGTCTGGCGCTGAGCGCGTTTGACCCTCAGGACGCCGTACGCTTCTTTGGAGAGCATGGCGTGGGGGTTCAGGCCCTGGAATCCAAGACCGGTCTGAGCGACGAGTTCGTGTTTGAGAACCCGGGACGTCTGAGGGGAATCGTGGATGCGGAGTCTGCGCGGGTAGTGAGCGCGACGCTGCTACTGGAGCTGGATCCGCCGCAGTTCGCGATGCTCCGAGAGTTGGCGTTCAAGGATCCTGTCTTGACCGAGGCCTTTGGTCCCTCGTTGCTGACCCTGGAGCTCAAAGTGGGCTGGGTGTTCACCCGGGACCTGAGCGTGGGCTCCTGTGCGATCAACGGGCTTCGCTTGGGCCAGCTGGACGTGCCCACCTCCAGCGCGGCCTTCAAGGCCCTGCGCCCGCTTTTGCGTGGCATGGCCCACCGAGGGATCGTGGCGCGGTCAGCCCGGGACGTAAGCGCACAGCTTCTGGCCGCCGACCGCTCATCAGACCCCATCCACCGCTTGGCCATGGAGCAGATCCGAGCCGCTTTGGTGCGCGCGCCTTTCTCTTTGGGAACGCTGCAGATCGTCGAGGAGGGGGAGGCAAGCTGGCTGGCTTTGGGAAAGGAGCTGGTTCCCGTAGACGCCATGGGGCCAGGAGTATGGGAGGTCCTGGCGCTGCTGTGCGAGGTCTACTTGGACCCGTGCGAGGTCCTGATCATCGAGCGCCCGGGCTTGATGCTGGAGCGTGCACCCCAGGTGGAGCGCTGGCTCAAGGGCCTGTTGGAGCTGGCGGGTGGCCCCTTGGAGCAGGTGCTGCTCTTGTCCCGCAGCCAAGGGCATCCGATCCAGTCCTCGGAGACGGTCGCCGTGCCGCGCAGCATGACCCGCTTCCCCCAGAGGTGAGCCTGCGATGAACGCCGTCTGTTTCTCATGTGGCCAAGATAAGGACCGGCCCATGGGCTCCTGTCGGGCCTGCGGACAAAAGCCGGTGGGCGATGAGCGCCTGATTTCGTGGTTGCTCTCTCCCAGTCATCTGGGCCAAGAGGAGCTGGAGGAGGCCAGCGCGCGGATTGCAGCCGGGACCTTTCCCCGTCCCAGCCCCGAGGTCTTGGCAGAGGCCCGGGACGCGCTGAACCCGGTCCCCCACACCCGTGTCGGAGAACACCATGATCCGGACGAGCCCATTTCCGTTCGGCGACTCGCCACGCTTTTTGCAGTCAACCTGCTCGCCACCCCCCTGGTGGGGCTGACGCTGTGGTGGTTCTGGAGGAAGCGCCGTCCCGTAGCTGCTCGCCAGGCTCTGCAGCTGAGCGTTCCAATGGCTATCGGTCTTATATTGACCTGGTTGTATCTGTTTTTTGCGTAGCCAAGTGGGGCCAGATCTTCAGCAGTTCAAGGAGCGCAAGACCCGCGGGAGGCAGACGCTCGGCGCCCATATGAACCACGGAGAGTTGCCGCGACTCTGGCAGCTGCCCGCTCTCCAACGCCACCAGCCGGCCCATCGCCAGATCCGTCGCCACAGCCACATGGCTGAGCAGAGCCACCCCTAAACCAGCGCGCACGTGGCCCTTCACCGCCGCGATGCTGCCAAGCTCCACGATGACCTCGGCCTGGGGCAAGTAGCGATCGCTCAGGCTACGCATGGCAGCCCCAAGAGCGAAAGTGATCAGCGGTGTTCCAGCTTGAATATGACCTTTCTTCAAGCGAGAGGCCAGACTTGGCGCAGCCACCAAGCTGAGCTTGTCCAGCATCCAAGGCACCCCAGGCAGGTCCCCTGGGAGCCCTTGTGTGATGCCCAGGTCCACCTCTCCATCGCGCACCGCTTCGTTGATGCGCGGGGTCCAGGTCTCGCGTACGCGCAGGGTAATGGCTGGATGCCGACGGTGGAACTCCGCCAGCACGTCGGGCAACAGGTAGGTGCAGGCGGTGGCGCCCGCAGCAATGCGCACCTGGCCACGCTCCAAGCCTTGAAGAGCCCGTACAGCCTGCCGGCCAGAGGCCACCGCGCCCAGGGCCGCTCTGGCGTGTGGGAGCAGGACCAAGCCGGCTGCGGTGGGCTTGGCTCCTCTGGGCAGGCGGTGCAGAAGCGGTGCCCCCAAGGCGTCTTCTAACTTCTTGATGGATGCGCTCAGGGCAGGCTGGCTGAGGTGCGCGCGGCGGGCGGCTTCCGTGAAGCTGCCGTGCTCGGCGACGAGCAGAAGGTGGTGCAGGGGATCAAGCATAGAAAATCCTGATGGCAGAGCCTCAAATAATCGATTGGACCTATGGCGTCTCGGCTTCTACCTTCAAAGCGTGGCGGCGGCCCCTTCCACTCTTTCCCGGGCCCCCGCCGGAGGTGTTGTATGTCCCCGGAACTTTGGGGTGCGCTCCCCGGTTTGGGAGGCCCAGTTCTGCTCGGCTTAGGGCTGATAGCAGGCGGACTGACGACCGTGGCCGGTATGGGCGGCGGGCTGCTGATGCTCGCTCTGGTCTCCCTGCTATTTGGGCCCATGGAGGCTCTGGTCTGGACCGCACCCGGTCTGCTCTTTGGCAACGCCCACCGCCTCTGGATGTTTCGCCGTCAGGCTCCCTGGCGCTTGCTTCTCCCGGTCATGGCCGGTGTGGTGCCGGTCGCTCTGCTCGGCGCCTGGTTGGCCGGACGGGTGCCCACTCCATTCTTGGGCGCCTTGTTGCTGGTCGCCGTAGGCCTGAGCCTTGCGAAGAGCGCAGGCTGGATGAAATGGGAGCCGCCAGCGAACTTGGGAGTCTGGGTTGGCGCTCTGGGAGGTGTCTTTGGAGCCGTGGGATCGGGCGCTGGGGCCATTGTTGGTCCCTTCTTTGTCGCCCGAGGCCTGACTGGCACCCCCTATGTGGCGGCCCTGGCCGCCCTTGGGGTGACGCTGCACGCGACCCGCTGGGCTGGGTATGCTCTGAGCGGCAGCGTTCAAGGGCTGGGGCCCGGCTTGTTGCTGGCTGCCGGGGTGTTGTTGGGGAACTTGGCCGGTCGCGCGTTGAGTACCCGGCTCCACGGCCGCTCAATGAGTCGCCTGCAGCTGGTGGCGTTGTGCGGGAGCGGCCTTCTGGCTGCTGGGCGCATGCTGCTGGGTTGAGTTCGGTGACCGCAGTGAGGGCGCGTCGGTGAAAGCCTATAATGCAGCCGGCCCGGATCCGATGGGTGTGCTGGAGTGCAGTGTGTTCACCGATGGGAGCGCCACCTTAGAGATCGTAGTCCTGGCCATTATAGTCGGTGCTACGAGCTTTGTTGGTTTTTACCACATGGTCGGTTGGCTCCTGCGGGGGCGGACCGGTAGCTTGGAGCCCTGGGTGGTGCTCTGGTCGATCTTATGTGGGGTTGCCATTGGTTTGCGCGGCATCCAGATGGGCACCCAGGACTTGACGGTGGCCAAGGCCTGCCTGAAGTGGAGCTTTTTCGCGGTCCTGTTGCTCATACCGGTGCTGTTCCGAATTGGGGTGCTCTTGGCCCAAGGTGAAGCCTGGCGACGCGCTCAAGCGGCCTGCTTCTTGGCCTTTGGCGGCCTGGCCTTGGTTGCGCCTTTCACTGAGGCCTTTGTGGTCGAAGAGGGGTTCCGCCGTACGGGCTTGTTGGGCGGTCGGTACTTTGGCTTTGAGGCGGGCCCGCTGGTCATCCCCATGATGATTCTGATCTGGGTGGCCTACCCGACCCTCTTCTACGTCTTGGTCAAGGGCAGGACCCAAGGCACCTTCAAGTTCTTCAGCATTGCGACCTACACGACCTACGTGTTGATCGGCAGCCTGGAGATCTTAGACGGGCTCAAGATCATCGATGCACCCGGCATCTTTCCCTACGCGCTGTTCGTCCAGTCTCTGGGTCTGGGCGTGCTGAGCATGATGCGTCAAACCGAGACCGCCAAGGCCCTAATGAGGACCAGAGATGCACTGCGTTTGGGCAATGAGACCTTGGACGCTGCACTGGTGCAGATCCGGATTGTCTCCAAGGTCCGCACCCGCTTTATAGCCAACATGAGTCACGAGCTGCGTACGCCCTTGAACGGGGTCTTGGGAATGGCTGAGCTCCTGGACCACACCGTACTGGACGAGACCCAGCAGCACTACGTCGAGACTCTACGAAGTAGCGGGCAGGGCCTACTGGAGCTGATCGGCGATGTGCTGGACTTTGCCAAGATCGATGCAGGCGAGATGACCCTGGAGGAGCGGGCCTTTGAGGTACTGCCCATGGTGGAGAGCTGTTTGAGAGCTGTCGCTCTACAGGCCTACAGCAAGGGCCTGGAGCTGGCTCTGATTCCAGATCCGGACATGCCCTCTTGTGTGGTCGGGGACGAGACCAGGGTGCGCCAGGTGGTCATGAACCTTCTAGGCAACGCGGTCAAGTTCACTGACTCAGGCTCGGTTTCAGTGCGGATCTATGGACAGGAAAACCTCATCATTCAGGTGCAGGACACGGGTATTGGCATCTCGCCGGATCGGCAGGCTGCGCTCTTTCAACCCTTTGTGCAGGCCGATGACTCTACGACCCGTCGCTTCGGAGGCACCGGCTTGGGCCTGAGCATCACCGAGGAGCTGGTAGGCGCAATGGGTGGCAGCATCCAGCTGGATAGCATGCCGGGTCAGGGAAGCTCCTTCAAGGTCTGTTTGCCCCTGCCCTTCGAGGGCTCGGCAAGCCCCCGCTTGCACCTCCAAGCTGCCCTGGTCGAGGGCACAGCTCTGGAGCGAGAGGAGTTCTGCGCCCGCATGCCAGGAATCAGCGTGGAGAGCCCCCTAAACGCGAAGCTGGTCTTTGGGAACGTCGCGCAGCTCGAAGGCTTGGTGGTCGAGGGACGTCTTGTGGCGCTGATCCCTCTTGCCGATGAGAGGGCTCGTGAGCGGGCCCGAGAGTTGGACTTTGAGGTTCTGAGCACGCCCATTGAGCAGGAGGTCCTCTTTGCCTTGGCGCTTGGGACCCAGCAGCGGATGCCCCGGAGCCAGCAGGCGCCAAAAGTGGGCCTTGTCCTTGTTGTCGAGGACAACTTGGTCAACCAGATGGTCCTCCGGCACAAGCTCGAGACCCTGGGTTTCGGAGTGGTCTTGGCTCGCAACGGCCAGGAGGCCTTGGACCGCGTTGCGGGTGCTCAGTTGATCATCATGGACTGCCAGATGCCAATCATGGATGGCTACCAAGCCACGCGACGCTTGCGGAAAATGGGCTGTGAACTGCCCATCATGGGTCTGAGTGCCAACGCCTTGGCTGGCGACGCGGAACGCGCGCTTGCTGCTGGCATGGACCGATATCAGACCAAGCCGGTGGACTACGCCAAGCTCAAATCGATACTGGATGAGCTCATCCCGCAGCAGGCCGTCTAAGTGGCTGCCGGCATCTCGACGACCACCTGGCCACGCGCCTGTGCTTGGCCAGCTGGATGGCCACCGTGCCTACGCCCCCGGAGCCGGCTTGGATGAACACGCGCTGTCCTGGGGGGCGGGTCAGCGCCGGCATGAGAGATGCCCAAGCGGTCTGGAACACCAAGGGCAAGCTTGCAGATTCCGTGTGGCTCAGGCTGGGCGGCTTGAGGGCGACCTGATCTTGATCGACCGCGACCCGCTCAGCGAAGGTACCCGGGCGTTTGTGGGTCGGTGAGATGTAGACCGCGTCTCCGACCTGGAAGCCTTGGACCTGGGAGCCCGCGGCCAGCACGGTGCAGCTCAGGTCCAGGCCTGTGATCCAGGGGAGCGCCAGTCGCACAAAGGCGCGCTGACCGCCGGCGTGAATCTTAAAGTCAATCGGCTTGATCGAGCTGGCGTGGATCTGAACCAACAGGTCCCTGGGACCCGGCGTTGGCTCCGGCAGGTCCCCTAGCACCAGCTGCGCGCCATAGGCGTGCAGCCGGGCGGCGCGCATCAGTGGCCGGCGAAGCGAATCAGCGCCTTGGGGTTGTTGGATATCATCTTCTCAAAGCTGGCCTTTTCAAAGTCCTTGATATCCACCATGGTGCCCTTTCCTTCGTTCAGGATGTGCTTCCAGACGGCGTCTTGGATACCGTTGGAGTGGGTCTCCAGAAGGCTCTTGGTGATCTCCCAGGTCCCGAAGATCTGTCGGCCCACCACGCCGTGCATGGTCAGGCCGTTCATGACCACCCGGTGGAAATCCTCGATGTGGGCGTCGCCGTTTTTGACCCCAAAGGCCACGACGTGGCCCCCTCTGCGGGCGATGCGGATGGCGTTGTTCAAGGAGCTGTTGAACCCGGACATCTCCATGGCCACGTCGACGCCGACCCCGTCGGTCAGGTCCATGATCTTGTCGTGCAGTGCATCGCTGCTAGCCCAGGGGCGCTCGGGATCCGGGGTGCCTGGGTGCAGCACCTCATCGCAGCCGAGCTTTCGGGCCAGCTCCGTGTTGTGAGGGTTGACCTCGACCCCGATGATCTTTCCAGCGCCCAGTCCGCGCGCGATCAGGACGGCGAACAGGCCGATGGTTCCGGTGCCCAAGATCGCGACGGTCTGACCCCGAAGATCGGCGTGTTGGCAGGCATGGACTGCGTTGCCGAAGGGCTCTTGGACCGCTGCGACCTCTGGGCGAATCTTGTTCAGATCGGTGGGCCAGAGGGCCTTGGCTGGGAGCTTTAGGTATTCCGCAAAGCAGCCGTCCATGCTGATCCCAATGATCTTGTCCTTGGCGCAGACGTGCAGGTCGCCCACCCGGCACTGATAGCAAGCGCCGCAGACGATGTGGCTCTCTGTGGAGACGATGTCGCCCACCTTAAGGCCGTACTTCTCGCCCACGCGGGAGCCGACTGCGACGATGCGGCCCAGGAGCTCATGGCCCACTACGCGCTTGTCTCGTTCCTCTTCGGCCAGGCTGCTCTCGATCATGTCGCCAAAGGCCTTTCGCCACCAGATCCCACGATCGCTTCCGCAGAAGCCGGCGTACATCACCTCGATGACTACTTTGGAGCGGTCGGCTCCATCCGAACTCTCATTCAGCTCAGGCACAGGGATTCGCTCGCGGACCAGCCCGGTGCTGGACTTCCACTTCTCGCGGCTGCGGTCGAAGGTCAGGGCCAACATCTCGGACATCGGGGCTCCATGCTTTCGGGATGCTAACCGCAGTTTCTCTGTCGGGAGCCCCCCAATCGAGCCTGAATTGTACTCAGGTAGCGGGTACTATGGTCCGTTGTAGGGGTTGATGCTCAGCGAAATGCCAAATCCCGATGTGCAGCACGCCCTGGCCCTTGCGGACTTGGCGTGGTGTGGAGACCTGACGATTCGGGAGGAGCTCGAGCAGGCGACTCGGGACTTGGAGCATGGCCCCCACGTGGCGGGCTTTGCACGTTGTTGTCTGGGGCTTGCCCACCTTGCGACCATCGACAAGGACAGCCACAGGGCGGGCGCTTGTTTAGACCGGGGGCTGTCCGCCGCTTCCTTGGAGGCTTGCCCCACTGAATGGTTCAAACTGCTCAACTCCCGGGGGTACCATTTCTTGGTCGAGGGCTTGTTGGTCGAAGCGCTGGAGCCCTTGCTCTCTGTCGTTCGCCGGGCGCCCTATGTTCCTGGTGCGGAGGGCGAGGCTGCCCAGGCATACGGGAACTTGGGTGCGGCGCTCTCGAGGCTCGGCGATGTCCAGGGCTGCATCGAGATGCTTCGTCACGGGCAGGAGTACGCTCAGGGCCTGGGCATCGTCTCCCAGATAGTGCAGGTCGCTGCAGCCCTGACCTTGGAGGAGACCTACCGTGGGCACTGGGCGGCGGCAGCGAAGGCACTGGCTTTAGCCCAGGTCACCTGTGATGGCGCCAAAGATCAGAACGCACGGACCCAACGACGGATTAATGCCTGCTTGCTACGTGCCCGGGTTGGTGTTCAAGCAACCTGGGAAGACCCCAAGGAGGCACTGCAGACCGCAGAAGAGGCTCTGTTGGCGCTCAAAGAGTGGGACGACCCAGAAGAGCTCTGCGCCTGCGTCGAGTTCCAGGCCCTGGCGCTCTGGAAGCTGGATCGTGTCGAGGATGCTTGGCAGGCCGTGTTGTGGGGGCTGGAGCTCGCTCGGCGGGTGCCTGGCGGCCGATTACTCTCTCGCGTCGCCGCTATTGGGGCCCAGATCGCCGAGGCCCGCGGTGACATGAAGGGCATGTGCACCATCGTCCAGAGCCTCTCTCAGGTGAACATCGGCTCGGGATGGACCTCGGTTGGCGCCATGGTCCGACAGGTCATCGAACGCAACGTCCAGGTGATCGAGCTGCGAGATGCGGACCTAAGCAACACCGTTCAGGCCCTTCGGCGCAGCAATGAGCAGCTGGCCGAGGCACGGGACATCGCGGAACGGGCGGTGGCCCAACGCCAGCAATTCTTGGCCCACATGAGCCACGAGCTGCGCACTCCGCTCCACGGCGTGATGGGCACAGCTGAGCTTCTCCAGGGTACGGAGCTGAACCATGAGCAGGAGGAGCTGGTTGGCATCGTGAGACGCTCGGCCGATCTGACCTTGGCTGTCGTGGACGACATCCTCGATCTGGGCAAGCTCGAGGCCAAGGGACTCACCCTGTATTCCGAGGTTTTCCTCCTGCAGCGCCCACTAGAGGATGTGCTCGCAGCTCTGCGTGGGCGGGCAAAGGGCACCCGCCTGGAGCTGGACCTGTCTTCCGGTCTTCCAAAGGCCGTGCGAGGCGACCCACGTCGGCTGCAGCAGGTGCTCATGAACTTGGTTGGAAACGCGTTGAAGTATGCCCGGAGTGGCCGCGTACGGGTTGGCTTGAGTGTTTTGCCGGGGGATGGGGTGCGTTTTGAGGTACAAGACGACGGACAGGGCATTGCCCAGGAGCGGCTCGCGGATCTCTTTGATCCCTACGTCCAGGCCAACCAGCTGCGCGGCGTGGGGGGCACCGGCTTGGGATTGGCCATCTGCAAGGGCATTGTGGACGGCTACGGTGGGCAGATTGGGGTGCGCTCCGAGCTGGGAAAGGGCTCTACTTTTTGGTTCGAGATTCCCTTGCCTGCGGCGGAGATGGAGGGCCACCTGGTCAGCACGAGCCAAGCCTTGCTGGACGGACTCACGGTCCTGTTGGCCGAGGACAACCCGGTCAACCGCATGCTCATGGAGCGACAGCTTCAGGTACTCGGGGCCCGCGTGCTTTTGGCGGAGGATGGCGCGCAGGCGGTCAGATGCGCCTTGGAGCATCGGCCAGGTTTGGTGCTGATGGACCTGCATATGCCGGGCTTAGACGGTCTGGAGGCCACCTGTCAGCTGCGCAAAGCAGGATTTTTGGGGCCGATCGTCGCTTTGACCGCGTCGGTCATGGAGGAGGACCGTGGGGCCTGCCTGGCCTCGGGCATGGATGGATTTCTCACCAAGCCCTTGAGCAGCGAGCGGCTGTTGAAGATGGTAGGCGATCTGCTGCGAAAGGTGGCTTAGCCCCTCCTCTCATAGAAGAGCAGGGTAGGTCGTTGAAGGCCCTTGGCGGCCGGCTGACCCCAGTAGAGATCCAGGCTGTAGAAGCCCTTCATGGAGCCGGAACCCTTGTAGAGCTTGCCAGTAGCGGAGGCGAGGCAGGAGGGGTTGTTGCTGTGGTCTGCAGGCAGATCGGGGACCTGGACCCAAGCGTCTATGCCCTCCGTGTATTGCCCCATTGTGGTTCCGCTGCTGCCGCCCGCCGCATAGAGGTGGCCCAGGCGTCTGTCGCCGGCTCGTAGGACCTCGATCTCTGGGTTGATCAGGGCCTGGGTGTCATCGCAGTCTCCGGGCTCTGCCAGGTGTCCGGCAGTCGCAAGCAAACACTTCTGTCGTTGGGTGCGGTCTGGTCTGCAAGGTCGCCAAAGCCGTCTGCATCAGCGTCAGGGAAGATGTCTGCGTCTGAGTCATCGCAGTCCACGAGATCGTCGAATCCGTCCCCATCTAGCTCAGGAGCGTTGTAGGCGAAGGCGAGGATAAGCAGGAGCGTCACGTTGCATTCGAAATCGAAGGGGTTTCTTTGGTAGCCCTTGAGTTATCAGGGATACATGTTTTTCGTGGTCCTTGCCTGTTTGGGTTCAGCCTTGGAGCCTGAGCTCCCCTCGGAGCCTGCTCCGCGTGCTCAGCCTGCCAAGAACCTGATCCTGATTGTGTTGGACACCACCCGCGAGGACATGCTGCTCCAGGCGGCCACTCCGACCATCGACGCTCTCGCGGCCAGAGGGGAGCGGGTGGAGCGGGCCTGGAGTGGCGGCACCTGGACCGTCCCTGGGGTCAGCTCGATGATGCTTGGAATGCCTGTTCGCGCCCACGGTTGGGATCTCGGAAGCGGGCGCCTGGGCCGCTACCCGCCACTTCCCAGCGAACCCTTGCTGGCCGAAGTGCTGCAAGAGCAAGGCTTTGCCACCATCGGCTTGCACACCAACCCCTACTTGGCCGAAGAGCTGGGCTTTGATCGCGGCTTTGACGTGTGGCGGCGGGTCTCCGACCAGATCATGGCGCGGGAGCTGGAGAAGGAGCTGGCCCGCACCTGGAGCCCTGATGGTCGGAACTTTGTGTACCTACACTACATTGGGCCACACAGTCCGGTGAACCCTTCCGAGGCGCAGATCCAGGGGCTGGACTTGGACGCGTCTTGGTACGAGGGGCGTGGAGGCATGGAGATTGGCGTGGCCAAACGTGGGCGGCTTCCAGGAGCCCGGGAGGCCTATGGGCAGGGCTACCTTGGGGTACTCGCGGACACGGATGCCCGTCTGGCCCAGGCTTTGGCCCTGCTGGAGCCCTACATGGAGGACTCGGTGGTCATCCTGACCAGCGACCATGGGGAGATGCTCGGGGAGCAAGGTGTGGTGGGCCATGGGACCTGGGTTCATGAGCCCTTGACCTGGGTGCCCTATGTGGCCGTGGGCCTGGGCCGCTCTCTGCCGGAGACCTTGAGCACGACCGCAACCCCAGCCCTGGTCTGTCAGGCCCTGGGCATTGCCCACGACTGGCCGGTTCAGGTGGATGGCCCAGTCGTCAGCCAACGGGAAGGGCAGTTCTCGTTGCTCTTGGGCCAGGAGAAGGGTGTGTGGGAGCCTGGAGAAGCGCCGTACTCGGTGGACCTGAGCGCCGCTGCCTTAGGCGGGAGTCCCCAGGCTCCAAGCGCGGAGATGTTGGCAGCCAAGACTGCATTCGAGCGAGCCTTTCCAGCCGCAGCGCTTCCCCTCGGCCTCGTTGAGCTGCCAGCGGAGACCCAAGAGCAGCTCAAGGCGATGGGCTACACCGAGTAGGGTTCCCATACTTGCGATGGACGCAGGCATGCGACAGCACCGAACTCCTGGATCTGAACCCATGAAGACATCTTTGAGAGTGCTTGCGGTTGTGGTCGCCTTGCTGTGCCCCACCCTTGCACTGGCCCATGGCGTCACCGGTGCAGATCAGCTGTTCATAGAGCAGAGCGCAGGCAGCCAGCTGATCCCGTTTGCGTACCTGGGCGCCAAACACATGGTCACCGGCTACGACCACCTGCTGTTCCTAATCGGCGTCATCTTCTTCCTGTTCCAGATGCGCGAGGTCGCGGTTTACGTGACCCTGTTCTCCATCGGACACAGCACTACGCTGTTGTTCGGCGTGCTCAGCGGAACCCATGTCGATCCCTTCCTGATCGACGCCATCATCGGGTTGTCGGTCGTGTACAAGGGCCTGGACAATCTCGGCGTCTTTAGGCGGAGGCTC
>JBLHMA010000109.1:0-14183 GCA_047621545.1 Cognaticolwellia sp. | reverse complement strand
GGAGATCTCTGTAGATCCCCGCACAGCCAAGGCCACCGTCCCGATCTCCGTCCCCGACTCCGTGCTGCTGATCCAGATGAGCCCGCCGTTCCAGCTCCACTGCACGGCTTCGCCTCGAATCTCAGCCAGGGGCTTGGGAAAGACCAGGAAGGTGCTCTCGGGCCCAGCACCCCGCAGGACCAGGTCGCTGTGTTGGATGTCCAAGACATCGGTGATGAGGTAGCGGCCCGCTGGGATCTCTAAGACACCGGTGGTGCCCAGGATGGCGGCTTGGAAAGCAGCCGTATCGTCGGTGACGCCATCTCCGGTTGCGCCGAAATCAAGCACGGACGCGCTGACCTTGGGGACGGGAGGGGTGTCGCCGCCTTGGTAGCCAGCGGTGGTGAAGTCTGGGAGCCGGCCAGCGAGTTCCCAGAGCTCCCCTTGACTCCCCCACAGCTCAGACTCTCCTGCAAATGCGACTGCGACAAGCCAGATCATGGGCCTTTCCTGGACAAGGGGGGGCGGCCCAACGCGGCGTAGGCCTGGGCGGAGGCATCGGCCGAATCGAACCAGGTGACGCTGGCGCGGGGGTGGTTCTCCATCAGCGCCTTGCCGGTGGTGTAGACCCGGGTGACAAACCCTGTGTCGTGGTCCCGCAGGTGCCCATGGCCAATGTCTCGGTCCGGCGTGCGCTCCAGGCGGACCCAGCCGTCTCGAGTCAGGTCCGGCATAAGGCGCCAAGTGTGCTCGTGCGTGAGCAGGAAGATGGACGGGGGACCGAATTCGGCGGCCGCAGCATCGTAGTCTTGGGCGAAACGTTCCATGGGTCGTCTGTAACCTTGGTGCCTCCACGGACATACAGGCAAGCAGACAAGGAGTGCGCATGCTGTGGTTGATTTTGGGCTTGGCTGGTGTCGAAGACGGCTTGTGGGGCGGGACCCTGGGTGCCCACGTGAGCTTGGCCGGGGTCGACTATCAGGCCATCGGACCCACCGGTCTGGACCCCTACCTGGCCCAGCTTGCAGCCGCGGATCTCAGCGGCGCGTCCAAGGCCGAAAAGATGGCCTTTTGGATCAACGCCTACAACGCGCTGACCGTGGACTTGATCGCTGAGAACCAAGGCATCGCCTCCATCCGCGATCTGGACGGCGGAAAGGTCTGGGCCAAGCGCCAGTTCACGGTCGCGGGCCAGCAGGTGTCCCTCAACGACATCGAGCACGGCACCCTGCGGCCCATGGGAGATGCGCGGGTACACGCGGCTCTGAACTGCGCGAGCAAGGGCTGTCCTCCCCTGCCCCTCAAGCCAGTCTCCGCAGCCACTTTGGAGGCGGACTTGGACACCGCCGCCCGCCAGTGGGTGGCCACCAACGCGTGGGTCGTACAGGACGAGCGCATCGCCCTGAACAAGATCTTCGACTGGTACGGGGATGACTTTGTGCCCAAGTACGGGGAGCTACACGATGTGCCGGAACAGAGCGGCAAGAAGCAGGCTGCGTTGAACTTCATCGCAGTGCATGCACCAACCTTGGACTTGGCTACGTTGGCCAAGAATCCTGGCGTGAAGGTGGTTTACGGAGGCTATGACTGGAGCGTAAACCGGCGTTGAGCCCGCCCCGTTCAGGCTCTCAGCTTTCCGGCTCCAGCAGCAGACCCAGGTCGTCATCCACCTCGATGCTGTCCAGGTCGATCAGCGGGTCGCTGGGCTCTGCGGTCCAGTGGGTGCCCGGCAGGGTGTAGGTGTCGTCGAAGGGCCGCGACTCCTGCACATGGGCGCGTGGGTAGGTGAAGAAGCGCACCAAGTCGGCACCGCTGGCGTGTCCGGAGCTGGATCGGCCCAAGCCCACGCTGGAGAGGGGCACCGTGCGCGAGGTCGTGCTGCGGTTCACGTGCACCCGGCCGCAGCGCAGCTTGTCGACCAGATCGGCAACATCGTGCTGGGGGCTGGGGAGGAGCCCGCAGGCCAAGCGGTAAAAGGCTTGGTTGTGCAGTGCGACAGCCTCCTCTGGGGACTCGACGCGGTAGATCAGCAAGGTTGGACCAGGGGGCTCCTCGTTGAGGAAGGCCGAGCCGTTGCGCCAGTCCATCTCGTAGATGCCTGGGGAGACGTAGAAACCACGGCGCTTCATGCGAGTGAGGGAGTTGCCCTCGAGCAGCGGGGTGTGGCCCTTGACCTGGAGCGCGCGGCCATAGCGGCGAAAGCGGCTACGGGCGTTCTCGGAGATGAGCGGCCCCATAAAGATGTCGGAGTCGAAGCCGTAGCCAATGCTCAGGCGCTTGGTATGGCGTACCAAAGACTCTACAAAGGCCTCGTAAGTACCAGATTCGACGATCACCCGCGCGGTGGAGTCGTGCCGCTGACCGGCGGATACAAATGCGCCGACCATGACCTCGTAGACCGCCCGCTCTAAATCGCAGCCGTCGAGCACGATGGAGAGGGACTTGCCGCCGGTTTGGTACAGCACGGGAAGCTCAGGCCTATCGAAGGTCTGGCGCCGCATATCCATGGCGGTGGAGAATGAGCCGTGGAGCACCAGAGCGTCGATGTCCGGGTGTGTAGACAGACGCTTGCCTGCGCCCCCGCCACTTCCCTGCACCATGTTGATCACACCGCGGGGCAGGCGACACTGGTCCCAGAGCTCCGCGATGAGTTGGCCGCAGCCCGGAGTGAACTTGCTGGGCTTAAAGACCACCGTGTTGCCTGCGAGCACTGCGGCTGCTGTGGTGGTAGCGGTGATCAAGACCGGCAGGTTGAAGGGGCAGAGCAGTGCGCTCACCCCCCGTGGCACGTGATCGTTGCGCCCGGACACCTCTTCCTGGACACTTGGCTGGAGCATGGTCACGCCCCCGTCCATGAGCAGGTCCAGAGCCTTGAGGGTGTCAATGACCTCGGCCCGAGCCTCCCAGATGGGCTTGCCCGTCTCGCGAGTGACCAGATTCACCAAACGCTCGCGGCCCTTGGCGACCGCCTGGCGAAAACGGCGCACAGCAGCGGCGCGATCGACCAAGCTGACTCGGCGCCAGATGCGTGCGGTCATGTTGGCGTGTTCTACGGCATCATCTACAGAGGCCTCTGAGAACGCAAAGCGTCCCAGCACGTCACTTCGGTCCCCGGGATTCACCCCGTTGATGTAGCCGTCTACCTGTTCGGGCCTGATGAAGGACCCATAGACATAGTCGCCCTTGCGTACGAGGCGGTCACGGGTGTCGTCCAAGCGCGTCTCTCCGAAAAAGCGTGACCCGATTATAGACCCCGAACTCGTAAACCCGAGTTCAGGGAGCTGTAGTGCACAAGGTCTATGACAACGTTCTAGAGTGCGTCGGGGACACCCCCATCGTACGGTTGAATTCAGTGACCGCCGGCTTAGAAGGCAAGCTCTACTCCAAGCTTGAGATGCTGAACCCCGGTGGATCCATCAAGGACCGAATTGCACTGCAGATCATTGCTGACGCCGAGGCGGATGGCACCCTCCAGCCGGGCGCGATGATCGTCGAGGGCACATCCGGCAACACCGGGGCTGGCTTGGCCATGGTCGGCGCGATCAAGGGCTACCCCTGCACATTTGTCATGCCAGACAAGCAATCCGAGGAGAAGCGGGCCGCTCTGAGAGCCTACGGCGCAAAAGTGGTGATCACCCCCACCGCGGTGGAGCCCGAAGACGAGCGCTCCTACTACAGCGTCTCGCGCGAGCTCAGCAGTGAGCCGGGCGCCTTCTACGCAAACCAGTATCACAACCCCTCCAACCCCAAGACCCACGAGCTGACCACCGGCCCGGAGATCTGGAATCAGATGGGCGAGGAGCTGGACGCCGTGGTCTGCGGCATGGGTACCGGCGGCACGATCAGCGGGATTGGCAAGTTCCTCAAGTCGAAGAACCCCAATATCCAGATTGTTGGGGTTGACCCCGTTGGCTCGGTCTACTTCGACTTCTTCCACACCGGCAAGATGACCAAGCCCTACACCTACGTGCTGGAAGGCATCGGCGAGGACTTCATGCCCTCGACCGTCCAGTGGGAGTACATCGACGACATCGTTCGCGTGAACGACGTGGAGAGCTTCCAGATGACTCGCCGGGTCGTTCGAGAGGAGGGCATCTTCTGCGGTGGGTCCTGCGGAGCAGCTGTCGCAGGCGCCCTGAAGTGGATGGCACGAAACGACCGCAAGGACCTGAAGGTTCTGGTCATCCTGCCCGACAGCGGCAGCCGCTACCTCTCCAAGATCTACAACGATGCTTGGATGAAGGAGAACGGCTTTTTGAACACCGGCGGTGGACTGGGCACGGTGGCTGACTTGAGCAAGCGTCAAGGCGATCGCTCGCTGATCTCCGTTGGCCCGATGGCCCGCGCAGCCGAGGTGATCGGCCTGATGAAGCTCAAGGGTGTCAGCCAGGTTCCTGTCCTGGAAGACGGTCAGATCATCGGGATCCTGACGGAGACCGCCCTGCTGGAGCAGGCCCTGAAGAACGGCGGCGCCAACACCCCCGTCAAAGACCTGATTCAGATGGACTACTGCACGGTGGAGTCCGACGAGAACATCACCGTTCTCACCGACCTGTTCCGCCGCTACAAGGTCTGTTTCATCGTGACCAGCCAAGGCCAGCGCCACACCGTCCACGACGTAATTACCAAGATCGACCTGATCGACTACATCGCCAGCCGCACCGGGAGCGCATCATGAGTACCGAGAGCACCAAGCCTGAGACTCTGGCCATCCACGGGGGCCAGTCCTTCGAGCCGGTCACCGGCGCCGTGATGGTTCCAGTCTTCCAGACCAGCACCTACGCCCAGCCCGCAGTGGGCAAGCCTAAGAATGGCTACGAGTACAGCCGCTCCCAGAACCCCACCCGGGAAGCCCTGGAGGCGGCCATCTCCAGCTTGGAGGGTCGGGACATCGAAGGCGGCGCCCACACAGCCTGCTTCGGATCGGGCTCGGCAGCCACCGCAGCGGTGATGTCGCTGCTCTCCGCTGGCGACAAAGTAGTCTCCGGCGACGACGTCTACGGCGGAACCTACCGTCAGTTCACCAAGATCTTTGCCCGCCAGGGCATCGAGTTCACCTTTGCGGACTTTACGTCGCTGAGCCCCGAGGAAGCCATCCCCGAGGGCACCGCCCTGGTGTGGCTGGAGTCCCCGACCAACCCGCTGCTCAAGGTGGCCGACATCTCCGCGCTGAGTGCCCGGGCCGCGCAAGTGGGCGCACTAGTGGTGGTCGACAACACCTTTGCCACGCCGATCTTCCAGCAGCCCCTGACCATGGGTGCAGACTTTGTTGTGCACTCCACCACAAAGTACATCAACGGCCACAGCGACGTGGTCGGTGGCTGCGTGGTCACCGCAGACCCCGAGCTGATGGAACGCATCCGATTCATCCAGAACGGCACCGGCGGAGTGCCCGGCATCTGGGATTGCTGGCTGACCCTGCGCGGAATCAAGACCTTGGCGCTCCGCATGGAGCGTCACCAGTCCAACGCCGTGGCTCTGGTCGCTTGGCTCAAGGCCAACCCCAAGGTGGGCAAGGTCTGGTACCCGATGGATCCCAGCCACCCGCAGTTCGAGATTGCTAGCCGCCAGATGTCTGGCTTTGGCGGCATGATCAGCTTTGAGCTCAACGCCGACCTGGCTGCAGCCGAGCGCTTCTGTGAGGCCTGCAAGGTCTTCACACTGGCCGAGTCCTTGGGTGGTGTGGAGAGCTTGATCGAGCTGCCTGCAGCGATGACGCATGCCTCGATTCCTCCGGACGTCCGCAAAGAGATTGGCATCACCGACGGTCTGGTTCGGGCCAGCGTGGGCATTGAGCACATCGACGACTTGATCGCGGATGTGGCCCAGGCCATGGCTGCGGCGGGCATCTGAGCCTGAGGCTGAGGCTGAGCCCTTGAGCATGGATCTGGCCGGACGCCAGGTCTTGCTCCTGGCGCCGGCTCCAGGCATCCCGGTTTTGGGGCCCTCTGGGGCCTCGGCCCACCTACGGGGAGTTGCCCACGCCTTCGTGACGCGCGGCGCACAGCTCCGGATCGTTGCCGCTCGGGAGAGCGACCGTCGGGGGGTACACGGACAGGTCCCTGTGGCCATCGAAGCCGTAGGCGTACCTGGCTGGCCAAGCTGGCTCCCCAAATACCGAGAGCGGCGCGAGACCTGGGCGGCCAATAAGGTGGCCCGGCAAGCTCTGCGCGGCCCTACCCCTTCCCTGATCTACGAGCGCTGGAGCCTGTTCTCCCTGGCTGGCGAGCGTGTGCGTCTGGAGACCGGCGCACCTTGGGTACTCGAGGTCAACGCGCCCCTTCTCCAGGAGCGCGAACGCTTCGAGGAGATTCGCGACTCGGTCTATGCCGAGCGCATGCAGCGGCAGGCTCTGCTCTCCGCGGACCGGCTGGTGGTGGTGAGCGACTGGCTAGCCAACTGGCTCAACCAGGACATGGGGGTGCTGCCCAGCCGCATTCGTGTGGTGCCCAATGGGACCAGCCCGCACATCGGCGAGCGCAGCGTCACCCGAACCGAGCTGGGCTTCTCAGGTGACGACTTCGTGGTCGGCTTTCTGGGCTCAATGAAGGTCTGGCATGGGGTCCAGCGCCTGCCTAAGTGGATCGAGAGCATTCCCGGCGCCAAGGGGCTCTTGGTGGGCTCGGGACCTGTCGGTCTGCCCGCAGGAATGGTCCAGACCGGTTCTGTCTCCCAGGCCAAGTCGGCGGACTTGGTCGCAGCTATGGACGTGGGCCTGATTCCCTACCCTTCCAACGCGCCACCCTGGTTCTGCCCATTGAAGCTATGGGCCTACCGAGCACAAGGCACGCCCGTGGTGGCCTCGGATGTGGGAGAGATCGCACGCTGGCTCGGAGAGGGAGACCGGCTGGTGAAAGAGGAGGAGGCCTGGGTGGCCCAGATCGCGTCCTGCCGCAGTCGACGCACCACCCCGCACCAGCGCTTGTGGACCCAGGTCCTGGACGAAGCCTTGGAGGGACTGCTCTGAGGGGATAGCTTGCAGGTATGCAACTGCTCCTGCTTCTCTCCGCCTGCCAACTTCGTGAAGCTCTGGACACGGCTGTTGAGCCCAGAGACTGCGACGAACGTCAGCTCTTCTACGTGGATGCCGACGGCGACGGCTTTGGGGCCGAAGACCAGAAGATTGTGGCCTGTGAGCAGCCCGATGGCAGCTCGGAGGTAGCAGGTGACTGCGATGACACGGATCCGGAGCGGGTGGCCGACTGTGCGCCGCAACCCTCTGAGCTCTGCGATGGCGCTCCCCCACTCAGTGGGGCACAAGTCAGCTACCCAGACGCTGAGTTTCCAGAGTGCCCAGCCGAGTTGAGCGCGCCCAGCCTCTTCTTCCAAAGCGCCCAGGCCGAGCGCTACATCAGCGTTCAACAGTGCACCGTAGAGCGCACCTGCGGCGACGGCCAGCTCTCAGCGGTGGAGTTGAGCTGCGTGACCCAAGCAGCCTACGGAGAGAGCGGCGGATCTGAGGTGGAGCTGACCTTGGCTGACGAGCAGGCCATCGAGCTCCTGAGTGACTTTGCCCAGGTCGACCCCGGTCTTGCGTGGCCGCTCCAGGTAGCCGTACTCCTGGCAGTGGATGGCGACGATACCTGGGTGAGCATCTACGACGCGGACTTCGCGCTGCGATTGGGATGGATGCAGACCAGCGGGGCTCTTGTTCCGCCTGCGGACCTGCTCACAGCAGCAGGCCTGGATGGGATTCCTTGGTGGGGCCTTCTCGGCGTGCAGGACAACTTGGGGATCTGCGACTGGGAGGACGAGACCCAGCGCCTAAAGCCATCTGGCTTGGATATTGCCCTTGATACAGACGGAGCCACCGTGGGAGTCACTGTGGGCGCCAACTCCTGGGCCGACCTAGGAGACAGCTACCGAGTGCACACCGGTATGCTTCAAGACTCTTTGGACACCGGCAGCGACCGAAACCTCCTGATCACTGGACGCTGATTGACCAAGCAAGTCCCCGCCCCGGTCATTCCCACCGCTCTGTATCGCTCAGCGATGCTGCGGCGCTTCGGGCCCCTCTTCCATCTCTCCGGCATTGGCCTAATGCTGCGGCGCCTTCGCCTGAGCGACGCCTCGGCTGAGCTGGTTCGACAGGCGGCCCAGAGGGGCCCGGTTGTGTACGTGATGTATTCCCGTTCACCCATCGACTACATTGCACTGAACTACGTTCTCAAGCGGAGACGCCTCCCGATTGCGGCCTACGGTACCGGCGTTTCAACGACCGCCTGGAGTCCGCTCCTGGACGGCTTGGCCGTTGCACGAGACAAACTGCTCTGGTTCGCCCGAAACGGCCGGCTCCCAAACCCCGTGGACGTGGGCTGGCTGAGCCGCTGCGTCGCCGAGGGACACAACGCAGCCATCTTTCTGCGAGGAAAGAGCCCCCTGCGGGAGATCTTCGAGCCCAGCTCCTGGCCAGACCCGATTCCAGCGCTCCTCCAGGCCCAAGAGATGTGCGAGCGGCCTATCCAGCTGCTACCGGTGCTGCTTCAGTGGCGACGGGCGCCCAAGCAGCATCAGCGCAGCACCCTGCAGGCCCTCATCGGGGCCGAGGACAGCCGGGGCACCTTCGCCAAGCTCTTCGGAGCCGCTGTGGGAACGCGCTCCGCGGTCGTTCAGGTCGGACAGCCAATCGATCTGAGCGATTACCAGCAGCGCTTTGCCCAGGACCCCGAACCCCGCCAAGCCAAGCGCCTGCGACGCACCCTGCGACGCCACATCGTGCAAGAGCAACGGGTGCTCACCGGTCCTGCGCTCAAGTCACAGGCCCTGACCCGCAAGCAGGTACTCACCAGTCCAAAGGTGCAGGCTCTCGTCGCCCACCAGGCCAGTGAACAGAGCCGCAGCTTGGCGTCAATTCAGAAAGAAGCGATCAAGACCTACGACCAGATGGCCGCGCGCTTCTCCTTCACGGGCATTCGCTGGGCGGAGCGGGCGCTGGACTGGCTCTGGAAGAGCCTGTTTGCGGGAATCGACGTGCGCCCAGAGGACATCGAGCGGGTCCGTCAGGCCCAACGGGACGGGGTCTGTGTGCTGGTACCCAGCCACCGCAGCCACCTGGACTACATGCTGATGAGCTCCGTGCTGCACGAGCACGACGTGATGATTCCCCATGTCATCGCCGGGGAAAACCTGAGCTTCTGGCCCCTGGGCCCTTTCTTCCGCAGCTTCGGTGCCATCTTCATCAAGCGCAGCTTTGACGGAGAGAAGCTCTTTCCAACCCTGCTCTCCGCCTACATGACCCATCTCTTCCGAGAGGGCACGACGGTCGAGTTCTTCATCGAGGGCGGGCGTTCTCGTACCGGAAAGTGTCTGCCGCCCAAGGTGGGCATCCTGGACTACACCCTAGAGAGCGGTCTGGAGCTTCGGGACACCCGGCCAAACTCCGAGCTGAGCTGGCTGCCCATCAACATCACTTATGAGCAGGTGGCCGAAGAGGCGCCCTACGCTCGGGAGTTGGCCGGCGGCGAGAAAGAGACCGAGTCGGTCAGCGGGCTTCTGCGCGCCAGCCGAGCCCTTTTCAAGCGCTATGGCAGGGTCTACCTTCGTATCGGAGAGCCGATCAAGCTCACTCAGGTCGCCCCTGGTGAAAACTTGGAGCACTGGAAGGGCCAGGACCGCGACCAGCGAAAGAAGCGCCTCAAGGAGCTCGGCGATCTCCTGATACACCGCATCAACCAAGAAGCGGTCGTCCTGCCCACAGGCTTGGTGGCGCTGGCCCTGCTGGCCCAAGCTGTCCCGGCTGTCCCTGGGCGGGTGCTGGAGCAACGCATTGAGCGCTTCCGCAAGCTGCTCATTGAGTCGGGCGCCGAGCTCTCCCGCTCCCTTCTGAACCCCTCTTGGGCCAGGGTCCACGCCCTGGCCCGTTTCCGCAAGAGCGGCATGATCGAGGAGCTCTCTGGGGCGGACGACGTGGTGATTCAGCCAGTACCAAAGCACAGGGTCACCCTGGAGTACTACAAAAATGGTGTTCTGCACATGCTGCTCCCAGGTGCCTTGGTGGCAGTGGTCATCCGCGCCCAGGGAAAGATGCAGTTCACGGCCCCTGAGCTCTTGGACGGGGTGCACTTTCAGCGGCGGCTGCTTCAGCAAGAGTTCATCATGGATCCAGCCACCGTGGACACGGATCTCCTGGCCGCCGGACTGGAGCAGCTCCAGTCCATCGATGGCCTGAGCGGTCCCGATGAGGAGGGCGTCTTCCATGTGAAGGAGCGCCCACGCATCGGCGAGATGGCCGAGCTCATCGTGAACTTCTTGGAGAGCTACTACCTGACCCTGCGGGCCGCACCTCAGGTCCAGGGCAGCACCAAGGAAAAGGTCAGCGGTATCCAGCGCATCGGCGCCCAGTTCTTGGCCGTTCAAGACCTGCGCCGGCCCGAGGCCCTCTCCGGCGTGAACTTGGCCAACGCGCTCAAGGTGCTCACCCGCGAGGGCGCCCTCATTGAGCAGGAAGGCCAGACCTTGGCACTGCACCCAGAGCACGGCCGCTTGGTGACCGAGCGGCTTCGTGCGCTCTTGCGCATGGGCAACCAGGGCGACGAGAGCCGGCTTCACGGACTGTGAGCTCCCGCGTCGATCGGCTCTTTGGCGGTAGCAACAAGCCCTTTCGTCAGACCAGAATTCTCTGCTTGCTGGGCTTGGCGCTACCCCTGGACCTGATCGGCTTGGTCACCTGTACCTCAGTCCCGGGCATGGTCCTGACCTTGATTGTGCTGCAGGTCATTGACTCGGAGAGAGAGCGGGTCGCCCAGGGCATGCTGCCCCTGGACCTGACCCCAAAGCTCAACACCTACCGAAAGCTGGCCCTGACAGGCCTGGGGTTGTGCGCCGCAGGCTTTGTGCTCCAGCTCTGGTTGCTGAGCGCTGGCTACTACGAGGAGCTGCTCCTGCGCTGGAGCGCCGCCTAAAGGCTCAGCAGCCCCGCGTAGGTCGCTGTAGTCGGCGAGGCGGCCCCGGCCTTGGCGTAGAGCATCTCAGCGCGGGCATAGTCGTCCGCATCTGCAGCCAGATCACCCGCCAGAAGGAGCAGCTCGGGCGCCTCGGCGTCGACCTCCAGCCCCGAATATAGGGCCGCGATGGCCTGGTCCATGCTGCCGGTCTTGCGAAGGGCGCGGCCATATCCAGCCCAGACATCCGGCTCTCCAGATCGGGCGGCCAGCGCGTGTTCGTAGGCGCTCAAGGCGGTCTCCCAGGCCTGAGCGGAGTCCACTGCTGTAGCATCCAGCGCCTCCGCGTAAGCCAGGGCAATGTGTGGCCTAAAGGGCGCCATCACGGTCAGCGCCGTGGTGCCGGGTGCGCCCTGCAGTTCAGCGGCAGCGGTGCCCCAGGCCCGCGCCTCGACCAGACCGCCCAAAAAGGCGGCCCGCTGGTAGTTCTCCAGGGCGGCCGGGTTGCCCTGTGCGTGCTGAATCACTGCCCGCGTCAACGCCATCTCGGCGGTCTCCACGTTCGAGAGCAGCCGCCGCTGTGCCAACGCCGCGTTGGCCTGGGGGTAGCGCTCCTGGGCCAAGTACGCGGCGGCGGCTGCCTGGGGCAGGCTCGCGTCCAGATCGTGATGCGCCACGTAGAGCTCAGCGACCTGCTCAAAGTCTCCGATCTCCAGGGCCGAGTGTGCAGCCAATCCCCAAGCGTCAAAGCAGCTGTGGCTCTGAACCTGCTTCTCCATCTCCGGGTTCTCCAGAGAGGCCATGGCCAGCTCGTCCCTCATCTCAAGGCCCATGTCGATCCACGCTTGGTAGAGCGTTCCGGACTGGGTCAGCGTGTCAATGGCCTGGGTATGGTTGCCAGCCAAGGCTTGGGCCCGACCGAGCAGGTGGTAGCTGGCGCAGCTCTCGGGCTTGGCATCGGAGACCAGAGCCGCGTACTCAAGCGCATTGACCGCGTCGTTGTTGCCCATGTACAAGCTCGCTAGGCCGCTGTGGAAGTCGCTCAGGTCAGCCTCCCCGACCCGCTTGGCGGTCTCCAGCTCAGCCAGGGCCTGACCCAGCTCAATGTCCCAGCTGGAGCTGTACTGGGTCCGGCTCTGAGTAGAGATCGCGATGCGTTTGGTGCTGGGGTCGATCGCGATATTCCACGCCGCCATCTCCGAGCCGGGGAACCGGGCCCCCTGAGCTTCCACCATGTAGGGCGGGTTGCTCCAGTGCGAGGACAGCAGCGCCACCTCTACCCCACCAAAGACCAACTCGGTGGCGTAGTACTTGCTCAGACCGACGGTGTAAATCGGTGTCTGACCTGCATAACTCTTGGCGATCTGGGAGCCGGCGTCCAGAAAGATAGGCCCCTCCTGGCCGTTCACTGTGCCCGAGACGATGACGGCCTCACCGCCGACCCAGTACTTAGAGCGCATGTACTTGACCTGTTGCACCGGCGCGGAGCTGTAGGCCATCGGCTCGCCCACAGCCGAGAGCAAGCCATCGGCTTGGGCTGCCGGAGCAAAGCGCACCACCCCTTCAGAGGGCAGAACGGCCGTGGCCAGTCCGGAGAACGTGGTCAGGCCCATGCTGTCCTGGTCACCGATCTGAACCTTCACATTGCTCAAGACGAGCCCACCAATGCGCATCTCCGAGATCACGGCGACTTGGCCCTGGCTGGTGTCCTTCAGGAAGGCGCCCGCTTTCTCTGCGGTTCCCTGGGTCAGGGTAATGCCCGACCGGCCCACAGAGAGGGCCATCAAGATGGGGCTGTCCACATAGGGAAAGCTGACGGCCACCAGCGCAGCGCGACTCTCTGAGGCGTAGTGAGAGTAGAGGGGGACCTGAACCACGCCATCGATGCTGACCGCTCCCGGGTCGACTGCATATTGCCTGGCCTTGAGCGGTCCCTTGGGCAGGTTGTCCCTGAGGTTGTACCCCTCAGCCTGAGCGCTGGAGAGCAGCAACGAGAGGGACAAGGCAAGGTTCAGCATTTGCTCTCCAGGAGGCTTCACGATTACCCCGGCAACCAGACCAAGGCACGTGGGACAGAAACGGCACGCGCTCAAGGGTGCCCCTGCGGTGGGCGCGTGCTAACGAGGCCCCCCACCCCAAGGCCTTCACCGGCCGCCTAAGGAGCAGCATGTCGGCCATTTTCGAGGTGCACGGGCGCCAAGTCCTGGACTCACGCGGAAACCCCACTGTCGAGGTCGAAGTCGCCCTCGAAGACGGAACTGTTGGACGCGCGATTGTACCCAGCGGGGCCTCGACCGGGGAGCACGAAGCTGTAGAGCTTCGCGACGGCGGCACGGCCTGGATGGGCAAGGGTGTGACTGGGGCCGTTCGCTCCGTCAACCAGACCCTCTCTCGCCACCTCGTGGGCTACGACGCCACCGACCAGGTCGCGATCGACCAGCTGCTCTTGGCCCTGGACGGCACACCCAACAAGTCCAAGCTGGGTGCCAACGCTCTGCTGGGTGTCAGCATGGCCGTGGCGCGCGCTGCCGCCTTGTCCCAGGATCTGCCCCTATACCGCTACATTGGCGGCACCAACGCCCGGGTCCTGCCCGTGCCTATGATGAACATCGTCAATGGCGGCGCCCACGCAGACAACAACGTGGACGTCCAGGAGTTCATGGTCCTGCCCGTGGGCTTTGACCGCTTCTCTGACGCCTTGCGCTGTGGCGCCGAGATCTTCCACACCCTGAAGAAAGTCCTCAAGAGCCGCGGTCTGAACACCGCCGTGGGCGACGAGGGCGGCTTTGCCCCCAACTTGGGCTCCAACGAGGAAGCCCTCAAGCTCATGTCAGAGGCCGTTGAGAAGGCCGGCTACAGCCTGGGTGACCAAGTGCGCTTTGCACTAGACGTGGCCGCCAGCGAGTTCTACGAGGACGGCGTCTACAACTTCGGTGGCGACAAGCTCAGCGCCAACGACCTAAACGCGGTCTACGCCGACTGGTGCAGCCGCTACCCCCTGGCCAGCATCGAAGACGGCCTGGACGAGAACGACTGGGACGGCTGGAAGGCCCAGACCGAGCTGCTCGGAGACAAAGTGCAGCTGGTGGGCGACGATCTCTTCGTCACCAACGTGACCCGCCTGCAACAGGGCATTGACCAAGACATCGCCAACTCCATCCTGATCAAGGTCAACCAGATCGGGACCCTGAGCGAGACCTTGGACACCATCGCGCTGGCCACCCGCAACCGCTACACCTGCGTGATCAGCCACCGCTCCGGCGAGACCGAAGACACCACCATCGCCGACTTGGCTGTGGCCGTGAACGCCGGGCAGATCAAGAC
>JBLHMA010000108.1:0-14186 GCA_047621545.1 Cognaticolwellia sp. | reverse complement strand
CGAAGTAAGCCGTACAGCGACCCGCGAGATGGGCCTGAACTGGCTCTGGGGAAGCGAGGACTACGGCCCAGGAGTAATGACTGGCTCGGTCAGCCCAGGTACGACCGGTGACCGTGGCTATGTTCAGATGCCCGACGTGGTCGATGGCGACAACTTCCAGACCTTGGTCAACGGTGGCGCTGCGCTCTCTACCGGAACCGGCGCCTTTGCCATTCCGCTTCTCCTCGGAGAAGGCGTCGACTTGGCCGCAGTGCTCTCAATTCTCGAGCAGCACGACATCACCAAGATTCGCGCCGAGCCCACTTTGGTGGTGCTCTCCGGCCAAGAGGCCGAGCTACTGGCTGGTGGTGAGATCCCAATCCCTGTCGCGCAGAACAACAACCGAATCACCCTGGAGTTCAAGGAGTACGGCGTCAAGCTCTCCTTCGTCCCCACGGTACTCGGCGGCCAGGTCATCGACCTGCGCATGTACTTCGAGGTCAGCGAGATCGACAACAGCACCTCGACACGCATCACCGGAATCGAGATCCCCGGCTTTCTCAGCCGCAAGGCCAGCACCCACCTGCGCGTGCGCAATGGAATGACCTTTGCGGTGGCCGGCTTGATCAGCGAGGGACTGCGCTACAGCCGCGCAAACATCCCCGTGTTGGGTGAAATCCCAATCATTGGCTCGCTCTTCAGCTACACCCGACACGTTCGCGACGAGACGGAGCTGATGATTTTCGTCACGCCACGCTTGGTCCGTCCGATGACTGCCGAAGAGGTTCCTGCACCCCCTGGTGCCTACGAGGACAACAACCCCAACGACTTTGAGCTCTTCATATTGGGCATGGATCACAGGGCGGGCTCTCGTACCGCTGACCCGGCGGGACCCGTCGGTATGCAGCGATAGGAACAAATGCGTAACTACGGACCAGGGGGCGGCAGCTCCAATATTCTCATTGTCGGTGTTGATCGCAAGGGCATGGGTCAGCTGCGCGAGGCTCTTGGAGCCGACGCGGTGCTCCCACCCACTTCCCTGACCTACGAGCAGGCCCTCATGGAGGCCCGTCGCTCCCGCCCCAGCGCGCTGGTGGTTGGCTTCGACACCGACTTTGAAGAGGCGGTCCGCCTGGGCTCACAGATCACCGCAGACATGCCCACGATGACCCTCGTGGCCCTGTCTACAGGCTCCGATCCGGACAGAATCCGCTCCGCGATGCGAGCAGGGTACCGGGAGTACGTGGTCCTGCCCGACGATGGCGACCTGTTGCGCCAGGCCGTGCACGAGGCCCTGTACAGCAACGCCTCCGACAGCGAGGACAGGGGAGAGATCATTGCCGTTTGTGGCGCCAAGGGCGGCGCAGGCTGCACCAGCATCGCAATCAACCTGGCCGCTGAGCTGTGCCCGATACACCGGGTGGTTGCGGTCGACCTAAACTTCTCCATGGGCGATGTGGCCAGCTTTCTGGACCTAAAGCCTACGAAGAGCATCTCGGACCTCCTACAAGAGCTCGACCGACTGGACGAGCGCGTCCTGGCCGGGTCAGTGAGCGTGCACAAGTCCAAAGTGCATGTCGTGGCCCAGCCCAACGAGATCGACGAGCAAGAGGAACTCCGCGGAGACAACATCCTGCGTCTGCTCCAGATCTGCGCGGAGTCTTACCAGTACTGCATGATCGACTGCGGCACGGCCTTGAACGAGGCGAGCCTGACCACCATCACGGTGGCAGACACCTTGCTGCTGGTAGTCACCCCGGACGTCCCTAGCGTAAAGAACGCATGGCGCCGTCTGCAGCTCTTCGACCGCATCGGCGTCGAGCGCAGCCGCGTTCGTTTGATCGTGAACCGCTACGAGAAGCGCTCTCAGCTCACCCTCGCCGACATCGAGTCCAACCTGGGTCTACGGGTCGCAGCGTCAGTAGAGAACGACTGGAAGACATTGTCCCAGGCCGTCAACGAAGGTCGACTGGTGCGGGACGTCAACAAGAAGAGCCCGGCCGCTCGGGACATCTCGAATATGGTCACCCTCATCACTGATGGTGACGAGTTCGTCGAGCCTTCTTCTCCCGAGGAGAAGAAGGGTGGCGCGCTAAGCTGGCTCTTCAACTAGAACGAGGGAAATCACCGTGGGAAGTTCCAGACTGATCGACCGAGTTCGAGGCGCCCAACAGCGCTTCAAGTCCGCCGCACCTGCTGCCGGTGGCGTCCAGAACAACGAAGAGTTCGACAGCATCAAGAAGGCGCTTCACCAAGAGCTCATCGAGTCTTTAGACTTTGACCAGGTCAGCCAGACCCCAAGGGAGGAGCTGGCTGCTCGCTTGCGCGCCACGCTCACTGAGCAAGTGGATCTGCGGAACCTCCCCCTCAACCGCTTGGAGCGGGAGCGCTTGGTCGAGGAGATCCTCGACGACATCCTGGGGCTGGGCCCCTTGGAGCCTCTGCTGCGCGACCCTGAGATCAGCGAGATCCTGATCAACGGCCCCAACCACGTCTACGTCGAAAAGAAGGGCAACCTGCAGCGCTATCCCCTGCGCTTCCAGGACAACCGGCACCTGATGCAGATCATTGACCGCATCGTCTCCGCCGTGGGCCGGCGCGTCGATGAGACCACCCCCATGGTAGACGCACGACTCGCTGACGGCTCTCGATTCAACGCCATCATCCCGCCCCTGGCCCTGGATGGACCTACCGTATCCATCCGCCGATTCGGGACAGTGCCCATCATGGCCGAGGACTTGGTCGCACTAGGCTCATGCCCCAGGCCCGTGCTGGAAGTGCTGCGCGGCGCAGTGGCCTCTCACCTCAACGTGATCATCAGCGGTGGTACCGGCTCCGGCAAGACCACCCTGCTCAATGTTCTCTCCTCCTTCATCCCTGAAGGCGAGCGCATCATCACCATCGAGGACTCCGCTGAGCTTCAACTGCAGCAGAGCCATGTGGTTCGCCTGGAGACCCGGCCAGCCAACCTGGAGGGAAAGGGCGAGGTCACCCAGCGCGACCTCCTCAAGAACTGTCTGCGCATGCGTCCCGACCGCATCATCCTTGGCGAGATTCGTGGCATCGAGGCCATTGACATGCTCCAAGCCATGAACACGGGTCATGATGGCTCACTTGGAACCATTCACTCCAACACGCCTCGCGACGCCCTCTCCCGAATGGAGACCATGGTGTCGATGGGCATGTCCAACCTGACCGACAAGACCATCCGGGAGATGATCGCGCGGGCACTGCACTTGGTGGTGCAGCAGACCCGCCTACCAGATGGAACCCGCCGAATCACAGCGGTCACCGAAATCATTGGTATGGAGTCCAACGTCATCACGACCCAGGACATCTTCCTCTTCGAGCAGACTGGAATCGACGAGGAAGGCAAGGTCCGCGGACATTTCCGCGCCACTGGCGTACGTCCCAAGTTCGCAGACAAGCTGGCCAGGAACGGCATCCCCCTGCCCGCCGATCTGTTCCGCTTCCGCATGGAGGTCTGAGAGATGAACCGTGTTCTCCTCATCTTCATCATCGTGGTCGTCTTTGCGGCCGTGATGCTGGCGTTGCAGGGCTTCTACTGGTACCGCGTCACCGAAAAGGAGCGCGAGGCCAAGGAGCTCTCTAGACGTCTAGGCACGGGTGAGGGTGACGCCGAAGAGAACGAGCTGCTCTTCAAGCTCGCCCTGAAAAGGGACGGCGACGACGGTCTGGACATCGCCGAACGCATTGAGCAGAAGCTGTCCCGTCTCCTACTCCATGCAGGTCAGCCCTACTCTTTCCAGTCTCTTGTCGGCCAAATGGCTCTGGCTGCTCTGGTCGGAATGGCTGCCATGGGTCTGGCTTTTAAGAGCTTACCTGTGGCCCTCTTCGGAATCGCCCTGGCCTACGTACCGATAATGATCGTCAAGTCCAAGGCCGCCGCCCGGGCCGCCCGCATCACTGAGCAGCTTCCTGATGCATTGGACCTGGTCGCACGTTCGCTTCAAGCAGGCCACGGCATTGCCGAATCCCTGCGGGGCTGTGCGGAGGAGATGGACATGCCAATCTCAGGAGAGTTCGGCTTGGTCTACGAGCAGAACAACCTGGGCCGCGACTTCCGCGACTGTATGCAGGCTCTGGTAGGACGAAATCCTTCCAACTTCGATCTAAAGATCTTTGCCAGCTCGGTGCTGCTCCAGCGTGAGACAGGCGGAAACTTGATTGAGATCCTAGAAGGAATCTCGAACACCATCCGCAAGCGTTTCCTGTTCAAGGGCAAGGTAAAGGGGCTCACAGCAGAGGCCCGATTCTCGGCGATCATCCTGGGCGTTCTTCCGATCTTTATCTTTGTGGTGATCAAAGTGATTCGCCCTGAGTACTTGGACCCACTGTTCACCGACCCCATCGGCTTCGCAATGGTGGCGTTCGTCTGCACATGGTTCAGCCTTGGCGTTGTTGTGATGGTCGAACTCACCAAGATCGAGGTCTGAGCATGACTCCAATCACGATCGGTGCCGCTCTCTTGGTCATCGCAGCCGTAGGCGGACTCGGCGCTGCCTTGT
Source organism: Cognaticolwellia sp. (assembly GCA_047621545.1). Classification (GTDB taxonomy): domain Bacteria; phylum Myxococcota_A; class UBA796; order UBA796; family CAJQPC01; genus CAJQPC01. The sequence continues at coordinate 9,678 of JBLHMA010000108.1, read as the reverse complement.
GGACCTTCATCAACCCAAGCCGCAGCGCTCGGGATCGACTGGAGGATCTGACACACGGAGGAGACACACCCGAACAGCAGCCGGACGACCGCCTACTCAAGATGCGCTACGCCGTCTCCAAGGTGGCCGCACCCACAAGCGAAGAGGAGCTCGGCGCACTCAAGCGACGTCTCATCCAGGCCGGCTACCGCGGGAAGAGCAATGTCGAGAGCTTCTCGGCTGCCCGCTTCGCCCTGGCCGTGGTTCTACCCCTCGCCAGCCTTGCGGTGACCGGTAGTTTGACCCTGGTCTACCAAATCCTGATTGCGCTTGTGGTCGCCGCTATTGGCTACTACCTGCCAGCCGTCATCGTGACCAACACCCTACAGAAGCGCCAAGACACCCTGCTCAAGACATTCCCGGATGCCTTGGACATGTTGGTCGCAAGCGTCGAGGCTGGCTTGGGTCTGGACGCTGCATTCCGTCGTATTGCAAATGAGACGGAAGACGCCGCTCCCCTGCTCGCAGGCGAGCTCCAGTTGGTCAACGCCGAGGTTTCCGCCGGAGTGCCGCGCGCCGAGGCTCTCCATCACCTGCAGACCCGCACAGGCCTGGACGAAATCGGCAGCTTGGTGAACGTGCTCATTCAGTCGGAGCGCTTCGGTACCCCCGTGGCCAAGAGTCTACGTGTGCACAGCGAGTTGGTTCGTGTGCGCCGCATGCAAGCAGCCGAAGAGGCTGCCGCCAAGATCTCTCCGAAGCTTACCGTGGCCATGATCTTGTTCATGCTGCCGTGCCTGATCATCATCCTGATCGGACCCGCAATCATCAAGGTCGTCCGCAACCTCTTGCCGGCAATCAGCTGATGCTCGCTCTAATCCTGGTCACTGCTGCACTCGCCGCAGATCCCCAGCCCACCTCCACCTGGGACCCGGCCGAGGCAGAGCAGGTTCAACTGGAGCTCATCGAAGTGCTGATCGACTCCAAGCAGCCAGACAAGGCCCTGTACGCCATCACGCAGGTCCGCGCGGGTGGCGTGACCGGTTCAGCACTGGATATCCTGCAAGCTCGGGCGCTGGTGGCAAAGGGACTGCCTATGGACGCAGTTCTGCTTCTTGAAGACCAGTACATGCGGGACTTCCAGCGCCACAAAGTGGTCTGCCTGGCCCATATGGACCTGAAGGAGACCGACGAGGCGGAGCTCAACTGCCGGAAGGCTCTGCGCTTTGCCCCAAGCTCACTGAGCAGTATCGACGTGGCCGACTTGCACAACAACCTGGGCTTCGTGCTGGCTTCACAGAATCGCCACGAAGAGGCCATCCTCAGCTACCGTGAGGCCCTCAAACTCAGCCCAAACCTGGCGCGCGCTCGCAACAACATGGGCTTTAGCCAGGCCGCCTTGGGCCAAGACGAAAAGGCACTGGACACCTTCCGGGCTGCTCTCTCCGTCAGCTTGGGCTTCGACCCCGAGATCCTTGAGGCAGAGGCGTATTTCAATCTGGGTGTGGCCCAGCTAGCCCGCGGGGCTGACCAGCGAGCCAAGGACAGCTTCCACAGCGCCCTAAAGCATGTGCCAGGACACGCCAAAGCGCGTGACGCCCTGGACCAAATGACTCCAAACTTGAAGGAGGCGCCATGAAGCGCTTGATCCTGAGTGCTCTTGCCCTCACCGCCTTGGTCGGCTGCGGTCACCCCCAGACCCTCCAGTATGACCACGCCCGCTCCTACACCGAGACCTTCTCTATCCAGGCAGACTTGGAGCGTCCGAGCGTGAACATGGAGCTCTACGAGCTCTCCGGCGTAGAAGGCATTGCGATCCGCGCAGCTGCCGAGGTCGAAGCGACCGACGCGGAAGACAACGAGAACTCCAGCATGAAAGTGGGCATGTAGTTGCCTCCCGCCGGGACCTCGCTGCGCGTCGCGGTCCTGGCAGCCTGCCTGAGCACCCTTGCGGTGATTCTCGGTGTGGCCCCTTTACTCTGGCAGCTCCAGAGCGACGCGCTGCTCCAAGCACAAGATCACGCCGTCGAGGTAGTGGCTTTGGCTTTGGAGAGAGCAGAGGAGCCTCCCGGCGAGAGTCTCTCAGGGTGGTCGGGGCTCAATGAGCAGGGGGAAGCCCTACTCTCCGATCCCGCAAGCGAGGCCATCGCGGCTCGCTGCCCGCATCCCCTGCCCGCCGACCGGGTCTACCCAGCCGGGCCGCTGCACTTCGACGGGGCTTGGATCAAGGGAGCCTGCGGCATCACCCCAGCAGGAACCCCAATGGTGGGTTGGATGCCCGCGCCTGACACACGCTCCTGGCTCGTCCAGCTGGCCTGGGTGACCGCCCTATCCGCTGTGTTGGCCGGGTCCCTGGTCTTCCTGGTGCTCCGTAGAAGCCTGGCTCCCCTGACCCCTATGGCCCACTTCGCGGCTGCTTTGGGACGGGGAGAGACCCCCGAAGCACTGAAACCTCCCCAGGAGCCGCAGCTTCAGATCTTGAGCAACGCACTCAACCAGCTCTCCAGCGCGCTCGCTGCTCGAGAAGACGAGGTGGCCGCGCGCCAAGCCCTGACCCAAGAGCTGGGCGCCGTGGTAGCACACGAGGTGCGCAATCCCTTGCAGAGCGTCACAATGCTCGCGGACTTGCTGGCCCACGAGCCCGAGCTCTCCGAGCGCAAGATGACCCTGGCCGACCTGGCTACCGAGGTCACGCTGATCGAACAAGTGGTGCAGCGCTTGCTGAGCGCCGACGGAAACCTGCGCCTGATCCACGCCCCCTTCCAGCTCAAGGACATGCTCCAGCGAGCCGTTGGCCTGCACCAGTCTCGCGCTCGGGCAGCCGGGATACAGCTAACTCTGACCCTGCCTAAGCTACCCGTTCAGGTCCGCGGGGACGCCGCGCTCCTGCGTCGGGCCGTAGAGAACTTGATCCAAAATGCCATCGCCGTGTTGGACGAGAAGGGTGGCAGTCAGGTGCACCTGGGACTGGTTGCCGAAGGAGATCAACTCTGGATTGCCGTCGAAGATGACGGCCCAGGCGTGCCCACGGCTCTACGCGAACAGATCTTCGGCGCCGGGTTCAGCGCACGACGGGGCGGGAGCGGCTTAGGACTGAGCGTGGCCAAGCGCGTGGTGCACGGACACGGCGGACAACTGGAGATAGACGACAGCCCGTTGGGTGGCGCCCGCTTCCTCATCACCTTGCCTGGAGCGCCTCAGTGATCCTTGTCGTCGACGACAACCGCAGCGCAGCCCAAGCCCTGGCCAAGATCCTGAACCGCCAAGGTCACCGCGCTCAGGCCTACTTCGATGGTCCAAGCGCCTGTGAGCGCCTCGCCGAAGGCGACGTGGAGTGGGTGTTCTCTGACCTGAAGATGGAGCCCATGGACGGCCTGGAGCTGCTGCGCTTCGCCAGGGGACTGGAGCAGCCGCCACAGGTGGTGCTCATGACCGGCTTTGGCAGCGTAGATATCGCAGTCACAGCCATGCAGGAAGGCGCTCGCGACTTCCTGACCAAGCCGGTGTCTCCATCTACGGTGTTGGAACTCCTACAACCATCTGAGCAGGCTGAGTACGCCCAGCCCGTGCTGCTTGGAGAGGCCCCAGCCACCCAGGCCATTCGCACCCAAGTCAAGGCTCTGGCCGGTGTGGACTCCACCGTCTTGGTCATCGGCGAACCTGGAAGCGGGCGGGCAGCCCTAGCACGCGGTCTCCATCGCGAGGGCCGCATGGTCACCCTGACCCACCCGGAGCACGTACCCAAGGACCTCAGCGGTGTGGCCACTCTGTTGCTGCCCAGTGTGGACCTGCTCTCGCCCGCGGCCCAACAGCGCCTGAATCAGCTCCTGGACGCCCTGCCTCCCAGCGGCGGCCCTCGGATCCTGGCATCGGCCGGAGAAGACTGGCCCCAAAAAGCTGCGCGTGACCCCGCCACCAAGCAGCTCTACTATCGCTTGGCTGTGCTGGTACTACGCGTCCCACCTCTGCGTGAGCGCATGCAGGACTTGCCCACACTTTTGGCCACACTTGCTCAAGCTCGGGCCGAACAACTGGGCCGTAGCACGCCAGTGGCCTCGCAAAGTGAGCTTCAAGACCTGGCCCAGCACGACTGGCCTGGGAACCTCCGGGAGCTCCAGGCTGTGGTTGAGCGCGCCGTGGTCTTTGGAAACTTTCAGCCCCCGGCCGACGCTCCTGGCAGCCAGTCGATAGTCTTCTCGGAAGGCTTCTCCCTGGCCCAACATCTCGAGGACACCGAGCGCACAGTCCTGCTTCAAGGCATCGAGCAGGCCGAGGGAGACCGTCAGCTCCTCGGAGATCTACTGGGCGTAGAGCGCAACACCCTGCGCTACAAGCTCAAGAAGTTCGGACTCTTGGACCGCGTCTCTTAGGTGAAGGCTAAAGAGCGAAATCGCGTCCTGCGCAGAGGACTGCTGCTCGCTGGGTTGATCCTGGCGAGCATCTCACTGGCTGCCCTGGCGCTGTCACAGAGCCAGCTGGGTGCGGACGCCGTAGCCGACCTCCTGGAGCGCGTACGCCTTGGGCCCATCCTGGCGTCCTTGGTGGTAATGACCAGCGCCATGTTCCTGTTGGGAGCCCGCTGGCGCAGCCTGATTCCTGGCGGCGAGAACCTGCCCATCTTGGGGTTGAGCACACTGACAACGACCGGACTGCTCCTCAATGTCGCTCTCCCTGGTCCAGCAGGCGAACTGGCGGTCGCGGTCTTGGTAGAGCGCCGCTACGGCGTCCCTGCGACAGCTGCATTGGCTGGCGCTCTGAGTGGCCGCTTTGTCGGCCTGGCCTCGGCGGGGCTACTGGCTGCAATGGCACGACTCAGTGGTGAGCTGCCCGTACCCGCGGAGTACAGCGGGCTAGTCGAGATCGCCTCCCTCCTGATCTTCGCCGCCTCGGGTTTTCTCGCATTTGTCGCGGCCAAACCGCAAATCCTGTCCGCCATCGCGACCCACAGCATTGGGCGCTTGCAAGGCCCTGGCCGCCTGGGCCAGTGGATGTGCAAAGCCCACGACGCGGCCCAGGCCATGGCCCGTGACCTCTCGTCAGTGGCGGCCCTTCCCTGGACAAGCTGGCTAAAGGCCTGCGGCTGGAGCTTGGCCGGACACCTCTGTGTCATCGCCGGAATCGGCCTCGGCGCGTGGGGCATGGGGGTGCACTTCAACCCATGGGGGCTAGTGTTCACATATAGCGCCGCCACGGCGGGCATCGTCGCCCTCTTCCTGGTCCCTGGTGGCCAGCTCGGCTGGGACGCCATGTTCGCCGCTTTTCTGCACGTCACGGCAGGGGTACCTCAGGCCGATGCGGTCGCCGTTGCGGTGCTCGTTCGGGTGCAGCAGACCGCTCTCCTGCTCATTGGCGCCGCTAGCTTTGCAGCGGGTGGACTAGGAGCGAGCGGAACCCCAACCCCGCCGACGAGGTCAGAGTCCCCAGCCTCCGGCGATTCCGCCCCTTGATCACCAAGGCGGGAAGCGCTACCCCGTGTTTGAATCTGGGGCTTGGCTGTCCCAAGGAGAGTCCATGAACATCAAGAGCCTAAGCTTGGTTGCCTCGATCGTTGGCGGCTTGACCCTGCTCGTCGCCTGCGGCGACAAGAACCCACCCGCCAGCTCTGGCGATGCTGTGGAGGAGGCCCCCGCCGCCCCCGCAGTCGAGCCTGAGCCCGAGCCCGAAGAGGTGGCGCCACCGCCCCCCCCTGCCCCTCCTGCAAACAACGCCGACCTGACCATGACCATGACGCTTGCCGACGGCAGCTCGGTCAGCGGTCACGTGGTGCGCATCGAGCGCGGCGAAGACTGGCACGCCGACGACGGCTGGACCGACGAGGAGCGCAAGCTCAAGATCGAGCTTGAAGACAAAGGCCAGCTACGCGAAGTGACCTGGGACGAAGTCGCAAGCATCGGCATCCGTGCAGGCAAAATCCCCTCGGAAGTGGACTGTACTTACAGCTCGGAGTTCTCCCCTTGGATGTACACCTGCGCGCTCCGGGTCCCATCCACTGTGCGCCTCAAGGATGGCACCACTTGGCTCTCCAACACGCGCCACAAGTGGCACTTCGTGATGGAGGACGGGAGCGAGGTCGAGTTCTACCTGACCAAGCACGCTGTCCGGATGCAGGATGAGCGCGTCGTGACCATCGACGATGCCCAGGGTGAGAACTACGACATGTACACCCAGCTGCAAGACCAGCTGCGGCAGGAAATCAAGACCCTGCCCAAGAGCTTCACCTTCGAGTAGAAGGTCACTGGCGAGACGCCAAGCCCCCAAGGCCACGCGGAGACGCAGCGGCCTTGGGGGTCTTGTCGTTTGCCTTAGAGATGCCGCCTTAGAGATGCCGCCTTAGAGATGCCGCCTTAGAGATGCCGCCTTAGAGACGCCGCCCCCTCAGCTTAGGGGCCGTCCTTCCACACCCGCGTGCAACAAGCGCTCCGAGAGCGAGGCCACCACGCGCTGGGCTATGTCCGCATCGCGCCTGCTAAAGCGGCCCGACTCGGCGTTGATGAGCTCAAGACAGCCAAAGCAGACGCCCTGGGCGATGACCGGCGCACAGAGAACCGAGCGGGTCTCAAAGCCCGTCGCCTCGTCCACTGCGACGTAGTGCCGCTGGTCCTGCCCCACATCGCTAACCCGAAGGGCGATGCCGCGACTCACGCACACGCCTACAAATCCCGCACCATATGGCAGACGGAGAGCCCGCAACTTGGGGGCCTGGGGGCCGATGACCGCGGAGAAGAGAAGACCTGCGCGCGGAGTGGCCTCGACCGCGGTTCCAGCTTCACAGGGAACCGTCGCGCAGAGAATCTCGATCGCCAGCTGCCATGCATCGGTGGCTTGAGATGTCCTTACCATCCCCTCCAACGCCAGACCCAAGGAGTCCTCTTCCTCATCGGCTTCCACCTCGATGGGGCCTGTGACGCCACCCTCAGCTTCGACTTGGAGCTCCTCCAAGTCGGGCTCCTTCAAGTCGGGCTCCTTCTCAGGATCTGTCAGAGGAAGAATGATGTAGCCGATGCCGGTGCGCACATCTCGGGCGATGACCGTTCCGTTCTGGAGCATCTCGCAAGCCAGACGGTCAATGGCCACATCACCAGCGAGTTTTGGAATTCCCTCGCCCATGGCGACGATCCAGTTGTCAGCCTGCACGGTGACCGCAGGTTGGCCACGACGCATCACGGAGAATAGGGGCACACGCGCCTCCTCGAAAGGCCTCTCGAAACTAACGGACGGACACGCCCTTGTCGGAGCCTTCACAGGACAACCTTATACGCCGCTTCCGGAAATGGGCCATTTGGGCCATCGCTTTCGGTGCACTGCTCTACGTTGGAGGCAGCGTTTGGGCGGGACTACGGGATGTTCAAAACGAGCTGGCCAACTTCTCGTGGTGGCTGGCCATCCCTGTCCTGCTTCTAACGGTGGTGAACTACGGCCTGCGCTTTGTGAAGTGGCACTACCTGTTGGGCCAGCTGCAGGCCCGCGTGCCGTGGAAGGAAAACCTCCGGATTTTCATCGCAGGCCTAGCCATGGTCATCTCCCCCGCAAAGGCAGGCGAGCTGCTCAAGCCCTATCTGGTCTCCAAGCGCACCGGCGTGCCCATGGCGACCACACTGCCGGCTCTGGTCGCAGAGCGGCTCACAGACGCCATAGCGGTCCTGGCACTCGCGGCCATCAGCGTGGGCACCTACGCCACCGAGCTGGAGAGCCGAGAGATCCTGGGGGTGCAGGTCTCCGCAAACGGCGTGCTGGTCGCAATCGCAGCGAGCATCGTGCTTGGCTTGGCTGTGCTGTCCAGCAAACGCGTCTCCTTTGGCATCCTGGGCGTGATGGGCAAGGTCCCGCTGGCCAAGCGCGTGGTGCCCAAGCTCGAAGAGATGTACCGGGCGTTGGTCACCTGCCTAGCCCCGGTTCCTCTGCTCTGGACCGTGTTCCTGAGCTTGGTGGCTTGGGGCGCCGAGTGCTGGGGCTTTCAGCTGGTACTCATCGGTCTGGGGGTGGAAGACGCGGCATTGGGCGCTTGCACATTCATCTATGCCTTCGCGACCATCGCTGGCGGTCCCTCTCCGGGGGGTCTGGGCATCGCAGACGGCGCCCTGGTGGGTATGACAACCAAGCTCATCGGCACGAACCAAGCCATCGCCGTCACTGGTGCGCTGCTCATCCGAATCGCCACCCTCTGGTTCGGGGTGGGTATGGGTGCCATCGCCCTGATGGGCTTTGACAAGCTGCTCGACAAGGGCCTACCCCCGGTCGGCGGTGCCAAAGGTGAAGAGAGAGAGCCCGTCAGTGACCCGGACAGCCCCCAGGACAGCGCCCCAGAAAGCTGACCTGGACCTGCTCGATTCCCGCTGCTGCAATCCCAGAATCCGGGCTCCCCTGACCGCCGATCCGAGCGTCGGCAAGCAAGGTCACTTGAACCTGTTCAGCGGGCACATCATGCAGGGCGCCACAACTCGAACACAACAAGTGGTGATGCGGCGCAGCGTTAGGGTCGAAGCGGGACTCCCCACCGTGCTGCGGCAGCTCGCTGACCACACCCAAGTCCTTGAGGAGCGCCAGAGTGTTGTAAACAGTCGAGAGCGTCACTCCGGGGGCAACGGACGCATAAATCTGAGCAGCAGTCGGATGGCTTAAGTTGCCGTCCAGATGCGCTACGATGCGCCGACGCTGCTGGGTAAGCACAAGCCCTCGCTCTCCGAGCAAGGCATCGATGTGGTCCGCATTCAACATGGTTCAGTTACCCTAACCGCCGTTGTTGTGGGCGAGAAGGCCCAAAGGAGCAAGCATGTCATTCCTCGCCGCCTGCGTTCAGATCCAGGGCAGCTCCGATGTGGACCGCAACGCCCGCACCACGGAAGCTCTGATCCGCAGATCCGCCGGACGCGGAGCCGCACTGGTCTGCACACCGGAAGCCACGGACTACCTGGGTCCTCACAAAGACAAGGTCCGGTTGGCGGAGGCGATCAATGGTCCCCTCGTCCAGGGCTGGTCCGCTCTGGCCAAGGAACTCAAAATTACCCTTTTGATCGGCTCCTTCGCCGAGGCCACTGGAACGGACCGCCCAGCGAACACCAGCCTGCTCTTCGGGCCAGACGGGCAGCTGCTGGCTTACTACCGGAAGGTGCACCTCTTTGATGTGGACGTTCCAGGCGGCGTGCAGTTTCTAGAGTCGACCACCACCACCCCCGGGGATGAGCTGGTCAACGTGGCCTCGGAAGTGGGGCAGATCGGCCTGAGCATCTGCTACGACCTACGCTTTCCCGGCCTGTACCAAGCCTTGGCCAAGCGGGGAGCTCAGCTCCTCACCGTCCCCTCTGCCTTCACGCTGATGACTGGCAAGGACCATTGGCATGCCCTGCTCAGAGCGCGGGCCATCGAGAACCAGTGCTATGTGCTCGCTCCCGGTCAGTGGGGGCACCACGACGACGGTGGCCTACGTGAGAGCTATGGACGAAGCTGTATTATCGACCCATGGGGACAGATCTTGGCCGAGTGCCCCGACGGCGAGGGTATCTGCATGGCCGAGATCGATCTGGAAGCACAGGCCTCCCTTCGGCAGCGTATGCCCGTGTTGGAACACCGCCGCTACTGAGCCCCCAGCGCTACTGCGACACTGCGACACTGCGACACTGCGACACTGCGACACTGCGACACTGCGACACTGCGACACTGCGACACTGCGACACTGCGACACTGCGACACTGCGACACTGCG
>JBLHMA010000107.1:0-14198 GCA_047621545.1 Cognaticolwellia sp. | reverse complement strand
GGCGAGATCGACCCACGGGACGTGGTGGAGCTTGTGCCGCTGACCTGGCAGGCTCGACAGCTGATGGGCATGGGCCGCTTGGCGGAAGCCGAGCAAGTGGTCTCGAAGTTGGAACAGGGCATGCCCAACACCTACGGGGTCGACCAGCTCCGAGCATCCTTGCTCCGGGCACGGGGTGACCTGAGCGGCGCCAGCGAGGTCTTTGCGGACCTGTATCTGCGCGCACCCAGCTCCACAACAGCGCTGCAGCTCGGCGGGATCTACGCCTCCATCGGTGCTTGGCAAGAGTCCGAGGGATGGTTCGAAGCGGCCCTAGAACACCAGCCCAACAGCCCCGAGGCGATGGCCGGCCTGGTGCACGCCGCCCAGTCTACGGGGGAGACGGAGCGGGCCCGAGAGCTGGCCTACACCTGGCTGGCGGTCTACCCGGACCACGCCGAGCTGATGCTGGTGCTGGCCGAGCTCTACCTGCTCGATGGCCGCCCCGATGACGCGCTGCGCGAGGCTCAGAACGCCCTGCAGGCCGGCATGGCAAGCACACCCTGGGCCCAAGCCACCTTGGCTCAGGCACTCTGGGAGGTCGGCGAGGCCGACTTGGCCATCGAGGCTCTGCAGGATGCCCTGGCGATGAACCGCTACAACCTGCCCATCCGTGTGCGCTTGACCGAGTGCCTGCTGGATGTGGGCCGCAACGCCGAGGCTGTGCGCAACATCGCCCCCTTGGCGCGACTCATGCCGGAAGACGCCGAGATCCAAGCCTTGCACACCCAAGCGCAAGAAGCCCTGGAGGTCGAGCGCAAGGGTGGATAGGCCAAGGGCATGCCTTGGTCCGACCCCATCCCCCTGAGCTCCCTGACGGTGGGTGTGTGGACCCCCGTTCCTGGCGGGCGGGCGCTGCAGCTGATGCGTTTGGCTGGCGAGGGCGTGTTGGCGCGAGAGGGGCATCCCGGCGGTATACACTCTGGCCCTGCCCTGCTGGAGACCCGCGTCCGCAGCGGTCGAGTACAGGCCATGGTGCCCGAGCGAGAGGACATCGAGGCGCTCTGGGAGAGCTTGGCGTCCGCGCTGCGGGTCCAAGACCAGACCGGAGCGGTCCGCGCCTTGGTTCTCTGGGTTCAAGGCGGGCACCCGGTGGCCCAGCTCCTGCTGCGCATGGCGATGAGAAACGCCGGCGTAGTGGCCTTGGTGGCGGACGCACTGCACCTGAGCCGTGAGCAGCGGGGTCCTGCCCTGGCGCAGATAGCGATGGGTCCATTGGAGCTCCTGCTCTCGCTGCCACCTCAACCCGACACGCCAGCCCCCCAGCCAGCCGGCGAACTCTCTCTCTTCGACGCACGCCTGCACACTGCCGCAGAGCGCGGCGAGGCCCAGGAACTTGCTGCCCTGTTGGCCGGCGCCGCGTTCTCTGGATGGGACCGGGCCCACATCGAGGGGGGGCTGCTGGGTCTGTGCTCGGACCACTTCCTGGACCTGGGTCAGGGGCTGGTTCAGGTCAGCCGCGTCTTTGATCTCTTGGAGGGCTCCAGAGCCACGCCGAGCCAAGCCGCGCAGGTCTTGGCAGGGCTGGGTCTGCAGTTGGCACAGGCCGAGCGATGGGACGGGCAGCAGGCCTGGACCCCCTTGAGGCGGTGTCTGGACTCCCTGGATCTGGCAGCCCTGCACCGGACGTCGGTGACCGGCGCGCCGGCATGGTTCGACCGCGGGGGGCTGCTGCGTGCACTCCTTGAACTGGAGCCCGAGCCCTGCGCCAAGGAGTGGATCAAGGCCATACAGGGCGGCGTTCCCCTACCCGACTTGGTAGAGGTCTTGGCGGTGGGGGCCGCTGAACGCCTGCTGCGCGCCGACCTGCGACACGACTTTGACCCCCGGGTACCTCAAGGCTGGATGGAGCTGGCACAGGCCCTGACCCACGCCCAAGCCCTTCAAGAGGTGGTCTCTCGCTGGCACGACGCACGGGTGATTCGCCTCCTGCTCTTCGGGGTCTGGCGGGTGGCGGAGCTGGGCGTGTTGGACGGAGAACCCACGGGTCTGCAAGAGGCCCGTGCTGGAGATGTGCCCGCCCTTCTACAGGCGGCCGCCTTGCGAGACCCCGACCAAGCTGTGGCCATGGGAAAGCGCGTCACGATGCCGGCGCTGCGCAATGCCGTGATGCGCCTGGGTCTGGATGGGCAGACCGCTCTACCTGTGCAGTCCGCCCACAGATCGCATGCAGCCTTGGCCGCCTTGCGCCTCTCAGAAGAGCTGCCCGATGAACAGGCCAGGCTGCCGCTCTTGGGTGTGCTTCGATACCTGAGCGCACCGCGGCAAGAGCGGCGTTTAAGAAAGAATCTGGCGGAGGCTTGGGCTTGGGGTCGGGAGGAGCAACCATGACTCTTCTGGCCCTACTCCCAGCTTCCCTACTCTCCGACGCGTAGCTGCCCGCCTTGGACTTGGCAGCACTTCCCCCGATTCGACCTAAAAGCGCCGACTGACCCCCGCTGAGCCCTGGAGCTGCACGGCCTCGGGGTCCTGGAAGACCCGCCAGGGATCCCAACCCACGGCAATCTCCGCGCTCAACCAGGTCCGCTCGCCCAGCTTGATGGCCACACCTACAGGCACGCGCATGACGCTGAGGCTGCGCAGGCCGATGCTGGGGTTGGCTGTGATCCAGACCCGCTCGTGCACCATGCCGGCGATGGGCACTCCAGCAGCCACCCAGGCAAATCCAACCTGAAGCTCGCCGCCCAAGCGAAAGCGGGGATTGTCCACGTACCAAAAGCGCCCGTACACCCCGGCGCCCAGACCGCTGGTGTTTCCGGCAAACGCCACGCCCCCCAAGTCGACGCGCTCCCGCCAAGTGAAGCGGGCCGAAACTTGGCCGCTGAGCCCCTCGCAGCCACCCAGCAGAACACAGCCGCCTTCCTGGGGTTCGGCGACCGGGCCAATTCCGGTGAGGGCCACGCTGACCTCGGGCGGGGTCATGCCGTTTGGGCCTGTGGCGAGCGGCAGCGGCGTGCCCAACATGGCCGAGGGCGCGCAGCCAATGGCCAGGGCCCAGATCACTTCTTCTCTTCCTTCTTGCCGTGCAGAGAGAACTGCACGATCATGCCCAGAGCCGCCACGCCTCCGATGACCAAGGGGTTGCCGGGGTAGCCCAGCGAGATGGCGACGAGCAGGCCACCGAGCAGAGCAGTCAGAGGACGGAGCAAGGTGTGGAAGAGCTTGGGGAAGAGCAACAGCCCCACCGCCGCAGCAATCGCCGGCACATACCAAGGTGCAGCTTGCCCCTGAAACACCGGCCAAATGGTGAAGGTCAAGCCACCCGCGAGCACAGCCCCAAACACCGAGACGGCGGCCCGCTCCACGAAGCGACAGAGCAAGGCGCCCAGCCCTGCCAGAATGACGGCTACGACCGCACGAATGGCGGCGTCGATGTCGGTGGGAAGCAGGGTGCCGATAAACAAACCCAGCACGATGCCGGGGACGAGAATGGTCACCTTGTAGAGGCGGGCACCCAAGAAGGTCAGTCCAGCGCCCAACAAGCCCACGACGCCGCGAAAGCCTACGGCAGTCTCGTCGGCCCGTCCAACGAGCTCAGCACCCAGGTCTGTGGCCCACTGGGGCATGGCAGGCTCCGCGATTAGTAAGCTCCCTCCCCCTAACACACCCAAGCCAGGAAGACTCCATGACCAGCACCCATGATCAAGCCGCCGCAGACGAATTCGACGCGTGGGCCGCCAAGGGCCGCGGTGAAGGCATGGAGAACGGGCATCTGCCGGTGACCTTGCCGGTCTTGGAGAAGCTGGAGTTGGGCCCCACAAGCAGGGTCCTGGACGTGGGCTGTGGCGCCGGGTGGCTGGTCCGTCTATGTCTGGAGCGCGGAGCGGGGCAAGCGGCCGGCGTGGACATCAGCCCCGGAATGATCGAGCGGGCCGCGCAGGGCCCCGGTGAGTTCAAGGTAGCCAGTGGCGAGACGCTCCCTTTCGCCGATGGCCGCTTTAGCCATGTCCTGACCGTCGAGAGTCTGTACTACTACGCAGATCCCGCGGCCGCTCTCGGGGAGTTCCTGCGGGTCTCGGCCCCCGGGGGACAGCTGGCCGTGGTCATCGAACTCTACGCGGAGAGCCCTGCTGGCCAGGCCTGGAAAGACGCCCTGGAGGTCAATGTCCACAACTGGAGTCAGGGCAAGTGGGCCGAGGTGACGAGCGGCGCTGGCTGGCAAGATGTGCGCACACACCGCATCCCTAGGCCCGGACCCGTCCCCATCGAAGCAGACTTTAGGCCGGGTCCCTACTGGCCCAACTACGCGGCCCTAAAGGGCTACCACCAGATGGGCGCCCTGGTCATTCTCGGCCAGAAAGCCTGACCCGATCCGGCGCTAACGCAGGACCAGCTTCTGGGTGTCGAAGCCTTGGGCTTGTGCAAACACCCCAGCTTCGATCTCAGAGCGCAGCTTGGCCACTCGCTCAGAGTCTCGCTGGCCCATGGCCCGCTCCAGCAAGCCAAAGCTGTACTCCAGCTCCGCAGCCAAGGCCCGACTGCCCTGCTCGCGCACCAAGACCTCGAGCTCAGGCTCAAAGCTACCTTGATAGACATCGCGCACCATCTGCTGGGCAGCGTCGTGTTCGCCCTCGGCGTGCATGTTCTCAGCCTCCACCAGACCCGCTTGAAGGGTCAGAGCGCGGGCTTCCCACATGCCTTCCATGTACGGCTCTCCCATGGGTGACATCGCACCCAGGAGATCCACACCATGACAGGCGAACAGCGTCGTAAATAGCAGCAACATGCCCGATTGGTCACATGCCGAACTTGACGCGTCAACTTTGAATTTCGAAGCACTTCATGGGATCTAATCCAAACCCCTGAAAGACTTGCGAAAGTCGGATCCGAGAAAAACAGATTCCTCAACCCGCAGACCTGCACCTCTACTAGATAAAGTCGCGTCCTTGGCGGTCGTAAAGCACCGCTACAACGACCAGCCCAACGCCAACTCCGACCACCGCCCCTGTTGCTCCACCCGCCAGAGCCCAGCGGGTGCGCTTCTGGTTGGCCCGCGCCTGGAACCCCTGGATGAACCCAGTCTGAAACTCCGCGCTGCGCTTCTGCCAAGCGCCCGGAGGTGGCGCCGGCACGTCCTTGCGGGTCTTATAGGCTTGATAGCCTGCACCACCAAGCACTGCTGGGGCACCGCAGACCAAACCACCGCAGACCACGCCCATTCCGGCGGCACCCGCGCCGATTCCTGCGCCAGCCACTGCTGGCTGGAGCCAGTCCACGAACTCTTCGGCGGCTGTGAGGCCTGCCTCGTAGCCCTCCTCGTAGGACCCCAGAATTGCCGGGGCGGCAGCCACCGGGACCAGCTCTTCAGTGCGCTGGACCGGCCGGGCTTCGAGGGGTGCCTCGGATGCATCGAGGGGTGCCTCGGATGCATCGAGGGGTGCCTCGGATGCATCGAGGGGTGCCGCTGCGGGTACATCGGATGCTTCACCGGCCGCTGCGGGTGCCTCGGCGGGCACTGCAGTTGCTTCGGCAGGTGCTTCGACAGCCTCTACAGGTACCGCCTGGTTCTCCCCCGCGCCTTCTGGTGCAGGGTCTTGGGCCATAACCAGCGTGGTCAAAAGCAGCAGCATGGAGCCTCCGCCCCTACCCTATCCGCCTGAGCCCAGGGCGCGCGAGCCAAGCCACCAAGCCGCACTCACCGACAAGACGCTCAAGCCCCCAGCCAACAGGCTCCACTTGCGGCGCTGGGTGAGCAACTCCTGGTGATAGGCCACCTCAAAGCCCGCTTGATACGCCGTCGAATCCCACCCCTGAGCGGGCTCAGCGACCTGCTCGGAGACCGGCTCCACCGTGGCCAAGTCCCAGGCCCAAAGTGCGCTGGCCAAGCCCACCGATCCGCACCCCAAAGCCGCACATCCTGGACTTTCCACCCGCGGTACGCTCCCGAGAGCCAAACCAGCCCCTGCAGCGGCACCTCCAGCCAGGGCACCGGCCGCACCGGCCCGATAGCGGCGCACATCTTGGCGCGCACGCAACGCTCCAGCGTCCTCGCCTGCAGACCAGCTCTCATGGAGTTCGACCGGGAGTTCACTGGGAGGGGCGGCCAAGGAAAGGGCAGCGCAGAGGATCAGCATGCCCCGCACATGACCTGGGACCGCGGACTCGGCAAGGAGGGGGTCGATCCGGCGATCCTGCCCACGGGCGGGGCCATGAGTCCTGTGCAAAGTCTGTGGAAGGGGTGGGTCAGTTTCCCCTGGCTCAGCGGGTGACTACCATCTGGGCATGAACAGAGGCCCACCCGGGGCCCCCTCACCCCACGAGGAGCAGATTCCATGTCTTTTGAGAAGTTCACCGTCAAGGCCGTCGAGGCCATCGCAGAGTCCCAGCGCATCGCTGGCCGTATGGGCAACCCAGAGGTACGCCCCGCCCACCTATTGGTGGCGCTCCTAATCCAAGACGGCGGCGTAGTACCAAGCCTCTTGCGGCGGGTTGGCGCGGACGTTGACTTGGTCAAAGAGCGGTGTGCGCAGATCATCAACGATGTCTCCAAGGTCAGCGGCCAGGACGGCGCCAAGGTCAGCCGGCCGCTTCAGAACGCTCTGGACGACGCTGAGAAGGTCTCGCGCCGCTACAAGGACACCCACGTGCCCAGCGAGATGCTGCTGGTGGGCATCATCCGGAACAAGAGCAAGACCCAAGCGATGCTCAAGGAGTACGGGGTCACAGAAGACCGCGTGATCTCTGCGATCGAGGCCATGCGCGGCGGACAGAACGTCTCCGGTAAGGAGGCCGAGGACAGCTACGAGGCCTTGGACAAGTACACCAAGGACATGACCCAGCAGGCCAAGGACGGAAAGCTTGACCCGGTCATTGGCCGCGACGAGGAGATTCGACGCACCCTTCAGGTGCTCTCCCGGCGCTCCAAGAACAACCCGGTGCTCATCGGCGAGCCCGGCGTCGGCAAGACCGCCATCATCGAAGGCATCGCCCAGCGAATCGCCACCGGCGATGTGCCCGAGTCTCTGCAAGACAAGAAGGTGCTCTCCCTGGACTTGGCCGCGCTGCTGGCTGGAGCCAAGTACCGCGGAGAGTTCGAGGAGCGCCTCAAGTCCGTGCTCACCGAGATCGAGGACTCCAACGGCACCATCATCCTGTTCATCGACGAGCTCCACACCATGGTGGGCGCCGGCAAGGCCGAAGGCTCGATGGACGCCGGCAACATGCTCAAGCCGGCCCTGGCCCGTGGCGACCTGCGCTGCGTAGGTGCGACCACCCTGGATGAGTACCGCAAGCACCTGGAGAAGGACAAGGCCCTGGAGCGTCGCTTCCAGCCGGTCATGGTCCGCGAGCCCACCGTCGATCAGACCATCCAGATCCTTCGCGGAATCAAGGACAAGTACGAGGTCCATCACGGCATCAAGATCACCGATGACGCCGTGGTTGCAGCCGCACGGCTCTCCGATCGCTACATCGCCGACCGCCAGCTGCCCGACAAGGCCATCGACTTGATGGACGAGGCCGCCTCGCGCTTGAAGATGGAGATTGAGACGGTTCCCACAGCCATCGACATCCTGCAGCGAACCATCGCGGGCAAGAAGATCGAACTGACAGCCGTCTCCCGCGAGGAGGACAAGAACGCACAGGATCGCGCCGCCAAACTCCAAGAAGAGATCGCCAACCTGGAGGAGGACTGCCACGGTCAGACCGCCAAGTGGCAGGCTGAGCGTGACGCGCTGGACACCATCCAGTCCTTCAAGGAGAAGGCAGAGCAGCTGCAGTTCCGCTTGGACGCCGCCACCCGCGCAGGCGACTACGAGACCGCCAGTCGCATTCAGTACGGTGACTTGCCTCAGGCCCAGGACAGCATCGCCAAGGCCCAGACCCTGATGGACCAGCTCCAGGCCGTGGACGGCGGGATTCTACGCGAGCACGTCACCGACGATGACATCGCCTACGTGGTGAGCAAGTGGACCGGTGTGCCGGTGACCAAGCTCAAGCAGGGCGAGCAAGAGAAGCTGCTGGCGATGGAGGAAAACCTGCACAAGCGGGTGGTCGGACAACACGACGCCATCGTGGCTGTGGCCGACGCCGTCCGGCGCGCCCGAGCGGGTCTGCAGGACCCCGAACGCCCCATCGGCAGCTTCATCTTCTTGGGCCCTACCGGTGTCGGAAAGACCGAACTGGCCCGTGCCTTGGCTGAGTTCCTCTTCGATGACGAGCAGTGCATGGTGCGCATCGACATGTCTGAGTACATGGAGAAGCACTCGGTGGCCCGCCTGATCGGAGCCCCTCCCGGCTACGTTGGCTACGACGAGGGTGGACAGCTGACCGAAGCTGTGCGCCGACGCCCCTACTCCGTGGTCCTGCTCGACGAGATCGAGAAGGCCCACCCCGATGTCCTCAACACCCTGCTGCAGGTGCTGGATGACGGCCGCCTGACCGACTCTCGAGGCCGCACCGTCGACTTTAAGAACGTGGTGCTGATCATGACCTCGAACGTGGGCGCCCGGCACCTCTTTGAGCACAGGGACGACTTTGTAAAGGGCAAGGCGGCCGTGTTGAAAGAACTGCAGTCCTCCTTCCGACCCGAGTTCTTGAACCGCATCGACGACATCATCGTCTTTGACCGCCTCAAGCGCGAGGACATGGATCTGATCCTGACCATCCAGATGAGGCGGGTGGGCAAGCTGCTCAAGCAGCGTGAACTGCAGATAGATCTGTCCCCAGGCGCAGCGACAGCCCTAGCCGAGGCCGGCTTTGACGAGCTCTACGGTGCCCGGCCCCTGAAGCGGGCCATCCAGAGCTACCTGCTCAACCCCATGGCCAAGGCCATCATGAAGGGGGGGTACCACCCCGGGGACACCGTGGTCGTGGACTTTGACCCCGAGCGGGACGCCATCACCTTCGATCGCATACCAGCGCCCGCAGAAGACGACGACCTGGCGCCCGGCGCCTTGTTGAGCAAGCCCGCGGGCGACTGAGCCTGGGTGGGGTGCTCCTTCGGTGGAGCACCCCAGGCCACTCAGTTGCCGAACATGGCCTGGAGCAGCGTTGTGCCTTGGGCCTCGTCCAATACTGCAACCGTCAAGAAGGACTCGTCGGCCTGCTCGACAAAGAACATGCCTTCCTCGATGCTGCGGGTATCGCGGCTCAGCGGCTCGCCTTCCAGCATGTCGATCTCAAAAACCAGCACATTGCCGCCCTTGACGCCGATCAGCTCCAAGCTGGTGTAGCCCGAGGAGCTGCTGCTGCTCACCTCTTCGATAGCCCAGCCCTTGCTCTCGAAAGTCGCCGACGCAGCGTTCATGTCTACGGTGTCCAGCTTTTTGCCGGGGGGGAGAATCAGCTCTCCCAAGACCTTGCCTGCGGCACCGTCAAACACAGTGACCTCGATGACGCGCTTGCCATCACGCAGCGCGGAGGGGTTGTCCTCGGCCTGCCACTCGGCGCTCTGGGTATCCGCCAGGTCGGAGATGTCTACGTCGGCCCACTGCTCGCCCTTGTTGGCGCTGCAGTTGTAGTAGACCTCCCCTCCGTCCTTGAACATCTCGCAGCTGTCCACAGTCCAACCCAGGCTTGTCAGGCGCGCCTTGGCCTGAGCCAGCGGATCGGCCCACTTGGCCAGGGGCTCGCTGGAGAGCTTGACGCCGACCTTGTCCGAGGCAGGCCGACTTGCCGTGGTCTGAGAGAGATCTCCCTCCTCAGACGGGCTGGTGATCGAGGTCGTTTCGCCGCCACCGCAAGCCAGACTCAGGACCGCAGCAATGAAAAAGGCAGGAAGAATCAGCTTTGATTGCACGTCGGCCATCCGAGCAAATGGGATTGGTCACTCGATATAGCCCATTGCCCGTAGGGCTTCGACCGTGTTGGGGTCAACCTGGATGCTCTCTGTCTGTGGCACCTGAATCCGAGCATTGGCGCGGTGCTCTTCCAGCAAAGCCTCCAGCTCCGACTGCACCCCGGCGGGGGCCTGACCGTGCAGACTGCTCTTCTCACTCGGATCGGCCCTCAGGTTGAAGAGTTCGGCGCCGTCTCGGCGCTCCATTAGCTTCCAGTTCTTCTTGAGCACCATCCACGTCCCGCTACGCGGTCCCTTCAGAGACGAACGAATGGCGAAGATGGGACGCTCTCGCAAACGACTGCGCAGGGCCTTGGCGCCCGGCTCGCCTCGGAGGACCGGCGAGAGGTCTACGCCATCCAGAACCTGAGCATTGTCGCCAATGCCAACCAGGCCGAGCAGCGTCGGGTAGACGTCCACCAGGGAGACCGGGAACTTGGGGCTCTGCCCGGCAACGATACCTGGCCCCGCAATCAGTAGGACAGCGTCGTTTACCTCCCGATAAAGTTGGCTGTCGGAGCCGTGGCCGTAGACACCGTGCTCCCCGAAAGCATCTCCATGGTCGCTGAGCACCACGATGTAGGTGTTCTCCTCCAGCGCCATGTCTTGGACCAGAGTGCTCAGCCACTTATCGGCGTAGTGAAGCTCCGAATCATAGGCGTTGCTCATCTCCTGAAGGGGGTCTGAGCTCTCCTCAAAGTAGGGCGCCCGGCGGTGGTAGGGCTGATGGGAATCGGTGAGATGCACCCAGAGAAAAAAGGGTTTGTCTCCGTGGAGCAGCGCCTCTTGCTCCTTGACCCAACCCACGACCCGCGAGGCATCCGCGGGGGCTTGGCCCCGGTCCTCCATGGCCCAACTGCTGAGGGCTTTTGGGTTCGGAGTGCGCTTCTCGCTGTCGGGCTCGTACTCGGCGGGCGTGAACTTTCGGAAGTTTTCGAAGCCCCGCTCAAAGCCCTGGTGCCGCATCATCAGAGTGTTCGTATTCACGCCGATGGTGGCGTAGCCCGCGTTCCGGAAACGCTGAGCCAAGGTCTTGGTTTGAAGGTCGATGCTCGGCAGCGGAGTGAGCTGCAGTCCCTGCTCGGCGACGGCGTTGCGCCTGGGCACCGCTCCGTCGACTACGGCATGCCGGTTGGGGTACTGGCCAGTAGCTACGCTGGCCATACTGGGAATGGTCCATGAGCTGGTGGACTTGGCTTGATCAAAGCGCACTCCCCGTTCAGCCAAGGACTTGAGCCAAGGTGAGTTTTGAGGGGCAGAGTCGTCCAGCCCCAGGTGGTCCGGTCGCTGCGTGTCCAAGATGATCACCACAACGTTCGGTGACCCGAGCACCGCCTGCTCAGCCGAAGCCTCTTGGACGGCTGCCCCCCCCCCACCGAGAATCAGGGCTCCTACGCTCAGCCACACACCAACCTTCTTCGTCATGCCACTCTCCACGAGCACGGTAGCCGGAATAACGGCCCACGTCTCCTCACAGGTGACACGTAGCGCGTCAGGTGGCGGGCATTATCCTCCTACGAAGGCCGCAATATGAGGCAGTCCCGCTTCACTGTAGAGCTCGGCCAGCTTGGGACGAAGCGCATCCCAGTCCCCCTCCTCGATGGCCCACACGTCCATCCAGTGGGCCGCGCGGTCCAGAATCGGCTTGTCGGGTAGCTCGGCCAAGGTGCGGTAGGGCTGGGCTGTGATCGGCGCCTTCCAACCCGCACGCAGGGCGATCTCTTCGAAGGGTGCGCCCAGGGTCCAGATAGGCAAAGAGAGAGCGGCTCGAGCAGCTTCTCTGCCTGAGTCGGGCATTCCCTGCTCTTCAAGCAGACGGCTCAGAAAAGCTTGGGGACGACCCCACCCCTTCGAGGCCACCCCGGCACGCTCCGCGGTCACAGCAGCGCTGGTGTGGTCTCCCTTGGCCTTGTGCTTGAGCGCCAGCTCCTCGTAGAGGTGCGGCAGACCGGCCACACGGAGGAGCAGGTAGGCCTTTAGGGGCAAGCCGGACTCCGCGAGGGTGCCGGCTTTGTAGAGCAGCTCCTCTCGGTTGGCTGCGGCAGACAGGCCTGCCAAGTCCTCGCCATCGGCATCCCGGGTAGCCAGCTCACTGTGGAGCAGCTGATCGATGGACGCAGCCCATAGGCTCATGCCCACATTCCCCACTCGGACCACTGGAAGGGGAAAGTTGTCCGTGGCTGTGGGCCACCGGAGCAGACCGATGGTGATCCCCTGATCCGTTTTTGCCACTGGGATGACCAGAGGGTGCAGACCGCCGCGGGCGCGGGGATCCACCAGTTCGGCGTCTTCGAGACCGGCAATGAAAGCGAGAAAGGCGGGCAGGCGGGCGGGGACCGGCGAGCCGACGGCGGAAATGATCTTGGAGAGCTGCATCGTGCAATCACTCGTGACAGGGCGGAGCCAACAAGGCAAGGTGTTGGCCAAGGAGAAGCGTAAAATGTTGATGCTGTGGACGCTGGCTTGCTTCAAAGGCGAGGTCGAGGATTCGGTCGTAGACACCGAAGCTACTGAGATCACCTACCCCACTGCCGAGTCGGTGTTGCTCTACCAGGGCCACGGCGGCATGAGCGGGGACCAGAGTGGCAACGGTGGCTGGCGCAATGCCGCAGAGGCGATCACCAGCCAGTACGGCTTTGCAGTCGAAGAGCGCAGCTCCCTTGGGAATCTATCTCAGTTCCGCACCGTCTTTATGATCTCGCCTGGCCAGAAGGAAGATGTTGTCCTGGGCGCCAACGCGGTGGCCGACGTGCAGGCTGGACTGGACGCGGGCACCCGTCTGGTGATCATGGCGGGCCAGGACAACTGCGATGGCCGCGCCATCAACACCCTGCTCGAGGACCTGGGCGCCCCCATGCGGCTGACCGGGAAGGTGGCCACGGCCCCGGTTCTCACGGACCCAGGCAGCGGCCTGCAGATGTCAAAAGACATCGACGAGGGCGTGCTTCTCTCCACCCCCTGCTTGGTAGAGACCAACGGCGCCGATGTTGTGCTGTTCGAGACCCGTGAAATCTACGCCGCTTCATGGCGTGGCGGATGGGGCGGTGATGTGGTGCTGATCGGCGACCACCGCTTTGCAGACGACACCGGCAAGCTTGGAAATCGGGACAACTTGCAGTTTGTATTCAACTTGGTTGAGGTTGATCCAGACTTTGAGTAGCCTGCGTCACCTAACAGGTGACGCAGGCTACTCGTCCGCGTAGGCTACCAGGATGCTCCTCCTGCTTTTGTCCTGCGCTTCTCCAGAACCCGACTGCCCGCTCTGGTTCTCGGACCTGGATCAAGACGGCTACGGCACCGGCCACGGGGTCCAATCCTGCGAGGCGCTCCCCTCCCGTACGGAGCAGAACGGGGACTGTGATGACCGAGACAGCTCGACCCATCCAGGCGCCGAGGATGCCCCCCTGGACGGGCTCGACCAGGACTGCGATGGCCAGGACAGGTGCGAGGGGCCACTACACGTAGGCGAGCTGGAGTACGTGGACTGCTCGACAGGGCTGCTGTACGTCGTGCGTGACAGCGCAACGAGTTGGCCGGAGGGGGACTGTATCTGCGAGCTTAATGGAAGCTTGAGTCTGAGCGCCAAGGCCGCGGGCAACCTCCAAGGCGGCCTGGTGAAGGTCACTGGGAATGTGCGCATCACCAGCGGTTGGGATGGCGTGGGCCTGGAAGGCTTGGTCACGGTGGGCGGCATTCTCGAGTTGGACTTGGCCGCGCAGGCGGACGCGGACCTGAACGCCTTGCAGGAGCTCTCGGAACTGCACATGCACAGCCAAGGGGCAGCGGCTGCGCAGATGGAGAGCCTACGGACAGCCGAGGAGGTGACCCTCGATGGACCCATCAGCCTGCGGGCAGGCCAACTTCAGGCCCTGGGGTACATACGAATAGAGCGGGCCGAAGTGAGTGTCTTGGACCTGCCAGCCCTTCTCCAGGTCGACATGTTGCGCGCCGAAGGAGGCCAGTTCATCTCACCAAAACTGGAGCGCCTGGGTTCCACCCGACTCTCCGAGACGGAGGTGGCCTGGGACAGCCTGAACCACGTGGACTGGTTGGACGTTTACCCGAACACATCCGTGTTCTTGCCAGCCCTGCAGACCACCTATGGCCTAAGCGTTCAAGGAAGCCTATATGCCCCGAAGCTCCAGATTTTACCCTCGCTGAGCCTCTCAGACGGGGGCAGCGTGTCCCTACCAGGGCTGCGTATTTTGAACGGAGTTTGGCTGAACGAGGCTGCACTCACCTTGCCCTTGGTCCATGATCTCACCAGCGCTGGTCTAGACAGCAATGCATCGCTGAGCGTCCCCTTGGTCCAAAGCATCAAGGATTTGAACGTGCGGGACTCCAGCCTCAACGCTCCTCTTCTCGAAGACATCGAAAGCCT
>JBLHMA010000106.1:0-14209 GCA_047621545.1 Cognaticolwellia sp. | reverse complement strand
CCATCCATGGAGAAGGGCGTCTCTCCGGTGAGCTGATCAATGCGATCAACGACACACAGAACAGACTTACCGAGAGCTTCACTCTCGACCGGAAAGAGCAACCAAGCCAAATCAGGAAGACCGCATGAACAAGAAATTCGCCATCCCTGCTGCTGCACTCGCGCTCGCAGGCGCGACCGGCTGTGCAGAACCGATTGTCAGCGATTGGGAGCTGACCAAGCTCGTGCTGAACGGTGACGTGCAAGAGCTACAGCCTCCTGAGCCATCCTACGACTACGGTCCACCTATAGCTGTCGGCATTGCCGGACTCCTGGAGATCGACAATGAAATGGATGCTGCCCTTGATTGGACCAAGACGGTGACCCGGAGCAGCTACAGCAACGAAAACATCACCCAAGTTCATAGCTACGCGTACAGGGGTCAAGCGACACCTGGTGTCGGCAACTTCCGAGGCACATACAGAATCGAGATGGGCGAGTCTATGGTCTTTGAATGCGAGGTCAAAGAGGCGCCAACAAAGCTGGTCTGCGACGAGTTCTCAAGCGGGCGCCTGCTGGTGTTCGAACCCGGGTAGAGGGAGCACTGACGTGGAAAGCGAGCTGACAAAACAGCCTGGAACTCAGAGAGAGCGCCAAGCTGATTGACCTGAGAGAAAAAGGGAAGGGAACCATGAACAAGAACTACGCAATCCCAGTGGCCGCACTGGCGTTGGCTGGAGCCACCGGCTGCAGTGAGCCAATCACTGGTGACTGGGACCTTACCCAGATGACCGACAATGGAAGAGTCCGAGATATCTCGGGGGAGGACAGCTACTATGGATATACCTACTCCCACGAGTTGAGCCTCAGGATGAGCATCGACGCCGACATGACCACCGAGCTCTTGGTCACTTACGAATTGAACTATACCGGTCCTGATGGGAACAGTGAATCGGACACAGAGACATTCTCCTACAACGGCGAAGTGACTCCAGGAACGTCATCTGGGCGGGGCACGTACCGGATCGACCTCGAGGACTCCATTTCCTTGGAGTGCGAGCTCAAGAAGGACCCCGTTGACCTGAGCTGCGAGGAGCTGGGCTCGACCGGTCACTGGTACTTCGAACCAGCCTAAAGCGAGTCGACATCAATACAATTCGACAGACGCCTAAGGCACACCGAACACGAAAAGGAACAGAACGATGAACAAGCACTATGCGATTCCCCTGGCGGTCTTGGCTCTGGCCGGAGCGACCGGCTGTACTGACCCCGTCGCCAGTGATTGGGAGCTGATAGACGTCATCTCCGCAGGCCAAAGCGAAGGAACAGCTACGACCTACACCTACGAGGGCGGAGAGGCCCGCTCCATAGCCACTGTTTCGACCCTGCGAATCGAAGGGGACCTGTACGCTACGCTCGAAGCCGAGACCACACGCACGGACACCTACCCAGGCGAACAGGACCGTACGAGGGTCTTCAGCAGCTACTTCATTGGCGAGGTAATCCCTGGCAATAACGAGGGTAAGTACCGCATCGATTTGGATGCATCCCTGGAGTTCAAGTGCGAGCTCCAGAAGGAGAACAGTGAGTTGACGTGCACCTTTGTCGAAGACGAGGTGGAGGTCGACGACGAAGTCGAGGACAGCGAGGTGATCCCACTGCAGTGGGTCTTCGAGGCAACTGGAACATCCGCGGTTTGAGAGGGCCAGGAATGAACCGTCATCGCGATCAACAACGCTGTGATCGAACAGGCTGGACCGTGAGGGGACGGAGGGCAACAGCACCTGGGTCTTCGAATGGACCAGAACAAGTGCATCGATACCACGCAAAATGAGACAGACACATGAACAAGAAATACGCAATTCCAGCCGCCGCCCTGGCACTGGCCGGTGCGACCGGATGCACCGACCCAATCGTCGCGGATTGGGAACTCACCAAGCTCGTCTCCGACGGCGAGGTCTATGAATTGGACAGGACCTACATGGGGGATTTCGGATATGAATACTCAGTAAGTATTGTTGGGGCCCTAAGCATCGACAAGGGCCTTGGAGCGGAGCTGGTTGTAGACGTGACGTACACCTCGACCAACCCAGGGGGCGAGACGCATTCGGGCGACTCCGCCCTGTCCTACAATGGCGAAGTATCTCCAGGCACCGACAAGGGAACGTACGGAATCGCCCTGGATGAGGACCATCGGTTCAATTGCGAGCTGAAGAACTCCCCCAAAGAACTAGAGTGCGACATGCTCGACTCCAACGACAACGAGCACTGGTCCTTCGAGCCCGCATAGGACCAACGCTGGCCGGGGGTACACAACAGCAACACCTCCGCCCATGAACCGGCCCCATTCTCCGCCCTCTATACTCTCCCCATGTTTGATCCGATTCTTCCAGTGGCGATCGCTTTGGCTGGCGGCGGCCAGGTCGGGAACGGGGGCTTCCTTGGCACGCTGGGTGGAGGCGCCGATGTGGTCCTGCGCACGCAGTCGCCGATGAACTCGGGCAGCACAGTGGGACTGGGTATGCGAGCCAACCTGTCCAAGCTCGGCGACCTTCAAGGAGAGCTCTCGGCTGGCGGCGAGTTCAGTTTCAAGACGAAGCTCGGGTTGCCTACGATTCAGTTCGGTGGCGCGCTCGAGCTGCGAGGCGACCAGTTCGTAGGCAATAGCTACTTAGGCTGGGTCAACGTGGCCCAGGGAGCGGTCTTCCAGTTCCGCTACTACGGACTGCCCTTGAGCGGCCGGACCTTCAGCCTAGACATCTTGGGCTTGGTCCCCTTGGAGGATGTGCCCGACTGGGGCGTCTACTTCCGAGCCAACCAGACCTTCCAAGGCAACAGCAGCACCCGCATGACTGTGGGCGTGATGTGGTGCCCCGGCGGCCCATTTTCGGTCGAATAGCGAGTAAAAGTCTGCCTAAAGGTGCGGGTCGACCAGCTCATCCAGCTGCAGTCCCATGCGCGCCCCGGCCTGTTTCTCCACCACATGCCCCCCCTTCCAGATGGCCAAGGTGGGGATCGCCTTTACCTTTAGAGCTGCAGCGGTCTGCGGGTGCTTCTGCGTGTTGATCTTCGCGATCAACATGCGCCCAGCCTTTCGCTTGCCCAGCTCAACCAAGTGCGGCGCTACGGCCCTACAAGGCGCACACCACGGAGCCCAAAAGTCCACGAGCACCGGTATCGGCGACTTGGCCACCAAGCGGGCGAGCCCCGCATCGTCAACATCAAAGGGCGCGTTGTCTAGCGCCAGCTTCTTCTTGCAGCGACCGCAGGTAGGGGCTTGATTGACGCGGCTTGCAGGCACGCGGTTGATGCCACCACAGGCAGCGCATCGATAAATGTGGGAGTCCATACCTTCAAGCTGCGCACCGGATCTTCGCCAGCAAGGTGACGCTTTCTGTCAGGGGTGGTGTCCAAAGGGGCGAAACAGGAGACAGACGCCCATGACCCCACGATACTTGGCATTACTCGCCCTTATCCCTCTCACTGCGTGCATCGTGGTGACAGGTCCCGAGCACGAGGCCAGCGCCTCCATCGAGATCGAAGACGCGATCACGGAGATCCACTTCGACCAAGACGCCGGCGACATGGAGATCCTCGTCCAAGAGGACCAGGTCGGCATCTCCTTGACCCGTACCATCCACTGGCGCGGCGGCGATGCCCCAGAGACCTTGGACCGCGTCGAAGGTGAGAGCCTGGTCCTGGGCCTGGAGTGCGAACAGAGCTGGAACTGCTGGGTGGACTACACCCTGATCGTGCCACCAGGGCTCAGCGTGTTCGGAGAGACCCATGCTGGGGACCTGCTGATCGAGGGTCCCGTGGCCGAGGTCAACGTGACCAGCGGCGCGGGGGACATCGAGCTGAGCTGTGCCAGCGGCCCTGTGTTCATCGAGACCGGAGCCGGAGACGTGGTGGGCACTTGCATCAACGCCGTCCATCTCCAAGTCATCAGCGGCGCTGGAGACATTCAGCTCGTGCTGAGCGGTGCCCCAGACCTCGCCGAGATCTCGACCGGTGCTGGGGACGTAGACCTGACCCTGCCAGCAGGCAACTACAACATCCAGGTGGAGACCGGCGCCGGAGATGTAGAGATCCAGGGCGTGGACCAGACCCAGGGTACTGAGAGCGTCATCATCGTGAACACAGGCGCAGGCGACGTGGACATCTACGGCGAGTAGCCTGCTGACATCTCCTGTCAGCAGGACCCACACCGAAGGCGTCAAAGCCGGCTAAGAGCCTTAGATGATGGACGCCTTCACTCCCCTCTCCCAAGACTGGTTCACGGCCGCCTTTGCCCAACCCACCCGGGTCCAGCAAGAGGCTTGGCCCGCCATCGCCAGAGGGGAGCACACCTTGATGGTGGCACCCACTGGCTCAGGCAAGACCTTGGCCGGCTTCTTCTGGTCCATCGACCGACTCTCCCGTCTGCCGGTGGATGCACCAGCGGGAGTGCGGGTCCTGTACATCTCCCCACTCAAGGCTCTGGCCTACGACGTCCAGAAGAACCTGCGTTCGCCACTGGATGGCCTACTGCGCATGGCAGAGCAGCGGGGCGACACGCTCAGGCAGATCACACAGGCCTCGCGCACGGGAGACACCACCCAAAAGCAGCGCAGGAGCATTGCCAAGCACCCACCAGACATTCTGATCACCACCCCTGAGTCGCTCTACCTGATGCTCACAAGCCAGGTGCGAGAGGCTCTGCGCAGCGTGCATACGGTGATCATCGATGAGATCCACACTATGGCGGGCACAAAGCGCGGTGCCCACCTGGCGCTGAGCCTAGAGCGCCTGAGCCGACTGGCCGACGAGGAGCCCCAGAGGATTGGGATGTCGGCCACTCAGCGCCCCCTCTCCGTGGTGGCCAAATACCTAGGCGGCGACCGCAAGGTACAGATCATTGACACCAGCGAGGACCCCAACCTGGACCTGCAGGTCGTGGTTCCGATGACGGACATGGAGCGCCCCTGGGCCACCGGTCTACCCGCAGATCTGTTGCCTCTGCCCGAGCTGGACCCCGAGCTCGTCTTGGCCGAGGACCGCGATGCCCAAGACGACCGCTCCATCTGGCCGGCGATTCAGCCCCACCTGCTCGAGCTGATACAAAAACACCACACCACCATCGTGTTCACCAACAGCCGCGTGCTCTGCGAGAAGCTGGCCCAGCGCCTGAACCTAATGGCGCGAGAAGAGCTGGTCCTGGCCCACCATGGCTCGGTCGCACACGACCGCCGAACGATGATCGAGGAGCGCCTAAAAGAAGGCAGTCTGAAGGGCATCGTGGCGACCAGCAGCCTGGAGCTGGGCATCGACATGGGGGCGGTGGACCTGGTGATTCAGATCGCCTCGCCCGGGTCCGTGGCCCGTGGTCTCCAGCGGGCCGGCCGAGCAGGTCATGGTGTGGGACAGCGCAGCGTCGCGCGCATCTTCCCCAAGCACCGGGGGGACCTGCTGGAGGCGGCCGCGGTCGCACAGCACATGCTCCGCGGGGACATCGAACACACACGCGTCCCGCGCAACCCATTGGACGTTCTCTGCCAACAGCTTGTGGCCATTGTCTCTCAGGCCGACTGGCAGGTAGACGAGCTCCACACCTTGGTCCGCCGGGCCGCCCCCTTCTCAGACCTGTCCGCAGCCTTGTTTTTCGCCTGCCTGGACATGCTCTCCGGGCGCTACCCATCCGACGATTTTGCAGAGCTCCGCCCTAGACTCTCCTGGGATCGAGACACGGACATGCTCTCCGCCCGCCGAGGTGCACGCATGCTCGCGGTGCTCAACGCCGGCACCATCCCCGACCGAGGCAGCTACGCGGTCTACATCCACCCGGACGGGCCCAGGATTGGCGAGTTGGACGAGGAGATGGTGCACGAGTCTCGTCGGGGGCACACCTTCATCTTGGGTGCCTCCACCTGGCGCATCCAGGAGATCACTCGCGACAGGGTAAATGTGACACCCGCACCTGGGGAGCAGGCCCGAATGCCTTTCTGGCGCGGACAGGGCCCTGGGCGCCCTGCTGAGCTGGGACGCGCCCTTGGGGCCTTTGCCCGCGAGCTTGGAGATCAGCCACCGGAGACTGCGGTGAGCTGGCTTCAGGAGCAGGCTCCTCTGGACGAGCTGGCTGCCAAAAACCTGGTCGCCTACGTGCAGGAACAAAAATCGATCACCGGGGAGATCCCCAGTGACCGACGCATCGTCATCGAGCGCTTCCGCGACGAGCTGGGTGACTGGCGAATCTCAATTCTGAGCCCCTTCGGCAGCCGCGTGCACGCCCCATGGGCCCTGGCCATTGAGGCCGCTTTGGGTCTGGAGTCTGGCTTTGAAGTGCAAGCCATGAGCAGCGATGATGGCGTATCCCTCCGCTTTGCCGACAGCGACGAGCTGCCCCCCGACGGCGTGCTCTTGCCCGATCCCGAAGAGCTCGAAGAGCTGTTGTTGCGACAGCTGGACCGCTCTGCCCTGTTCGCCACCCGTTTTAGGGAGAACGCCGCACGGGCCCTGCTCCTGCCCCGAAAGCGCCCCGGCAAGCGCACCCCACTCTGGGCCCAGCGTCTGCGTGCTCAGAGCCTAATGGCCGCAGTGCTCCAATACCCCGGCTTTCCCATCCTGCTGGAGACTACCCGAGAGTGCTTGCAGGACGTATTCGATGTTCCGGGCCTAAAGAGCCTGCTGCGCGATATCCAGTCCCGCAAGGTGCAGGTCCTGCACGTGGAGACCCAGAGCCCCTCCCCCTTCGCCCGCTCCATGAACTTTGCCTGGACCGCAAACTTCCTCTACGACGGGGACGCCCCGCTGGCCGAGCGACGGGCCCATGCGCTGACCTTGGACCCCGAGCTTCTCCGTGACCTCTTGGGAGAGGATGAGCTGCGAAAGCTCCTGGACCCAGCAGCCGTTAAGCAGGTTCAAGCCGAGCTGCAACGCCTGGATCCAGAGCGCCAGATCCACCACCCAGAAGCCCTGCACGATGCCTTGCGGGCACTGGGCCACCTGAACCCCCAGGCCATCGCAGAACGCTGTGAAGGGGAGCAGGATGGAGTCGGTTGGACCCAACAACTGGTCTCCCAACGCAAAGCCCTGGAAGTACGCATCGCCGGTCAGCGGCAGCTCATCGCAGTCGAGGACAGCGCGCGCTACCGAGACGCCCTGGGCGTGGTCTTGCCACCAGGCCTGGCTGGGGTCTGGCTGGAGTCCCCACACGATCCAATGCGGGACCTGGTGCAGCGCTATGGCCGCAGCCACGGACCCTTTACCCAGACCGCCCTGGCCGCTTGGCTCGGCCTGCCCCCAGCACAGCTCACCGCATTGCTGGAGCAGCTCTGCCGAGACGGCCGCCTGCAGCGGGGCCCGCTGATACCCAACGCGGATGGTGAAGCATTTTGCGACAGCAAGATTATGCGACAGCTGCGCAGGCGCACCCTGGCCCGGCTGCGCGCGCAGATCGCCGCGGTGGGCGGGGCGTCACTGGCCAGCTTCTTGTGCCACTGGCAAGGGGTGGGCTCCAAGGCCCACGGCAAGACCCGCTTGCTGCACGTGGTCGAGCAGCTCGAGGGGCTCCCCATAGCCTTCTCGGAGCTCGAACGCGCGGTGCTCTCTTGCCGTGTACACGGCTACCAGAGTAGCCTGCTGGATGAGCTGGGCGCGATGGGGAGCGTGGTCTGGATCGGCGCCGGCGCTCTAGGCACCAAAGATGGGAAGGTCCGCCTAATGACCCGGGAGAGCGTTCCGCTGCTCTTGGATCCCCCAGAGCTTCCGGAGGACCTGAGCGCCCTGCACCACGCTCTGCTCTCGCACTTAGACTCCAGGGGAGCCAGCTTCTTTATCGAGCTCTCTATCGCGGCCGGCAAGCCTGCCAACGATGAACTGCTCCAGGCCCTCTGGGATCTGGTCTGGCTGGGTCTGATCTCCAACGACACTTGCGCTCCGTTGCGTGCCCTGGCCGTACCCTCCCGAAGCGGCGGACGCTCCCGACTCAAGCGACGCCGAGGGCCCAGCCTGAGTGCCGGCGGGCGGTGGTGGTTGGTCTCCACCCTGTTCACAGAACTGCCCAGTCCAACGGAGCGGGCCCACTCCCGCGCCGTGATGCTGCTGGAGCGCTACGGCGTGTTGTCCAAGGAGGCCTTGAGCGCCGAGAGCTGGCCGGGAGGTTTTGGTAGCGTGTACCCAATTCTTCGCGCCATGGAGGAGAGCGGAAAGCTGCGTCGAGGATGGTTTGTGGACGGTCTGAGCGGCGCCCAATTCTCCCTTCCTGGGGCCGTGGACGCCTTGCGTGCCACCGTGGACAAGCGGCACCCTCAGCTGCTCTCGGTCCTGGACCCTGCCAACCCCTACGGCAGCCTTCTGCCCTGGCCAGCGGTCTCCGGTTCGGGTTCGGGGAGCCCAAGGCGAGTCCCTGGCTCCGTGATCCTGACCCTGGGCGGGGAGCCCATCCTGCTCCTGCGGAAGGGTAGCATGCTGACGTTTACCCAGGACGGCACCCGCCTGCGTCTGGGCGTTCGAACTCTGCTGAGCCTGGCTCACAAGTTCTTCGCCAAGAGCGTGTCAATCGAGACCGTCAACGGAGAGCCAGCCATCGGTTCAACGTGGGAGAGTGAGCTGCGCCTGGGCGGCGTAGAACTCGATGGCGGCCGGCTCCGCTTGACCCTCCTGTAAGGGCCACCGTACTCCGGTGGAGTATGTCAAAAGCTACATTCCAGTACAGGGCTACGCCAGACCCGGTACCCTGGGCATCCAGGCTCTGCCCCAGGCCCGGAACCCCACACTCTGAACCCAACCCAAGGCGACCCATGTTTCTCTTGCTCATGGCCTGCAACGGGGCTGCACAGATCGACGACCTAACCCCGGTCACGGACACCGCGGATACAGAAGCCGATACTGGCGATGCGGCTGACACGGCCGATACTGGGGACACCGGAACCGAGCAGCCGGACTACGACTGCGAGGCAGTCCCTAGCTCCTACTCGACGTCTACTGTGGCAGGGGCCAAGGCGTACCATGGCATCGCCTTCAACGCAGACGGTGACCTAGTGGGTTGGGATGGCCGAAACACCTTAACCACAAGCGCTTACGGCGAGTCAGCGACCCCATGGGTCCCCGGTATGCAGGTCGTAGAGCAGATCGTGGAACACCCCAGCGGCGACCTGTTCACCCTGTCGGCCAACGAGTTGATCCGCATCAGTCCAGAAGGCGGCCAAGAGCGCATCTTGGGTGGCCTATTCTACGGCTACGGATTGACCTTCGCGCCCGATGGCATGCTCTGGGTCGCAGACGGCGGGCTCCACCGCGTAGACATCGAGACGGGCGAGATGACCAAATTTATCCCCGCGCCGGGTCCAGATGACTGGCAAGCCAACCTGTATAGAGATGTCGCATTTTCTCTAGACAGCAAGCGCCTCTACGTTGTCAGCACCAGCAACAAACTTGAATACTGGGATCTGGACGAAGACCTAGAGCCTATCGGGGCTCTAAAGACCTTTGCGATCGTGCCCGGGAGTTGGAAGGACGGGCTGATGATCGACGCTTGCGGATACTTCTGGCTACCAGACTATCAGCGCTCTGTCGTGTATAGAGTCGACCCAGACGGCGAAAAGACCATCCAGGCGGCCGGTGGCACCGAGAAGAGCTACCCCCACGCTCTGTCTTGGGGTGGCGGCGGAGACTGGTCTCAGACCTCGCTCTTTCTGCCGCTGCCCTACAACCAGGGCCGTGTTGTAGAGGTGGAAATCGGAGTCCCCGATGGGGCATCGGTGCGTACATGGAAGGGCGAGAAGAGCCGCTTCTAGCCAGCGTCCGTTAGGGTTGCTACTCCAGCAACGACAAGGAGCAACGATGGTCAACCCAGGCCAAGCGCCGGGCTCAGCCGACTATTTGGGAGAGCCCAGAGACTCCAACGTTCACATCAATGTGATCTCCTACACCTCGAATTTGGTGCGGACTCTGGACGATGTGAGCGCCCTACAGGCCTTAGGAGCGCGAAGCGAAGGCGGCATTTCCTGGGTAGACGTCGACGGCATACACGACGCGGCGATGGTCAAGCGCATCGGGAAGCGCTTTCAGATCCATCCTCTCTCCGTCGAAGACGTGCTCAACCCAGAGGGGCGTCCCAAAGCCGAGTACTACCCCAACTACATCTACGTCGTCTTGCGCATGGTCACCAAGGACCCAAACGGCGACGAATTAGACACCGAGCAGGTCTCTCTGTTCTTGGGCAAGGACTTCGTGCTCACGTTCCAAGAGCGCGACGGCGATGTCTTTGGCCCTGTTCGCCAGCGCTTGGAGGATTCCAACACTCGCTTGCGGCAAAACGGTACCGACTTTCTGGCTTATTCCATCCTGGATGCCGTAGTGGACTCCTACTTCGGCGTATTGGGGGAGTTGGAGAAGCAAGTAGACGCGTTGGACGTGCTGGAGCCGGGGGATCTGCCCGTGGACACCCCGTTGCGCCTGCACAAGATACAGCGCCAGCTCCGCCGCTTGCGCCTCTCCCTGCGTCCCCTGCGGGAGGCTGTTGCCGCCCTGGCCCGCTCGCCGGATGAGTGGATCAAGCCAGCGACCCTGCCCTATTTGCGCGATCTCAGCGACAACCTGGCGGAGGAGGTGGAGACCATCGAGCTGCTCCGCGAGACCTGCCAGTCCCTGCTAGATCTATACAACGCTGGCCAGACTCAGCGGACCAACGATGAGATGCGGGTCCTGACCGTCATCGCCACAATCTTCATTCCCCTGACCTTCATCACCGGTCTGTATGGGATGAACTTTGACAACATGCCCGAGCTGCACAGCCGCTACGGTTACTACATCGCCTTGGGCCTGATGGTCATGACCAGCGCCGGGTTGCTTGGCTATTTCCGCTACAAGCGCTGGCTCTGAACGCTGCAACTAGCCACTCAGCCGGTCGAGGGTGAACTAGGCCAGGGCTACATGATTGGCTCGGTACACCCTCGGCCAGGCAAGATGATCCGTGGGAGGCGCCAGCGGAGTGGGACTCCACAAGGCATGAGAACGAAGGACTGCGCAAGCATTTCTAGGACGAAGAACGCAGCAGAGGCGTACGAGCGCAAGCCTCGCACCTGCCTGGTCGAGGGTGTATGGAGCGCGCCACATGTGTTGCGCCTCCCACCAAGCGGCGATGGACCTCAGGTCCTGGCCGGCGTCTTGTAAACGCTGGCCGGCCGTGTCCAGGAAGCGCGCCAGACCTGGCTTCCGAAAGCCCGTGTCACGCCGTGTTTGCTCTAAGCCGATTAGGGTCCTGTCCACCGCTTCCCACTCTTCAAGACCCGCGTAGCCCACGCAGGCGGTTGCTCCGCTCCAGCGGCCAGGTTGTTGGTCGTCCGGGCATTCATATAGATAGAACCACAACTCTGAGCAAGGCCGAGCGCCTGAGCCGAAAGGTCCGCGGCGCTTTGAATATCGCTCTGGTCCACAGCAGAGCTGGGGAATCGGGCTGAACCGCCCGTGTAAGACGGTCCCGTACCGCCTCACTCAGGTCGAAGGACAACGCAGTCAACGCCTTGGCATCAGCAGGAGACCTGCTGGCCCAGGGCTGCAACATCAGCGTGGCGTCGAGCAGGCCTGCCAGATCTTCCGTGGCCAGGGGGGCAGGCGCAGGGAGGTGGCCGAAGGAAAGCGGTCCTCCTGGGAGGAATATACAACCAGCAGCACCAAGAGCGACTGACTGGGATGGAGCATGGTGCGCAAGACATGGTGCGCAAGACATGGTGCGCAAGACATGGTGCGCAAGACATGGTGCGCAAGACATGGTGCGCAAGACATGGTGCGCAAGACATGGTGCGCAAGACCCAAGCCAGCCGGGACCAGTTGGCTGAATGACCGCCACAATCCAGGGTCGGTCCGGATCGATGCTGTGGAGAACCCGCAGCAAGGGACGACCCAAGGACTCGACTTACAGTGCCTTGGCATGGCGACCGACTGGCACTCAAGCTGGGCCTGGACCTGCCCTCGACCCAACAAGGGGCGCTCTCAGCGGCGGCCCAAGCTGGTCCCCCCACCGGGCCGACCCAAGCTGGTCCCCCCACGTCCGCTGGCGCGGCCCTCGCTGAGCGCGGACCGGGGCAACATCGACCGCAGCAGCATCGACCGCAGCAGCATCGATTGTGGCCGACATCCAGGCGTGCATCTCGGCCTAGGTCCTACGAATCATGGACTCGCCCTGTTCCACAGCCCCAGACAGTGCTCACCTGTGCCACCCGGCATTAGACCGCCTCGACAAAAACGCCCTCCATGCAGGCCTGGCGCTGAATCGTGTTGACCACTCGGTCCGAGAGGCGCTGCCCAGCGCGCGCGAGCAGTCGGCCGTCTTCGTCCAGCACATCCTCCCCAACGACCATACCTTCTTGCAGGGCCCACAGCGGGGTTCGATCCACCTCGTCAGGCGTAGGCATGCCCATCAGGACATCGCTTATGGCATACGGGTACTCGTTTGCCTCCAGGACCCGCTCTCTGGATCGGCCCAGGCCTGCCCCTTGGGCCCGCTCTTCCATGAGTGCCCGTAGCAGATGTAGGGCACGGTCCACCTCCCGCCCGGTCGGCTGGGGCCCCAGGCAAGAGCTGAGTGCCGTGCCCGCGCTCTTTGCTCCACCCTTTGCCAGGGTTTGGAAGAGCCCGCGTTGGTCTTGTCTGGGCACCTCCAAGTCGTGCAAGAGCGCCATCAGCACTGCCGAGACCACAAAGACGTCCTGCTCGTGGGCAAGCTCTGCAGCAACCTTGGGGATCAACTCCAGCTGATTGGCCGTCGCAGCGAATCGGCCGGGGTCCATCGCCACCAGCGTGCGCGCCAAGCCAACCATCAGGGTCATCGACGCCGGCGTGTGTTTCCCCACGCCAACCTGTTGCACCTTGGGAGGCAACGCTTCAGCAGCCTGGGCGGCCTCTTCAGTCTGAGGCCTTGGCGACTGCGCCCGGTTTACGCTCTTGGCACGCAGCGCTTCCCACGCCTCGGGGTCCACGTCCACGCCCTGGGCCCTGACCCACTGCAGGTCAATGGGTCGGCCAGCGATCAAGGACGAGGCCACATAAACCGCAGAGCACAGCCGCCCATCTTCGCCTTGAGGCTTCGCCGGCTCACACGCACCCGCGATGGCGCTGATCCAGGCGCTCGGGAAACCCCAGACCTCCAAGAGCCCAGCGCCTAACTGCGGGACATCAAAGCCAAAAGTTCGGCGCTGATAGCTGGCTTGCTCCAAGTTGCCCTGGTTCGCCGAATGCAACTCCAAAGCCATCGCGGCACGTCCGACAGACTCGAGCAGCCCCACCATGTAGGCCTGTGCGGAGGGAGCATGCATCTCCAGCGCGACGGCGAGATCGGCGACCTGAACAGCCCGTCGGCAGAAGGACTCCATGTCAAAGTCAGGGTCCACCGGGACGGGCCAGTCCAGCTTGAGTAGGGCCTGTTGCACCTGGGAGACACCCAGCAGCTTCACCGCCCCGTGAATGGGCCGGAAAGAGCCGGATAGGCCCGGGTCCATACTCAGTCCCCACCGCAGCACCTGACAGGCCAACACCGGGTCTTGTCGCAGTACGTTCACCAGCCCTTGGGGCTCCGTCTGACCTGATAGGCCGCGCAGCTCAGCCAAGGCCCAGGCAGTGACCGGCAGCAGCTCGATCCGCCCCAAGAAGGAGCGCCCGGCCGCATCGGGCAAGCGCGAGCGAACACGCCGCATGTCCTCGACTGCGCTGATCATGCCACGGACGTTTTCGTTCCAAGACAGCATGCGTTGTGCGGACGTTCCTCCGACCAAGATCCCATCCAGCGTCTCCGTACGTGCCAGCCCGATCCGGAAAATGAGCGGAAGCTGTCGCGCCAGATCCTCCAAGATCCTCGCCCCTGGACTCTGTCGGTCAAGCAGCTCTACGACCACTGCGTCTGGCGCGTGCCGACGGGTCGCTGCCAAGACCATCTCGGGGGAGTCTGCAACGGTGACGCTCACCCCAGATTGGCGCAGTCTAGCAACCAAGCCGGAGAGCGCGCCACTGGAGGAGAGTATGAGAAGGTCCATGCTGGGTCGATCGGACAAAGCACTGCGAGCTTAAGCCAAGTGCACCATTGGAATTCACGAACCGTAAACTACAAAAGAAGGGAAGCAACGCCATACGGATCAACCTGCAAGCTAAACGCTCCGAATCTCTCGCTGGTTCAGGTCCAGGTCCCGGTACTGCTGGTCCGGCGTGCGGATGTCGGTGTCGCGGAAGGCCAGCTTG
This sequence comes from Cognaticolwellia sp., assembly GCA_047621545.1. Taxonomy (GTDB): domain Bacteria; phylum Myxococcota_A; class UBA796; order UBA796; family CAJQPC01; genus CAJQPC01. Next base: position 23 of record JBLHMA010000106.1, on the reverse strand, counting down.
ACCCGCTCGGTCACATCGGATGC
>JBLHMA010000105.1:0-14211 GCA_047621545.1 Cognaticolwellia sp. | reverse complement strand
GCTCCAGTGGAGTGGGCCCATCTCGGTCCCTGCGCGGCCCAGCAGAGAGGTGGTGTTGCGCAGTCCCTCGCCGCGGTCGCTGAAGTCCCAGGTCTGCCCGTCGTCCCCGCCGTCGGGGTGGCAGTGCGCGCAAGCCAGGTAGCCGTCTCGGGTGATGCGCGTGTCGCGGCTGTCCCAGAACAGCTTCTTCCCCGCCAGAACCTGGTCACTCAGGGGCTCTTCATTCAGAGTTGGCCAGCGCCCGGATTCGACGGGGTAGCTGGGGTCGCTCAGGTCGTAGGCCACCAGGCTGCGGTCCAGCCACGCATACACATACAAGGTGTCCCCCTCCAGCCAAAGATCCCGGGCTCCAGCCCCGACCTGCCAGATAGAGCCCGCCTGATTCCCGCTCCACACATCCACCACGCTCACCGTCTGGGTGCCCGGATGCAGCACATAGAGCATGTTTCCGGTAGCCGAGGTCACCGCAGCGATGGCTCGGCCACGGTCGTCGAACTGCCGCCGGCGCTCAAAGTCTTCGGCGCCAATCCCGTCGAGCGTGGCCACTTCAGCCATCGCGACGACGGCCACGATGGTGGTCTCTTGGGTCATCGCCTCGCCGCTCTTGTACAGGCCTCGCTTGTGGTTGGCTTGCACACCCGGTGCCAGCAGCCAGCCCCCGTCCGGGGTGAAGATGAGCTGCTCGAAGAGGTTGGGTACCCCTCCTGTCGTTGTGTCTGAGTCCGGTCTTGGGTCGTCTTGAAGGGTGATCTGGTAGGGGGCCTCTTCGCCGAAGACCCAGAACTCCCCATGCGTTTCGGCGCTGCGGAACCTCGCAACAGCCCATCGGTCCCCGCCATGCGCGAGCGGGCCTGGGTCGACGACCTCTACCAGCACGGTCCAGGTCTCTCCATCCCAGCGCTGAACGCTGTCCACACCGGCCAGACTCACGACCCAGCCCTGTTCACTTCCGAGCACCGCCCGTGCCTGAGCTCCGATAGGAAGTGCCACCTCGACACCATCCACCCATAGGGCTTGGGGGCAGGCCACTGCGGTAGACCCGTCGAAGCGGGCCACAGATCGCGGCGTGACACAGACGCTGAGCTCTACCTTGGTTCCGGACTCCAAGTCGATCTCGGAGAGCACGCTGGCCTCGGGCGTGAGCACCCATGCGGTGTTGTCTTCCAGCCAGATCATGCCCGAGCGCTGGGGAGGGGTCTCCAAGAGGGGCAGGTGAACCTCTACCTTCACCGCTGAAGAGCGCCGCGTGCCGTCATTGCCAGTCACGGTGAGCACTGCGTTGAATTGGCCCGGCTCGGTGTAGCCGTGCTGAACGTTCTGGCCGGCAAGCTCGGTGCCGTCTCCAGGGAACCAAGCAAAGCTCTCCCCCGCTGAGCCGCTGCCGTCGAAGTTGACGGGTTGGCCCACCTCGACCACCGCCTCATCCACCACAGCCAAGGCCACGGTCTCCACCCAAGTCTCGGCCGAGTCGACCGTGTCGGAGGGTGCGGTGCATGCCAGCAGCAACCACATCAGCGCCCCCCGGCGGTCTTGAAAGTGCTGGTGAACTCCTGGTCGACCGCGTTCCCGTTCAGGTCCTCGATGCCCCCTGGCAAGACCCGCACGGTGTACTCGGTGTCCGGTGACAGAGCGGCCTTGGGGCTAAAGCTGGCCACGTTCTCGGTGACACTTCCCCAGCCGTCCAGGGCGTTTCCATCCGGGTCTTCCAGGACCACCGAGCCCGCAAAGACACTGCTCGGCTCTATCATCTCGTTGAATCCGATTCCGATGCGGGTGCTCATCGCCTGACCCACGCTTCCGTCTTGGGGCTCTATTCGCAGTACCTGGGGGCCCGTCGTGTCTGGCTCCAGGGTCCAAGGCATGACCGCGCTGGCGTGCAGGTCCTCGGCGTCGTCGTCCACGGAGAGGATGGCCACGTTTCCATAGGGCGTCATGGTGTCCAGGTCGCCGGCCAAGTCGCCGGTGCCCACCTCGATGATGTTGCTTAGGTCGCGCATGTCGTAGACCTTGGCCCAGTGGGACTCGCCTACAAAGGCAAAGCCCTCGTCGTAGAACACGTAGCCGCCGTTGCCACCCTCGGAGAAGACGTCGCCGACCTTGGTGGGCTTGGAGGGGTCAGACCAGTCGTAGACCATGGCGCCCCCCCCGCCTTCCTTGCGGGCGAAGAAGGCCCAGTTCCCGGCCACGTTGGCGTGGTAGGCCTCTCGGGGCTGCCCATCCGCATCCACGATGTCAAAGTCCCCGCCTCCGATGGGCTGAGGATTCGCAGGGTCGGAGACATCCAACATGGCCACCCGGCTGTTCTCCGCGCTGTGTACGAGCAGAGTGTTGCCCATGACAAAGACCCCAGCTGCGCGAAGTACCGGGTCCCAGCTGTACTGGGTGACGAACTCAGGGTTGGCGGGGTCGGTTGCGTCGACCACGTAGATGCCGTTGTCGGCGCCTGCGGCGAAGATGTAGGGGTACTGCCAGAACACCGAGAGGATGACCCGGGAGTAGGAGTCCGGGTAGAACACGCCTTCTAGGGGCAGGTAGCTCTCAACGTGTACGTCGTCTAGGTCGCTCAGGTTCCAGATCTGTACACCCAGGTTGCCGGTGACCGCGACGTAGTCGCCGGCGTGGGGGTCGTCCTCGCGCAGGTGTACAAAGCCCATCGAGTGGGTCTCGCGCATCAGCGGGTCAAAGCCCTCGCCCACCTTGACCGGATTGCAGGGGTCGGCCATCTCGAACAGGCTCAGGCCGCCGCGGCCGTACTCGGGGGCCCAGGGCATCACCAGGTGGCCTCGATAGGGCATCACTTCATTGTGGTGGTAGCGCTCCTCTTCGGGGTCGCCCGCCAAGAATGCGCAGTTCTCCCAGAGTGCTTCTTGCTTAAAGGACACGCTTGGGCCGCCCGGACCGCGCAGAGCAGGGGTGTCGCTGGGGTCTGCTGGCACAAAGAGCGCAGCGCTGTCCGGGCTTGGATCAGAGCAGGCGAGAAGGAGCAGCAACATGGGGGCTCTTGGTTGGGGGGCAAGAATAGGATATCGGGCCACAAACGGAGGCAAAATGCTGCTGGCCCTGCTCAGCACCCTTGGGTGCTACAAGATCGACTACGTGACGAACACCCCGGTCTCTGGCTCTATTGAGAGCGCGGACGAGGACTACTGGAACCACCGTGTGTTGTGGGGAATCATCGAGATCGAGGGCCCCTTGGAGCTTGAAGAGATCTGCGCGGGCGGCACCTTCTCCAAGGTGCACACAGAGATGGATATCATCACTGGACTGGTCAACGTCCTAGCGGCCTCTGTCGTAGGCGGTCTGTACAGCGGCAACATGATCTACGTCTGGTGCGAGAACGGCACCGCGTACTCCGGCCCCCTCAACGGGCAGGGCCAGGTCGTTGAGCTCTACGCCCCAGTGGGCCAAGACGTACCCCCTGAGCTTGGCGTTGCCACCGGCACCTGCCTCGATGTGCCCATGCCCGCAATGGAGACGGCACAATGAAGCGCTTGCCAATCCTGCTGCTCATGCTGTTGAGCGCTTGCTACATCAACAACGTCGAGACCGGGAAGAAGGGTGGGGGGCAGACCCACACCGAGACCGTTCCCTTCTTGCTGTGGGGTCTGGTCGGCGAGGCCAGCTTCAACGTGGATGCCATCTGCCCACAAGGTGTCTCCTCCATCCACGAGGAGGCCACACCGGTCGACAGCATCTTGGGCTGCGTGACCTGTGGAGTCTACTCTCCGCGCACCGTGACCATCACCTGCGCTTCGGGCTCCGCCTTTTTGCTCTCGCCCAACCCGGAGACGGGCTTGGTGCAGGTGACCGTTGACTTAGGTGACTTGGACTAAATCAGCTTGCCCTTGCGCTCTGCTCTCTGCTCAATCGAGGGAGGGCGCATGGGCAGCATGGCCTTTGTCTTGAGCTTGGGGTGCTACGTCAACAGCATTGAGACGGGCAAGCCCGCCGGCGAAGACTATGAGGAGACGGTGCCCTACTTCCTGTGGGGACTGATGGGGGAGGCGACCTTCGAGGTCGACAAGATCTGCCCTCGCGGTGTCTCTGAGATCCATGAGGAGATGGCCGTCGAAGACGCGCTCCTGACGGCTGTGACCTGCGGCATCTATACGCCGCTCTCTTACACCATCACCTGTGTTGGGGGCACCAGCTTCGTGCTCTCCAGCCCGACTCCAACAGCGGCTTGGCCGTGTTGACCCCAGAGGAGGTGGGCTGATGCTTGCGCTGATGCTCAGCTTGGGCTGCTTCAAGGCCACGTACACCACGGACGAGGACGTCTCCGGGGACAAGCCTGAGCACGAGATCTGGCGAAACCGGGTCCTGTACGGGATCATTGAGATCGAGGATCCTGTCAACATCGAGGAGCTCTGCCGCGGCGGCTTTGCCCAGATTCACACCGAGGTTGACCTGCTGGCTGCCCTGGCGACCATCGGGCCCTCCGTGGCCCTCTCATGGGTCGCTGGACTGGGGCTTTTGCAGCCCTACGCACCGAGCAACGTGCATGTGTGGTGTAAGAACGGCGCGGCCTACAGAGCGACGGTCACACCCGATGGGGCCGTGGTCTATCTGGAGGCGCCAATAGGGCAGGAAATTCCTGAGGAGTTGGGGGGATCTCTCAGGAGTGCGTCGGGGACTGAGGCGGGGGCCAAGCACCCCGCGGCTTGGCCAGCAGGAGCTGAGCCAGAGCTCAGCGCTTCCGCTTGGCCCCCAAAGGAGGGCGAAGTCCAGTTCGATAGCCCAGATTGCCTGGGGTCCGACTGTGGGATACTAGTCCACAGACACCATCGGGAGGGCACATGTCCGCACTTCTACTATTGGCTTCAATGGCCAGCGCAAAGAGCACCGTTACTTTTCAGACTGCGGATGGTACGCCAGCCAAAATCGGACTTGTGACCCAGCGAATCAGCACTTCGGAGGGGAACGGCGTTGCGACGGACGATCTCTGTGTGACCCCATGTACCGTCGAGCTTGACCCGGGGCTTTACACCTTTACGGCCGCCCGCAGCTCCTACTTCGAATACTCTGCCAGCATCGAGGTGATGGAGGGGGAGAGCGTGATCATCATCCCAGAAAGCGCCAAGGCGGCGCCCATCTACGCAGGCCTAATCTGCTGCTTCCCCGTCGGCATCGTGATGTTGCTGAAGTCCAATAAGGATGAGCCCCCCTTGGTCGAAGGCAATGCCAAGCTCGCGGTTTACTAGTTCTGGAGTCCTAGCTAGCGCCCCAACAGCGCCTGCACCACCGACAGGCTCAGGCTATGGCCCACTGGTTTGTACTGGTTGACCCGGTCCAGCCCAGGTGCAAGCTCCACGTCATGGGGAAAGCCATGGAAGCAGGAGCTCTTTGGGTGAAAAGCGCTGGACCCGGCAGTACTCGGTGCGCAGCAGAGAGCCGGCGTTGAGCAGGTGCGGGTGGAACAGCTGCGCTTCGCATGCTAAACAGCGTCACCCGTCCCCTACATTTCATGGAGGAACAATGCTTCCTATCCTTGGCCTGGCTGCTACCCTTCTCGGTGGTTGCTTCAAGAACACGATGAGCACTGGAGCCCCCGAGGGCGAAGTGCACGAGACCACCGCTAAGTTCTACCTGTGGGGCTTGATCGGTGAGAACAGCTACGATCTGGACAAGCTCTGCCCCACGGGCGTGAGCAAGATTGAAGAAGAAATCGGCGTTCAGAACGCCCTCATCTCTTGCGTGACCTGCAGCTTGGTGAACCCCATCACCGTGCGCGTGACCTGCTCCAGCGGCTCGGCCTTCTTGGTCCAGCCCGACACCACTACGGGCATGGCCAGCATCACCACCCTCGACGGAGAGTCCAAGTGAAGAAGCTCATGTTCGCCGCTGTCGGCCTGTCCATCCTCGCCACTGGCTGTTTCAAGGTGGACTACACCACCTCCAAGGCATCCAGCGCCGAGCCCACCGAGGAGATCTGGCGCCACCGGGTGGTCTGGGGAATCATCGAGTTGGATGACACTCTGGCATTGGACGAGGTCTGCCCAAGCGGCGTGGCCAAGATCCACACCGAGCGCGATATCGTCACCGGCTTGGTGACCATGATTGCAGCCAACGGCTTGTACGCCCCCAGCATGATCAACGTCTGGTGTGTGGATGGCAGTGCCTTCCGCGCCACCATGAGCGGTGATGCCGTGGTCGGTCTGGAAGCACCCATGGGCCAAGACCTGCCCGTGGGCGCAAGTTTCTCCGAGGAGTGCGTGGACTAATCTGTCCTCGTTTGCGCTAAACACAACACCTCCGCATCCTTTGGGATCGGAGGTTTTGTGCTTTGTGGTACCCACCCCGCTGAGAGGCGCTGTGTCTTCATCCCCGCGAGCTCTATCTTCTGTTCTTGTGCTCAGCGTTGGACTGGCGTTGGGCTGTAGCAACACGGAGCCTCCAGCGTCGGCCCCAGCATCGGCTTCGTCGCTTCCTGAGACGGTGGAGACGGTGCGATATGGCGACGTCAAGGTCACCTGCTGCACCAACGGCCGGGTCAACCGTGTCTTGGATAGGGGGTTGGACCTACACCAAGCCCTTGTGAGGGAGGAGAGGGTGCCGGACGCGATGGAGGCGTTGGCGAGCGCCGCCCGAGATGCGGAGAAGGAAGGGGCGCTGGAACCCAGTAGCTTGGCTGCAGTCATCGCCATCGCGGAGGCTGCAGAGGGCTCAAAGTCTGGGGGGCTTCTCGAGCAGCGTCAGGCCCTGCTTCTGGTTGGGGGCCAACTCAAGATGCTGATCAGGGCACACGCAGGTGGGGGACGTGACCTGGCCAAGGCGGTGGACCCTGAGACGGGAGAGACTTGGTACCAGCGCGAGGGCACAGCGGCGAATCCCTTTGGGGGGCGCCAGGCCCGATTCGCCGACTAGTCCCCGCGGGCGGGGCCGACCTATCGCCGCGTCACTGTGATCTCTTGAATCGCGCGGTCACTGGCCCGGGTGACCTCGAGCAAGAACAAGCCTTCGGTGACCCGCTCGCCAACCTTGGGCACATGGCCAAGGCTGGCCAGCACGAATCCAGCCAGGGTCTCGTAGTCACCGTCTGGCATATCAAAGCCCGTCTTTTCAAAGAGCAGTTCTTGCTCGACTCGGGCCAACGCGGTCCACGACAATGGGCCGATCTGGCTTATCACCTGGATCCGCTTGTCTGTCTCATCGCCGATGTCACCGACGATCTCCTCCAGGATGTCCTCCATGGTGATTAGGCCTACCGCACCACCGTATTCGTCCACAGGGACAGCGATGCGCTGTCGGCGGCTGTTGAACTCGACGAACAGAGCCTCCAATCCCTTGGTCTCCGGCACGAAGAATGGGGTGCGGGCCAATTCAGACAGCGGCTGATCGAGATCTTCGCAGTACAACAGATCGTTGTGGTGAACGATGCCAGTGATTCGGTCCACGCGCTCTGCGAACACCGGAATGCGAGAGTGCCCCTTCTCGACCATCAGGTGGATGGCTTCTCGGGCGGTGGCGCTCTGGGGCAGGGCGCTGATCTTGATCAGTGGCTGCATGGCGTCTTCTACGCTGGCCTCTCCGAACTCGAAGACGCGCTGGATCAAGTCCCGGTCCTCTTTGTCGATACGCACTTCGTCGGACCGGTCCAAGAGCAGCACGATGTCCTCACGGGTCACTGTGCGGGTGATGTTCTCTTTGTTGCCGGTGAGCAGACGTGTGGTCGCCTCGAGCACCACCAGGAAGGGCCAGAGCAGGGTGCTCATCAAGCTGAGCGGGTAGGCGATGATCGGGGCCAAACGGTCCGCGTAGTGCTGGTAGATACTCTTCGGGATCAACTCTCCAAAGAGCAGAATCAAGGGGAATAGAAGCGCAATAGTTAGGGCTTCTCCCGCGTCTGGCATGACCGTGACCATGGCTGCTGTGGCGGCCGTCGAGGCGGTGACCGTGCTCAGGTTCGTGCCCATCAGGCAGGTGCCCAGCAAGCGCTCAGGTTTGGCCAGCAGAGACAAAGCGAGCTTTGCGCCCCGGCTGCCTTGCTCGGCCTGGGTCTTGAGCTTGAGCCGGTCAGCCGAGACCACAGCGATCTCTGAGCCGGAGAAGAAGCCTTCGGTCACCAAGCAGATGGCCACAATGATTGCGGCAGTGGTGGGGGTCATAGGGACCTCTCCAAAGGCTCGAGCAGCTCGACGGTCAGCTCGGTAATGCGTCGTCCTTCCACACCGACAACGGTAAAGCGCGCGCCCTCGCGCTCCAACTCCTCACCCTTATGGGGCAGGTGTCCCAGAGTGTTCAGCACGTAGCCACCGATGGTGTGGTACTCGCCGCCCGGCACCTGCAGTCCAGTCTCATCTCGGAAGTCCTCAATGTCCATCCCAGCAGAGACAGAGAGCAGCCCGGGGCGAATTCGAGAGACCTCGGCGGAGTCATCGTCTTCGTCCAGATCTGCGCCGACCAGTTCCACCAGCAGGTCATCCAGGGTCACCAAGCCGGCCACTGTGCCGTGCTCATCGACCACGATGGCCATGTGCAGTTGCTTTAGTTTGAGCTCTCTTAGCAGGTCGTCGGCGTTCTTGGTCTTGGGGACAAAGAGCGGAGGCTGGAGCAGGTCGCGAATCTGGCGGGGCGTGGGGTTGGGGCCCCCCTTGAAGCGCAGCAGGTCCTTGGAGAGCAAGATGCCGACGATCTCATCGTGGCGGCCTTGATAGACCGGCACCCGGGAATAGCCGTTGGCGCTCAGAGTGCTCAGTACTCGGTCATAGGGCGCACTCAGTGGCAGGGAGACGATGTCGGGCCTGGGGGTCATCAGGCGCCCAGCTTTGGCGTCGCTGAAGGAGAAGACCCGGTGGATCAGCTCGTGTTCCATGCTCTTGATCGAGCCGCTAGCCAGCCCTTCATCCACCAAGCGTCGGACCTGCTCTTCTTCCAGAATGCGGGGCTGGGTTTCTTGCTTGGCGCCCAGAATGCGCAGGGCCAGGTTGGCGATTCCTGTCAGAACCACTCGAATGGGTGTGATCAGCGTCGCCCACAGGCTCAAGGGCTTGGCGATGAAGTTCGCGAAGCGCCTGGGGGCACGCAGTGCGATGGTCTTTGGGGTGACTTCGCCAAAGAGGATGAGCAGGGGGGTCGCGACCAGAAGGTTCAGCCAGCCCATGTCTGGCGCCAGTTCCAGGATCACACCCGCGCAGACCGAAGACAGGCTGATGTTGACCAGCTCGTTGCCCATCAGCACCGACGCCAAAGTTCGACGGGGGCTATCCAGCAGCGCAATCACGTCGCTTCCTTGCTCCCGGAGACGCTCTCGATCGACGGCCTGCAAGCTAAACAGGCTTGTCTCAGCACCCGAGAAGAAGCCGGAGAGGATGATCAGACCCACCAAGAGCAGGATCTTGGGTAGCAGCTCGACTAGCACTGTGTTTCCGGTCCGAAGTGAGACCAGCCCACGGGCCAAGTCAGCTTGCCCAAGGTGGGCAAGGCCCGTCCAGCATGAATGTGGCCAATACAGGTCAGTGGCACCTGGAGCTCGGCCGAAAGTGCCCGTAGAGCCGCATGCTGTGATGCAGAGGCCGTGAACAGTAGTTCAAAGTCCTCGCCAAAGCCCACGGCGTCCATCACTGGATCCGGCCGAGTCAGCAAGGCATCGGGGAGGGGGAGAGCAGCGGGATCGATCGCCGCGCTCACCCCACTGGCCGCGCAGAGGCGGTGTAGGTCCTGGCACAGGCCATCGCTCAGGTCCATGCCCGAGGTCACCAGTCCGCGCTCGGCCAGGGCCGGTCCCAGACTTAGGGGGGGCGCAGGTCGTAAGAATGCGCTGCGCAGCTCAGGGATGTCGTAGTAGCCGCCGGCGGCGGCACCGAGCTGGCCGCTAACCCAGATCTCGTCCCCAACCTGGGCACCTGTTCGACGAATGGGCTCCGCCACCAAGCGGCCAGCGAGGGTCACGCTCAGTGCCTTGGGCCCGGGGCTGCTGCAGGTGTCTCCACCGATCAGAGGCACGTTGTCCAAGGCTTGGGAGAAACCCCGGGAGAAGTCTTCCACCCATGCTCGGTCCAAGGGCTTGGGCAGCGCGATGCTCAGCATGGCCCAGACCGCCTGTGCGCCCATCGCGTTCAGGTCGGAGAGGTTGGCCATGGCCAGGCGCCAGCCCACATCTGAGCCGGTAAAGCGCCCGTCCCAGTGGACGCCCTCAATGAAGGCGTCCTGGGTTAGGACCAGACCGTCCGCGAGCACGGCTGCATCGTCACCTGGGGGCACGCGTAGGTCGTTGGTGCTGCAGGGACCGGCATCCCGCAGCAAAGTGGTCCAAACGAAAGATTCGCCAGGGTCGTCAGGCATTAGGCTGGTAGCGCTTTACTCAAGGGGGGCACTCAGTTCACCGATTCGGCGCATCTCGCCATTCTCGATGGTGAAGGCGTGCAGAGAGCGCTCGACCTCTCGGTTTTCGTCGAACTGATTGCCACCGGACGTGGGGCTGGACAGCGCCGCGCCGTTCAGTGCAGCCCGGAAGGCGCCCCGATCTACAGCTTGGGTTGCCACGGCAACCGACACCAGCTTTGCGGTGTCATAAGCCGTTGCATCGAGCACACCGGGGGTGCGGTTGAAGCGGTTCTCGTACAGGCGCACAAAGTCGCCCACGGCGGGATCTTTGTCGTAAAAGGCGTCTACAAAGACGCAGCGCTCCACGTACTTGCCTCCGGTCAGTGCCAAGCGCTCGTTGTGCCAACCGTTCAGCCCGATCAGCGGCACAGGGGTGTGGCCCTTGCCTGGGGAGAAGGAGCCGATGGCGTATTCCTCGTACGCCAGTGCCGAGGCGATCATGGCCACCCGGCTGTGGCTGTCTGGAATGAAGATCGCATCGAAGGGCTGGGACTCGGGGAGCTTGCGGGCGTCAGCGCGAAAGTCCTTCTGCGTGGGATCGTAGAACACGACGGTCTCTACGGTCCCGCCGCGCTGCATGACCTGCTCAACGAAGGTGTCCTTTGCAGCGCGGCCGTATGGAGTGTCCGGCGCCATAACGGCGAAACGCCGCGCCACGCGTTCATCCATCATCTCCTTGAGCAGTCCGCGCACCTGATGCTCGGGGGTCAAGGCGGTCTGGAATATCCAGTTCCCGGTTTCGGTTTGGTCGGGTGCTTGGCTCAGGGAGACCAGCGGCACACCAGAAGCCTGCGCTTCGGCGACCGCAGGGTAGGCCTCCTCCTGAGTCAGAGGACCAATGATTGCGGCTGCGCCGTGCTTGAGCACCAGCTCCTTGAACATGGCCTTGGCGCCATCGCCGGTACCCCCGGTGTCTAGTACGACCAGCTCGGTCCCCGTGCCCTCAAAGCCCATCTCCAGGGTGTCCCGAAGCTGCTTGCCCGCGGGTGCGTACTTGCCGCTTAGAGGCAGCAGCACGCCGACGGTCTTGGGATTGTAGGGGTTGTTCGCCTCGGCGCGCATCACGACCCATTCCGCGGCGCGCAGGTGGTCGCTCTCGGGGTAGAGCTCGACCAGCTCTTGGGCGTGGCGTTTGGCCTGTGCCATGTCGCCAGCTCGAAGAGCACCTTGGGCGCGCTGGAGGGTGGCCTCGTCGGCGGCGTCGCTCGTATCAGAGGCGGGCTGGTCCACTTCCACGCGCTGATCTTCGGGGATCATGTGGGCCAGACTGCGGTCCACGCGGGCCAAGACTTCGGGGTCATCGGCGGCGCTGCCATAGGCTTGCTCGACGAGCAGCTGTAGCTCGCCTTCCGCGGCGCCTTCTTGCTCGGCCTCGAGGGCCAGGATCCGGTAACGGTCGGCGTTCATGGTCTGGGTCGCCAGCTCGTCGGGGACCATGCGTAGGGTCGCCATGCTGTTTCCGCTTGCGTGGCCGCTGTCGTATGCGACCAGAGCCATGCCGAGCAGTGCGGCGTCCTTTGCGGGGTGTTCAGGCCAACGCTTGGTCACCGCTTGGAAGTGTGCGCGCGCATCATCCAGATCTCCGTTGAGCCGGCGTTGCTCCCCTGCCTCGAGGGTGACCAACGCCATGAGCTCCTCGTCTTTGCCCTGGTCCAGGTAGGCCTCAAGAACTGCGATGGCCTCCAGGCGATCGGTTGCGGACAGAGCACGGGCCTGAGTGACGATGCTCGGGGCGCTCAGGGTGGGCGTGTTCCCCTTGAACAGTCCGGGAGCGGCGAGCGCCGGCGATAGAGCCAGCAGGAGTAGAAGGAAGGAGCGGTGCATGGCCAGGCGGGGTCAGGAGGGGGGCACGGAGTCCGAGGAGGAGGACTCCGCAATGTGGGTCGCCAGGGCGCGCTCAAAGGCGGCGGCGGCAGGGTGCTGGTCGGCGTGCAGGCTGTCAGCATAAGCCTTGAGCGCTGCGCGCTGCGCGCTGTCCAGGTTCTTGGGCAGATCGATGAGCACCTTGAAGTGCAGATCTCCGGTGCGACGGCCCTTTGCAGCAGGGAGCCCCTTGCCGCTCAGTCGAAGGGTCTTTCCTTGCGGGGTTCCAGGTGGGACCTGGATCTCGGTTTGGCCTGTCAAGGTGGGGACGGCGACGGTCCCCCCAAGAACAGAGGTCGCGTAGGGTAGGGGCAGGTCACAGATGAGGTCCTCCCCCCGACGTCGGAAGATCGCGTGCTCGTCCACGTCCACCAATACCAAGAGATCGCCAGGGACACCGTCCCCAAGGCCATCATGTCCCTTGCCGCGAACCTTGAGCTTCTGGCCAGTGGCCACGCCCTTGGGGATTTTGACCTTGAGGCGGTCGTTGGAGCCGTGGCGGCCCTCTCCGCTGCAGGTCTCGCACTTCTTGACCACGATGTAGCCCATGCCGGCACAGCGGCTGCAGCGCGCTCGCAGGAGGCGCCCTGAACCCTTGCCGCTGCCATTGCAGTTCTCGCAGTTCTTCTTGCCGCCATCTGCGGCAGCGCCGGAGCCATCGCAGCGCCCGCAGCGCACCTGACGGGCAACTTCGACCACGGTCTCGTCGCCGGTGGCAACCTGAGACAGGGTTACCCGGCAGCTGACTTTGATGTCCGCGCCAGGCTCGTTTCTTGGGTTGCGGCCGAAAAAGTTGCCGAGGGTGTCCGTGACGAAGTCTTTGAGTTCATCGGGCGTGGGCGGCTTCCCGTCGGGCTTGTAGAAGGGCCCCAAGCGGTCATACATGAGCCGCTTCTCAGGATCGCCAAGAACCTCCCAAGCTTCCGCTATCTCGCGAAAGCGTTGTTCAGCGTCGACATCTTCCGGATTTCGGTCCGGATGGTACTTCAGGGCCAATGCCCTGAACGAACGCTTGATGTCATCGAGGCTGGCGGTCTTCTTTACGCCCAGCACATTGTAATAGTCACGGCGCGCCAATCGAGCTCCGGTAGACGGGGGTGACCTCTAATACACCCCAGGTACACCGGCCATTTCCTCTCAGACGCCCAGGTCCTCGTCGTCGACCAAGTCGTCGTCGTCCCACTCCTCGTCGTCGTCCCATTCCTCGTCGTCTCCGAGCTCCCCGTCCAGGTCGTCGAGCTCGGAGGCGGCTGCGGCGTATATGGACTCAGCGAGGGCCTGAGCGGCCTTGGCCAGCTCGTCGTGGGCCTGTTCGATGAATGCAGGGTCGGAGGCGTCCAGGGCGAGCTCAGCGCGGCGGATGGTCTCGGCCAGGGTCTCCTGCTCCTTCTCTCCAAGCGCAGAGCCGTACTCCCCCAGGCTGCGCCTTGAGGTGTAGATCAAGCCGTCCAGCTTGTTCTTGGACTCAGCAGCCTCTTTGCGGCGCTCATCGAGATCTTTGTACTGCTCGGCCTCGCTGAGCATGTTCTCGATCTCGCCTTCGGACAGACCGGAGTTGGAGACCACGCGCATGGTCTGGGCCTTACCGGTTCCCAGATCTTTGGCGGAGACGTTCAGGATGCCGTTGGCGTCAAGCTCAAAGGTGACCTCGATCTCGGGGAGACCGCGCGGAGCTGGAGGGATGCCATGAAGCTCTAGGCGACCGAGAGACTTGTTGTCGTCGGCCATTTCACGCTCACCTTGGACCGTATGCACCCGAACCATGTCCTGGTTGTCGAGAGCGGTCGTAAAGACCTTGGACTTGCGGCAGGGGATGGTGGTGTTTCGCTTAATGATGGGCTCAACCAAGCCGCGTGCGACCTCGATCCCCATGGAGAGGGGCGTGACGTCCAGAAGCAGGATGTCCTTGACCTCGCCGGTGAGCACGGAGCCCTGAATGGCGGCGCCGATGGCAACAACCTCGTCCGGGTTGACCTCGGTGTCGGGGGCCTGTCCGAAGATCTCCGTGACCTTTTCCCGGATCCG
>JBLHMA010000104.1:0-14216 GCA_047621545.1 Cognaticolwellia sp. | reverse complement strand
GAAGATCGGCGCCAGAGCATCCAGCACCTCCTGCCCACCTTGATCCACGCACCAGCGAAGGGTGGCCCATGCCAGCTCAGCATGGGCAGATTCCTCAGCCACGATCCGGGTCAAAATGGCCCGGACGGTGGGGTCGGCAGCGCTGCGCAGCTGGGCGGCGGCCTGGATAGCAGCCAAGGTCTCGTTGATCGCACCGTCCCGGGCGCTCTCGATGGCCAGCTGGACCAGGTCAGTCGTAGGCCGCACCTGGATCCTCAATGGCCCTGGGGAGAGGGGCTGACCGGCGTAGGCGCTGGCCAGCGTGAAGCAAGCCAGTGCGTGAGCCAGCCCGTCGGTGGCGGCGGACTGGGCACCCATCAACAGCTGGGGTGGGGCCCCGACCGCCAACAAGGACAGGCTGAGGTGGTTGAAGCTGGCCACACTGGCAAGCTCAGTGCGCGCCGCGTCCAGCCAGTGATCTGCAAGCGCGGCACGCTGACCTTGGTCCAGGGACGCTGTGATGGGGTGTGGGCCGCTGAGCCAAGGCGAGGGCACGGGGCGCACGCTCGGCAGGGCCAAGGTCCCCTCCTCCTCCACAACGGGGCGTCCGACCACACAGCCCCGACCCCGGATGGTCTTTCGGTGGGCGGTGTCGTAGCAGCAGGAGTCAATGTCCTCGTCCGCTGTGCCGCCGGTGTCCCCCCAGTTCCAAACAGGGTCATCACTGCGCTCCAGGAACTCCTGGGCCCACATGTGCGAGCCGCCGCCACACTCGGGGCCGGTGGGGAAGACGGTGTCGTTCATCTCCTCGACTGTGGGGCACTCCTCAGCGGCCTCGATGTCCATGCAGAAGGTGTCCGTGGAGTATTCATCGTCGCCGTTGCAGCCAGCGGACAGGCCGCCGAGCAGAAGGAGAAGGTGCGCGGAAAAGCCGGCGTTGCGAGTGACTCATCTTGGACTCCACAGAGAGTTATCCACAGCTGTGAACAACACTGTTGACAGGTCAAACCTAGTGCTAATGCACTATGAGAGGGGTGCCCCGGCAAGGGCGGCGACACTCCATGAAGCTCTTCCTTGGCACCTTCCATGCCAACCAGTTTTTTCAACGCTTTAGCGGCCCTCCCAACACCGAATCGCGACATGGCTGTCCCGACCCGACATGCCAGGGCCCCTCGCCCCTGATAGCGTCGCTTATGCCCGCTCAAGCCTTTCTCTTGGCCGCCGGCTTTGGCACCCGCCTTCGCCCGCTGACCCTCCACCGTCCCAAGCCACTGGTCCCCGTCTGTGGGGTACCCATGCTGGACTACGCCTTGGCCCTGGCCCGCCTGCACGGCGCCGAAGAGGTGGTCGTCAATGCGCACTACCTACCCGATCAGATCCAAACCTGGGCAGCCCAACAGCACCAACCCGTGCACGTCAACGTCGAGACCCCGGAGATCCTGGGCACCGGCGGCGGGCTCAAGGCGGTTCAAGACCTGCTGGAGGAGCGCTTTGTCGTGGTCAACGGCGACATCCTCTGCGATGTGGATCTGGCGGCTCTGATGGAAGACTTAGACCAGGCAGACGCCAGCATGGCCCTGCGTACCTTGGCCCTTGATGAGTCGTACGGCAACGTGAGCACCGACCAGGACAGCACGGTCGTTGACCTAGTGGGCCTGGCCACCGCCGAGCCCACCGGGGAGGTGGACTCCAGCCGCCACTTTACGGGCGTGCATGCCCTGCGCAGAGCGGCCCTGGACCGCGTCCCCGAAGGCACCGCCTGCATCATCCGCACCGCGTACTGCGAGATGGTCCCCGAGAAGCGTGTACGGGGCATCCCGCACGATGGAACTTGGTTCGACGTAGGTACGCCCCAGGCCTACCTCCAGGCCAACCTGATGGCGGTCCGAGGCGAGCTCCCATTGCCCCTGGACCCACACACTCGTGCCTATCTGTGGCTGGGCGCAGGTACGACGCTGGAGCGGGACGGCGCAAAGCTGATTGGGCCGTTGTGGCTGGGACAAGACGTGACTCTCGGCGCCGGCTCCGTCATCGGCCCAGATGTGGTCTTGGGCGACGGCGCGGTCATCGGAGAGGGGGCGACTCTCGTCCGGAGCGTGGTCTGGGATGGCGCCGAGCTGGCTGCCGGTGCAAGTCTGCAGGACGCCATCGTCTACGATGGCGGAACTCTAGAGATTGGATTGTAGAGCTTGGCCAAAGACCGTCTGACTATCGGCGTGGTGTGCTCCCGGGGTATCGGACCGGAACGCGGGGGGCGTGCGCGCAACGAGGACAACTACTTGGTCTGCCGGGACGGAGAGGCCCGCTACCGCAACCAGGATCGGGAAGCGGTCGAGGCCATGGCCACATTCGGAAGCCTGATCTGCGTCGCCGACGGGATGGGCGGCCACGAGGACGGAGACTTGGCCAGCAGCGCCGCAGTGCGCGCGATGGCCCGCCTCTTCAAGCGCGGCGTGCCGGAAGATCCCGAGCTGCACCTGCACCGCTTCGTGCTGGATGCCCACCGACGCCTGCACCGCAAGGTCTCCGAGCGCGGCCCCGTGCGCATGGGCACCACTCTAACCAGCCTGTGGATG
The DNA here is from genome assembly GCA_047621545.1 of Cognaticolwellia sp. Lineage (GTDB taxonomy): Bacteria > Myxococcota_A > UBA796 > UBA796 > CAJQPC01 > CAJQPC01. The sequence goes on along the minus strand of JBLHMA010000104.1, from coordinate 11,661 downwards.
CTGGAGGGCCAAGCCTTCTGGACCCACGTGGGCGACAGCCGCCTCTACCACTGGCGCAAGGGCAACCTGCGGCGCATCACCCAAGACCACACCCGGGCCAACTTCGCCGTGCGAGACGGCCGCCGCCCAGACAGCGATGGTGCCTTCCTGGCCCAAAACTTTGTGTATGGCAGCCGAGGTTTTGGAAACGACGAGGGCATCCGGATGGACGCCGGGACCGACACCGGGGTAGTCGAGCTGGAAGTGGGCGACCGCCTCATGCTCTGCAGCGACGGTTTGAGCGGCATCGTCCCCGACCACCGCATCGGAGATGTGCTCGCCGAGGTGCCTGAGCCTCAGCCCGCCGCCACCGCCCTGATGGAGCGCGCTCTGGCCGCTGGATCCGACGACAACGTCACCGTGATCGTCGCGCGGGTGGACGAGCTCTTTCCAAGGCAGGTCGCCAAAATGGAAGACGATCCTTTCGGCTTCGAGGACCTGGACCAGAGCGTGGACGACGACACGCTCGTCCCGATGGACTGAGTCTGTGTCTCCGTCGCGGACGTTCGGGCCGTGTCTCTGTCGCGCCTCCAGCGCCGAAAGGCCCGAAACTGCGGCTTCGGGCTTCGGGCTTCGGGCGACGACCGACGGTCGGTCTGAGCCCGCTCAAATGGTTTCCGGGTAGTGACTCAGGCCGAAAGGATTGCCGTCGGGGTCCTGGCCGTAGAGCGTAAAACCGGTCTCGCCGGTGGGGCCCGCGTCGTGCGTCTTCAAACGTGCCACCCAATATGCCCGGCGCTCCGCGGCAATCGCCAAGCTGAGCATGTGCCAACCGCCCTGGCCAAGCTGACCTCGCTCCACCATCAGGACCACCCCGTCCAGGTCTAACCAGACCGAGCGCAGGCCCTGATCGTCGTGGTGCCGAGCGCTCTCTTCTACCTCCAGCAGCTCCCGATAGAAGCCTGCAATGACGTGGACGTTGGGGGTCACAAGGGCAATATGGTGAACGCGCATGGGGTCCTGGGGCTACTGGGTGTGTCGCTCGGGGCCACCGTCCGGTAGAGTTTGACCCAAGCGAGGCCAGACTTGAAGGAAGTCTCCATCCCGATTCCGGCACGAATCGGCCCCTATAAGGTGCTCCGGCCTTTGGCTCAGGGGGGCATGGCGGCCGTCTTTGAGGTCCAGGATCCGACCACAAAAGAGCACGTCGCTCTAAAGCTTCTAACTCACCGCGGCCTGGCCATGCCACGCTTTGCCCGTGAGTTTCGGGCACTTACCCGCTTGGATCACCCCAACATCGTGCGGGTGTATCGCTACGGTTCCCACGAGGGCTCTCCCTTTCTGACCATGGAGCTACTCGATGGACAGCCGATCCAGGCCTACGCAAAGTCGGTGGGCCGCCCCGGACGCCCACGCCGCACCCGGGAGGTCTTGCGCATCACTGCGCTTGTGGCAGACGCCCTAGCCTACCTGCATACACGCGGGATCGTTCACCGCGACCTGAAGTCCGCAAACGTGCTGGTCCTGCGGGATGGACGCCTAAAGGTTCTGGACTTTGGCACCGCACACATCGCCACCGCCGGCGAGGTCATCACACGGGCCGGAGAGTTCGTGGGCACCTTCGCCTACGCCAGTCCCGAGCAAATTACGGGCGGAGCTGTCGACGCGCGCTCGGACCTGTATTCCCTGGGCGCCCTGCTTTACCGCCTGTGCACGGGCCGCCGAGTCTTCGAAGCGGACACCCCCCACGGCCTAGCACGCAAGCACATTGATGAGATGCCTCGGCCACCCCGTGAGTTGGTCTCAGCGCTGCCCCAGCCCGTAGAGGACCTAATCCTGCGCATGCTGGCCAAGGACCCGGCAGACCGCCCCCAGAGCGCCACGGAGGTGGCCAACCTCATCCGCGGACGGGCCAGACGACCAGGGGACAGTGGGGCGCTAACGCTCAACACCCCCAAGCTGATGGGCCGAGAACAGGAGATCGAGCACGCACGCACCTGGATGGATGACGCAACCCCTGGCCAGGCCATCCTGGTGGTGGGTGAGCGTGGTGCAGGCCGCCAACGCGCCTTGAACGCCATCGTCGCCGAAGCCCGCAGCCGCAGTTGGCGCGTCTTTGACGGACCTTTCACCGGTCAACCCGGTTTGGGCGCACTGGGAGAGCAGGTGGAGTCCGCTTGGACCACCCTGCCGCCACAAGACCGCACCCGCTTGGGAGAAGCAGGTCACTGGCTGGAGCGCGCAAGCGAGGGCCTTCCGAAGGACAAAGGGGAACTCGCCCACGTCGACGAAGCGCTCTTTGCAATCCTAAGTGAACGTCAGAAGCGCGACACGACGCCCTTGGTCTTGGCCTTGAGCAACCTGCACCGCGCCACACCTGTAGCCCTGCGCGCTCTGTCCACGCTGCGCGCCCGCCTACGCGAGGAGCAGGTGCAAGTCCTGTTCTTGGGCAGCTGCACCGACCTCTCCGATGCCACAGGCGGCACGGTACGCACCCGCTTTCCTGGGGCACACCGCTTGAGCCTGGGTCCTCTCGACGCCAACCAGGTCGGCCTGATGGTGCAGCAGATGTTGGGCGGCGCGGTGCCTCCACCCCAGCTGACCCAGACCATCCACCAGGCCACCGGCGGCCTGCCCGGCTTTGTAGAAGAGGTCGTCCGAGCCCTGGTCGAGCAGGGAAGCCTAAAGCCCTTCCACACCGGAGGAACCCTGACTTGGGTGGACACCTCGGATGGCGAAATCGCTATCCCCCGATCCGCCCGCGAGGCCATCACCTTCCGCTTGGACGGGCTTGGACGGGAAGAGGCCAGGGTGCTCGAGACCCTGGCCATCGCCGGCGGCCGCACCGACATCGCTGCTTTGGCCTTTGCCTTGGACCTGGAGCCCGACGCGCTCCAGGCCACCGTCGACGAGCTCACCATCCAGCACATCCTGCGCTCCGCTGAGGATAACGGTAGGAAGACCTGGAGCTTCCAGCTCTCCATGACCCGAGAGCTGGTCCTGGAGAGGGTGCGCCCCAGCAGACGAAATCTGCTGCGCCGACGCCTCGCCAAGGTGATGGTCGACGCCCCCGCCAGCGCCCACAAAATCGCGCTGCTCGCAGCAGCAGGCCAGTCGGACAAAGCCCTAGCGGACATCCTTCTCTGGGCCAGCCCACTGGTAGAGCGCGGCCGGGCCCGCGAAGCGCTGCCGGTCTTAGAACAGGTCGCAGGCGTTGTGGACCAAGCACAACAGACCGGCTTGGCTGACCTGGCTCGCTTTTGGCTGCTCTATGGTCGCGCCGTTCGCCTGCTGCACCCTATGGACGAGCGGGTTGAGACGTGCTTCCGCAGGGCCACTGAGCTGACCTTGGATCCGGAGATCACCGCAGCCGTAGACCTCTACACCTCCAAGTCCCTGATCGAACGCGGACAGCTGGAGCTTGGCCGAACGCGGCTCTTGCACGCCCACGACACTCTGGCCGGCACCAACAGTCCCCTGCTACAAGCCCGTGTGGCCCGAGATCTCGGCAATCTACAGTGGTTCCGCGGGCGCTTTGACGAGGCCGAGAACTGGTTTGAGGCGGCCCTGAGCGCTGCACGTCAGGTCGGCGAGAAAGAGGAGCTGGCCAGCTGCTTGGTGGCCAGAGCCGTGGCGGACTTGGGCGCCGGCAACCTGATCAAGGCCGAGCAGCAGCTGCGCGAGGCCATCCACCTCTACGAGGCCAGCGGGGACCGCTACGGTCTGTGGCACGCCCTTGGAAACCTGAGTGAGATCCTGCGCCACCGTTGCGCGTTCTCCGAGGCCATCGGGCTCCTGGAGCCGGAACTCAAGGGAGCCCACGCCTCCGGAGACGTAGAGCGCTTCGCCTTTCTGAGCGTGAACCTGGCCGAGGTCGAGGTTGAGCTTCTACGTCTGGGCCGGGCCCGAGAGCGGCTGGCGTTGGTGGACGGCATGCTCATCGAAGGTCGGCACCTCCACCTGCAAGCCGGGGTGACCAGTGTGCGCGCCCGCATCGCAATGGCCTCGAACGAGCCAGGACATGCCGAGCGTCTTCTGGAGCCAATGGTGCGCCTGTGCAAGAGCTCAGGCGTCCGTGTGCTCACACCCCTGCTGCAAGCCCAGCTGGGTGAGGCCCTGGTGCTCACCGGGGATCTGTCCGGGGGACGCAACCTGCTCAATGCGGCCGTCTCCGACTTGTCCCAAGAGCGCAACATCCCGTTGCTGGCCGAGGCCTGTGCCGCACGCGCACGCGCACGCATCGACACGCCCGAGAAGTGCTTCGCTCCGGTGGCCCAATGGTTGACGGATCAGCCAGCCATGCTGATGCAGGTCACCCGAATGGTGGCCAGCGCCGAGCACTCCAGTCGGCTCGATCCCGAGCTCGCACGCCCCCAGTGGTCTCAGGTGCGCGAAGCTCTGCGTCGCATCCGCCGTACGCTGGCGCCTGCAGACCGCGAGGCCATGCGGGTGCACACCTGGACGGTGGCAGTAGAGCGGGCGCTCACTCAAACGGTTTAGAAGGCGGGCTCCGTAGCCGCGGTCAGCGAGCGACTGGACGGGTCCGGACTCTCAGCGGCCGACGTCCATCTCGACGGCCAACAGCACCGCTCTGGCCTCGCGGCGCTCAAACTGTAGATCCAGGGTGTTCCGGCCCACACAGCGGGCGAGCACGGAGTCGTTTGACGCGATCTCTTTGATCTGACGAACCTTCCCGTTGCCTTCCAGCACCAGCTTGATCTGGATGCGCCCGGAGCCCTTGCAGCCCGCGATCATGCGCGGCTCTTGAGCGATGAGGCTGGCGCGCAGCTCCAGGGCTTCGGGAGAGTCCGACTGCAGCACCGGCGGGGGCGGGAAGAGGTCCCAGACAAAGCCTGGGATGTTGGAGGGGCTCTCCCACCAAGCCGCCATTGGAATACCGCCGCCACACAAGCCCACGAGCAGCATCACCAAGAGCACCATGGGCACACGGGAGGGCTTCTCGGGCTTAAGCACCTCTTCGGTGTTGGCTGGGGCAGGGACCGTGGGCTCAGCCTCGGCAGGGGGCTCCAGCTCGGTCAAACCCGACGCACCGGTGTCGAGTTCCACGGGATGCTTGGCGGTGCCTGCATCGCCGTCCTGGGAGAGGATGCCCTCGAAGGTGTCCCCGCTCAGGTTGGTGGGCACCTTCTCCATGCCGCTGGCCAGGGCTGGAATGGCCGTCTTGCTCGACGGCACCAAGCGCACGGGAGCCAAAACAGGTCGACCCGCGAGCAGGTCCGAGAGCATCGCAGCGGCCTCGTCAATGGAGACCCGGTCCTTGGGGTCGAAGGCCATCGTGGCCCGAAGAAATGTGTTGAATCCCTCCAGCATCGGCCCATGCTCTCCCTCCAATAGAGGGGGCACGGCGTCCAGCAAACCCTCGAGCATCTTCTCCAGGTTGCCCATGTCGATCTCGGCCAAGACCGGGCGAAGGGTGATGCAAAAGAGCAGCACTGCGCCCGCCGAGTAGACGTCTGCGGCAGGGGTCAGAGGCTGGCCCTGGAACTGCTCGGGCGCGGCGAACTGAGGGGTGCCCACAAAGGCGCCGACCCGGGTCAGGTTGGTGCCCACGCCACCGTGAACCTTGGCGATTCCAAAGTCGGTCAGCTTGAGGTGGGGGATCTCACCCTTCGCCGGGATGTGTGTGATCAGGATGTTTTCGGGCTTGAGATCCCGGTGAATCACACCCTGTCCATGAGCACGGGAGAGAGCCCCGCAGAGGTTCACGCCGATCGCGGTGACCTGGTTCAAAGGCATGGAGCCGCTGCGACGCAGGTGGTCCAGCAGAGAGCCGCCCCGCTCGAAGCGCGTCACCAAGTATGGGCTGTGGCCTGCCCGCTGCACAAAACCGCGAATGTCGACGATGTGCGGGTGGTTGAGCTGCAACAGGATCTGCGCTTCGGTCGCCAAGCGCTGCAAGTAAGCGCCTTGATCCCGCTGGGCGTAGAGCACCTTGATCGCCAAGCGGTCACCCGTGACGCTGTCTTCGCCGTCGAGTTCCTGAGCCAAGTAGGTGACCCCGGCCCCACCGATGGCCAGTCGTTTGTGCACCAGGTAGTGCCGGTCCAACACGTCGCCCATGGCCAAGAGCGTGCCCCACCCCTGCTCCGGCCGGTTGCGCTGACAGGCCAAGTTGGGACAAGACTCCCCGTTGCCTTCGAAGGTGGTCAGGCAGCGGCTGCAGTAGCGGGTTCTATCCTTCACCAAGGGATTCTAAGGCAGCAGCCTGTAGAGGGCTTGCAGTCCGGCTATGGTCAGACCCATGTTTTGGCTGCTCATCCCCCTGGCTTGCGACTCAGCACGGTCACAGATCCACAGCGCAAGCGCGCTCTCGCCTGACAGGCACGAGGTGCAGGCTGTGGTGTCCACTCCAAAATCAGTCTCCCAGGTGCCCTCCTCCGAGCTGGCCCATGCCGCTCGCGCGCACTGTCCGAAGGTACTCTGGACCGACTTCAAACCCGATCAGGCGCCCTTCGGCACGCTGAGCTTGCACAGCGATCGGCCCTTCTCCGAGCTTCAAGTCGCGATGCCCCAAGGCCGCAGCGCCACAGCCACGGGTCGCCCCTCCGAGCATCCTGCTGCACCAAAGGGGACTCAGGACTTTGCCATTGGCTGCCGAGACTGCACACTGGTTTTGGCTTTTGAGCACCAAGGAGAACCGATAGCCTGCGAAGGCCCGGGGATGGCGGTGGTCTTGGCCGCGGGAAGCTTGATCCCCTGGCAGGAGAGCTGAATGTTCTTGTCCCTCGTCAAAGAGCGTGACCCCAGCGAGGCCAGAGTCGCCCTGACCCCAGAGGGCGTGCACGGCTTGGTGGAAGCCGGCCACGAGGTGGTCGTAGAGACCGAAGCGGGCCAACGCGCGGGATTCCCAGATTCCGACTACCGGGCCGCAGGCGCCCAGATCGCCTTCTCAGACTTTGAGGCGGTGCGCGCCAGCGAGGTCCTGGTCAAGGTCCAAGCCCCCACCGACGAGGAGCTGGAGCTCATCACCCCGGACTCCACCCTGGTCTCCTTCCTACACTTGGCCGCCCGCAAGCAAGGTCTACTGCAACGCCTCTTAGGCTCGGGCTCGACCGCAGTCGCCTTGGAGCTCATCGAGAACCAAGGCCGCCGACCCATCATGGACCCCCTCTCGGTCATGGGCGCCCGCATCGCCATGAACCTCGTCCAACACCACCTGACCCGCGCTGGCGGGGGCGTTGGGCGCCTGATCGCAGGCAGCCCGGGCGTGCCCCCCGTTCGCGTGGTCGTGCTGGGTGGCGGCGTGGCTGGCGTGGCCGCTGCACAAGCAGCCCTGGCCCAGGGCGCTCAGGTGGCCATCGTCGAGCTGGACGCCACCCGGCTGATGGTCCTCCACGAGCAGCTCAGGGGGGTGGTCACCGTCGGCGCCAGCGCCTCGAACCTGAATTACTATCTACAGTGGGCCGATGTGGTCGTAGGCGCCGTCGGCCGCCGCGGCCTGCCCGCTCCAAAGGTCGTGACCACCGCTGGGATGCGCGCCATGCGCTCGGGCAGCCTGCTGGTCGATCTGAGCATCGATGAGGGCGGCTGCGCACAGACCAGCCGTCCCAGCGCCCAGGTCTACGAGGCCGAGGGCGTGCGCCACCTCTGCGTGCCCAACCTGGCCAGCTTGGTCGCCCAGACCGCCAGCGAAGCGCTGAGCATCGGCACCATGCCCCTGCTAATGGCCTTGGGCCGAGGCATGCGGCGCGCTGTAGAGAAGCGCCCGGAGCTGCTGGCTGCAACACAGGTCTTCGAGGGCCACCTGTGTTGCCCGATGGTGGCCAAGATGCAGGGCGGGCGGGCGGAGGATTTGAAGGAGCTGTTGGGCTAGGGGCTAAACTGCGGCCACAAGATCCAGGACCTCACATGCTGCTGCTACTCCTCGCCTGTCACAAGCCCACGCCCAACCCGGAAGTGCTGACCTCGGATGTGGGACCCGCTGTAGACCAGCCGGCTGCAGAGCAGGCCGCGCAGAATCCTGCTCCGCCCGCGCTCGGCACGCCCCCGGGGGAGCTCGCTGCTTTTCCCTCCGAAGGCCGTGGCCCGACCCTGTGCCCCGACGGCCGAGGCGCCTTTGCCTTTTGGACCGGCGAGTACCCCGGCCCCATCATCGACGTCGGCACAGCTGTGACTGTGCGCGGCACACTGCACCCCTGCGCCGTGGACGCCATCGCCGCCTGCACCGTACCCGCCGGGCTCTACCACCCCTGGGGCGCCGAGAACAAGGTGGAGTTCGCGACCGTTCAGCCCATCCTGCACTACCAAGTCAAGACGGATCAAGAGTACGCCGGCAGTCCTCTCGCTGCGGGCAGCGATCTCAAAGTCATCTCCTACCTGGCCGAGGGCTACTGTCTGGTTCAATTGGGAGAAGGCGAGATCTTCGATGCTGAGTGCCCCTCCGAGAGCGAGAGCTTGGTTCAGATCCCCGAGACCCGCCCCAGCAACCAACTCGTCCAGGTGACCTGCACCGAAGGCACCAAGGTCTGGGTCGAGGACACTGCTCTTCTGGCCGCTGCCGGAGTGATGGAAGGGCAACTTCTTGGGTACGGAGAGGTTGGCCCGGCCACACGTGAACCGGCTCAGAAGTGAGCGTCCTCCTCGCCCTGGGCGAAGGCCACACGGCTTGGGTAGAGAGTGGGACCCTACTGGACTTGGGTGCCGCTCAGCTCTGACGACGCCGCCACAACAGCACCCCCCCAACCCAAGCGAGCCCGCTGGGCACTCCGCCGCCACAGCCCCCACAGTCCTGGGGGTCGGCGGGCATCCCGATGTCACCTGTGTCTCCGGTGTCCACCACCTCACAGGCCGCGACCACATCGGGCGCGCCCACACACACGCGCACCTTGATCGAGGCATCTCCGTAGGCGTCGTAGGCACCCCACACCCAGTAGCCACCGGCTGGAAAGTCACCGAGAGACTGGGTCTCGCCGCGCCAGCTCAACACGGCGTCCTGCACCGGTCCGTCGTCCAAGCCTCCGTCCACCGGGTGTAGGGCAAAAGCCAGCTCGGGTGTGGGCGTCTCGATGGCAAACGACAGCTCGCCGCCCGGGTGATCCAAGCGCCAATAGGTCGTGGCCAGAGGCTGGAAGCGCTGGTCATCGTCGATGCTCTCTCCCTCCCCTTCGGCAACAACCGGGCCCACGCGCTTGGCGTACTCGTAGCTCTGGGCCACCCCAGAGCGGTCCTCGGTGGCCAGGTTCCACTCGGAGAACTTCACCCAAGCTGGCCCAAGCTCTAGGCCGTAGTCGGCCATGACCTGGATCATGGCCGGCACCACGTCCACGGGGTCTGTGCTCTCCCGCTCCAGCACGCTGAGAAGATCGATGACCCAGACGTCATCGCCGGTCTCGCTACCCAAAAAGTCAAGCCAGATCCCGGTGCCATAGGCCCACGACGTCGCCGGCCCACCGGGCGCCTGGTAGATGGGCCGCTGGGTGTCATCCAGGTAGCCGTCGCACAGCCGCATGTAGTCGTTCGAGCCAGCATCCCAACGGCGCTCCGCCCAAGTCGCCGAGCCCTCGGAGAGCCACACGGGCAGCTCGGCCTCGTACGCGGCTTGAATCCCGTGAAAGAGCTCGTGGGGGACGACGGTCTCCAGACCCAGGGTCACGCTGGCGTAGCCGGATCCGGCAAAGTCATTCTCTACCAGCATGTGGCCCGCACAGACACGGGGGACCTCCAGGCAAGCATCCAGACCAAAGCTGCCGTCTGAGCCGCCCCCAAAGTCAACCAAGTAAAAATCGAACGCCGGCGACCCGCCCAGGATCTCCAGGCCAAAGTCGGACTCCGGCAACGGAGGCCTAAAGCCCAACTCCTCGAACAAGGCCAGGGACTCCGCCGCGATCCGACCGGTGTCCTCGACAATGTCCGGAATGCCAGACCCATCGGCGTCGCGATCGGCCGCCTCATTGGGCCCAGACTCCGAGTAGTGCACACGCACACGCCCAGTGGGCTCGTCGTAGGACACCACCACATCGCTGCTCTCATAGGACCACAAGCCCCCAGCTGTTGGGCGCTCGGCCCGAGCCAGGGAGGACAACCCAGTGAAAAGGAGCAGCGAAAACACGGTCTACTCCAGCACCTGCCAGCGCAGGCTGTAGTTGGCAGACTCCTGGTCGGTGGTGGCGCCGGTACTGTCGCACTCCTCCTGACCCGTCAGGTAGTAGCCCTCGACCACCAGCTTGAGCACGTGGCCGTCGTCGAGCTGCACCAGGAAAGGGGTGCCTGTGGTCTTTACGCAGCGCTCGTAGGACCACCAGGGGCTCATCGCGACCTGGGGAGAGTCGGGCAGACCCGAGCTCTCGTTTGTGATCTCACAGGACGCCGTCATGTAGGCGTCCTGGTACCAGGTGGGCTCGCCCACAGCGGTGATGCTGGCGTAGTCGCCTTCGATCTTGGGGGAGACGCTCACGCAGCTGGGACCGGAGGCACCCGAGTTGATGCGGATCTTGTAGCGGTGCAGGGCCATGTGCCACTCCATCGACTCCAACGCCTCCTCGTCATCGATCTCCACCTTCTCAGCACCGTCCACAGTGAAGCGAACGTAGATCCAAGGGTTCTTGGCAGACTCGCCGTATCCGCCTGCGCTTGCATCGATAGCGGTCACGAAATCCTCGCCGTCGGTGGTGTTGGCGATCTCACCCTCGGAGATCTCATCGTGCAGGCCCAATCCCAAGATCAGTTCATCAAAGCAGTCCACTTCGACCGGCTCGGTACAGACAGCCTCGGGCCCCGCGATCTGGGTGTCAGAGTCGCCAGACGTGTCATCCTTGATGCAGCCCAAGGTGGTTAGGGCGAGAGCGAACCAGTACAGAGAGAAAGATGCCATTGCTGCTCCTGATCGCCAGCGCTGCCGCGGCCCCGCTCTCCCTGGCTGACCTGCCCACTCGGGCCGGTTGGGATGCGTATGGCCAGCTTTTGCTGGACGTTAACGGGACCAGTCTAACCGCTCAAGATGCGGCTGTGGTCGTGCTCTACGCCGGGGCTGATCTGCCGCAGAGTCTGACCTTGACGGCGGAACACTTGGGAGGCCCTTCCTGGCGGGTTCCCCTGACTGGCGACGGAGACGCCCTGTCGTTGGCCCAAGAGCTGGCCCTGCTCCCAGAGATCGCCTCCTCGTTTCCGGATGTGGTCCTGCCCCGTCAGGCCGCAGCAGTGGACTTTGACGATCCGGTCTACCCAGACCAGTGGTACCTGGAAACCATCGGTGCCCAGGCCTTCTTCGAACGATCGTTGGGCTCCCCCCAGGTCAGGATCGCGGTGATCGACTCCGCCATCGACATCGGCCATGCGGACCTAGAAAGTGCCGTGATGGCCCCCTACGATGCCTTTGACGACGACAACGACCCCAGCCCAAACCCCGGGGACTACTGCGACGGCGGGGACGGGATCTGCGATGACCACGGCACGGCGGTCTCCGGCATCATCCTGGCCCGCGGCAACAACGCCACCGATATGGTCGGAATCTGTCCCGAGTGCACCCTGATCCCAATCAAGATGTTGGGCGTTGGTGCAGGAACATTGTCCAGAGACATCGCCGCCTTTGAGCACGCCATCGCCCAAGACGCTGCAGTGATCAACAACTCCTGGGGCTACACCGAGTCCATTCCGGTGCCCGAGCCCCTGGCCATGGTCATTGAGCGGGCGGCGACCGAGACGCGCGGCGGACTGGGAGCCCTG
>JBLHMA010000103.1:0-14220 GCA_047621545.1 Cognaticolwellia sp. | reverse complement strand
GCCTGTGGCTGTTGCTACTGGGAGCGCTCACCCTGCTGAGGCGAAATCCCAGACGGCAGCAGCGTTAGTCCACCCACCCCACCTCGACCGCAGACCGAGCCGGAACACTAGGGGTCTCCGCCGAATGCCCCACCGTTACCCCACAGGCCAGCCGGACTCCCTTGGGCAGAACGCCCTCGGTCTCCATCTCCTCCTGAAGCATCACCCACTGCCACTGCAGACAGCTCCCCCAGCCCCGGGCGGTCGCTCCCAGGTGGAGGTGCTGAGCGAACATCGCCACGCTGCAGCGCCCGACATCGTGGGTCAGGCGGACCGCCCGCTCAATGCGGGTCTCAAAGTCCAGGCTCCGGCGCTCCACGGGGGTGTTGTTCAGGTGGTGTCTCGTCTGGTCCCCTCCCCCGACCTGGTGCACCAGGAGCAGCCAAGGCGAGCCCACTACTGAACCGGCCTGGGCCACCTTTTCCTGAGCAAAGTCCCACAGCTGGGCTTGGGTCATCTCTGGGCGTTGCTCTGCCAGCAGCCCGACATAGCTGGGCAGCACCCAGGTCCAGAGTCGCTCCTGCCAGCGGTCCAGCAACGCACGTGTGCGCTCCGGCGAGACCGCCGTGACGGCCCAAGGCTGCCGGTTGCCCCCAGAGGGCGCCCACCGTGCCTCTTGGATCAGCGCCGCGATGGCCTGGCGTGAGGGGGCAGTCTCTTGAAAAGAGCGTATAGAGCGCCGGCTCTGGCACAGGCCAGTCCAGTCCAAGGCTTGGGTCATGCTGTGCCTCCTCGCTTCATCTTGAACCGGGGAGTGGGTGCCCGAATCTCCGGATCGATGCGGCAATGCAGCAGCCGAGGGCCGCCTGCAAAGCCCCAGGCCAGGTCCTCCATGTCGACCACCCTCCGAGCAGGGATGCCCAGAGACTCCGACCACATGCAGGCCTGCCATGGCCCCTGGTCGAACTCTGGAGTGGCCCCAAAAATCTGCTTGGTTCCCTGCCGTACCATGCCCAGGCCCTGGTCATCGAGAACGACCACCGTCAAGGGCAATCCCAAGCGCGCAGCGGTGAGCAGCTCGTTGCCAAACATACGCAGACCGCCGTCGCCGACCACCAGCACCGTGCGTTCACCGGTCTGCCGGGCGACCCCCATGGACATGCCAATACCAGAGCCCATTCCACCCAAACCCATGCTCACCAGCAGGCGCTCTCCGGCTCGAAAGTGTGCGGACTCCGCCAGGAAGAGGAAGTGGTTGCCAATGTCGCTGACCCAGCTGCGCACTCCCTTGCCCGGACCAGCGTGAAGATGACTCAGGATACTGCGGGGACAGGACGGATCCCAGTCCGTCAGCAAGGTTGGCCCGCGCACCCAAGGAGTGGCCACGGTGTCGCCGGCCAGAGACTCCAAGACCGCACGAGGACAGGCTAGCCAGGCCAGGTCCGGTCCGCCTGAGCGTCCCAAGCGCCGCACGTCTATATCGACCTGTAGCCACGCACCCCCGGGTCGCCAGCCACCCTTTGAACCGCCGGTGACCGTGTCGTCAAAGCGGCACCCCAGGCTGATCACGTTTCCTGCGGACTGCATTGCGCGCAGCCCCTCACCGGCACCGCCAATGCCCAATCGCCCAGCGTAGCGGGGATGTCGCTCATCCATCAATCCTCTGGCCTCGGGCTCGCAGACCACTTCAGCATCCAGTACCTCAGCGGCAGCCAGCACGAGCTCGGCCTGGACTCCCCGAGCCACCGCTCCTGCTCCAAGAGCCAACACACAGTCGCCCTGGGCCCCTTTGGCGAAGCGGCGCAGCGCAAGCTTGGGCACCCGCAGATCCGGAACCGGCAGCTCCACGTCCAGGTGGGGCTCGAAGCTGATCGCCATGAGCACGTCCATGGGGCACTCCAGGATCACCGGTCCAGGGTTCCCCGAACAGGCCTCTTGCCAGGCCCGATGGACGAGGAACTCGGCGTGCCGAGGCTGCTCAATTCGGTAGCTGGCTTTGGCCAGAGCGCCCATGACCTGCTGCATGCGCAAGCCGCCAGCGGAGTGATCTTGGATCACACCCAAGCCACGCTCCTTGCTCTTGATGTCCCCGACCAAGACCAACAGCGCGTGGCCGTCCTGGTGGGCGGCGGCAATGGCCGGCAGAGCCCCCAACGCGCCGGGTCCGGAGGTGACGTAGACGACCCCCACCCCGCCCATCGCGGAGACCCCCGCAGCGAGGTAGGCTGCGGTGGTCTCGTTCACACAAGTCTGAATGCCAAAGCCAGCGATTCGGCAGGCGTCGACCACCGGGCTGATGGTCCCTCCTGGGACCCCCCAGATGTCTTTGACTCCAATCTTGCTCAAGGCGGTGGCCAATCGGTCCGCTACGCGCTTTATCGGTGCATTCATTCAACTCTCCGGCGTACCCCGCGCGTTCGGATACCGGATCCGCCTCTTTAGGAAAGTTCCTCTCGACTACGGGCAACTACGTCCTTGAGGTTGATGCCCTCGATCAGCAGAAAGACGACCCCCAGCCCGACGATAAAGCCGAACTGGGTCAGGTGCAGCGTGCCCGCAAAGGCCGTCGCCACGCTGCGGTCCACCGACCAGAGGCCCAGGGCGGCTACGCAGAAAGCTTCATAGCTGCCGAAGAATCCCGGGGTGGGCACCAGGGTCATGCCGGTGATGGTCAGGGTCCATGTGGTCAGCGCCGCGCCAAAGGTGGTGGGAAGACCCTCAAAGGCAAACAGCACCAGCCAGGTGGACCCCACAATTCCAGTCCACATCGCCCCACTCATGAGCACGATCAGGGCCCCGTGGGTCGGCCGCTTGAGCAGACCCACCAATCCGGTGTGAAAGCTGCCCAAAAAACCACCGATCTTCTCGGCCACGGTGGGTACTGGAATCAAGCGCACCACCAAGCGGATGACCGGCTCACCGATGGCCACCAACGCGACCAGGAAGATCAGGCCAGCGGCAATGCTCACGCCAAAGACCTGCTGGCCGACGCGCACAACGTCTACACCTTGGATGATCAGCCCGGTCTCGGGAATGTCTACGAAGAGCCCCACCATGAGCAACAGCACCATCAGGCAGATCAGATCCACCAAGCGCTCCACCACGATCGCAGCCAACGAGCGCCCAAAGTCCACCTGCTGCCGCTCCTTGAGCAAGTAGGGCCGCACGAACTCACCCAAGCGCAGCGGCACCACGTTGATAGCCAAGAAGCCCACCGTGGTGATGGAAAACATCTCCCGGAAGGGGATGTCGGGTCGGTCGAGGAGCAAGCGCAAGCGCAGCGAGCGGATGCAGTGGTTGAGCAGGTAGACCCCAAAGACCGGCAGCACCATCAGCAGCTCAGCTTGCTCCAGCGCGCCAAGCAGCTCAGGCCACTCAATGCCGTGCAACACCCAGGCAAGGCACAAGCCGGTGACCACCAAAACCGCACCGATTTTCCACTTCATCGCAGCCCCCCCAAAGCCCGTGGGGCTGTTGGGCGGCTAAGGCTCTCGAGCTCGAAGCAGGTGTAGGCCAAGCAGGCTGTTCTCCAGAGCGTTGTGACTGTCCAAGCCGTAAAGCTCGGGGGGTGCCTCCTGAGTAACGTCCGACCCAAAGATACGGTCCCAGATCGTGAGGGCTTGTCCGTAATTCCCATCACAGAGGTGCCCCTCCCGGGTGTGGTGCCAAGCGTGGAAGCCCGGGTTGTTGAAGACCGCGCTCCACGCCCGGTTGATCCCGCGGCTCAAAGGAAAGCGCAGGTTGGCATGCTGAAATCCGTCCATCGCCACACCGATGAGCAACACGCCCTCGAGCACGCCGGGCTGAAGGTGAAAGTCGAAGAGCACCCTAAAGAGCAGCACAGGAATTAGGGTGAGCTGCACCATGTCGACGACATGCATCCGCAGCCCGCTCGTCGCGTTGATGTGCTCGGAGCTGTGGTGGGTGCGGTGAAAGCGCCAGAGGATTGGCACGCGGTGGTGCGCCCGGTGCACCCAGTACCGGGTCAGATCCACCAGGAGAAACGCCAGCACGCCCGAGAGCACGGGCCGCTCGACCAGAAAGCCCAGTTGGATCCACCCCTGCTCCCCCAGGTTGGCACCGATGAGCGCGATCAAGGCCACACGTAGCAGAAAGAGCGCCCCACCGGTGCCCACGTTTATGCCCGTGTCCTTCCAGTTCACCGCAGGCTGGACCCGGGGAAAAACCGCGCCGAGAAACAGAAACAGTGTCATTGAACCAGCGGTGACCACCGGCGAGGCCAGGGTGCTCCATTCGAGCTCAGGCAGGGGCATACGCCAACTCCGTATACCCATTCTATCCCGATAGGGCGCCTCGCGGTGCGCCTTCACCTGCACCCGCCCCAACAGTTTGTTCGCTGCATGCCGCGTCTGGCCGCCGCATCGGTGTACCCTAGCGAATGAAAGGTCCCTGTCACATGGCCTTGATTCGGCGCAAGCGTGAAACTCAATCCGGAACAACCCACGGCACCCCAAGATCCCCTTCTGGGCAGGGTGATCGCCGACCGATACTCGATCAGTCGCCTGATCGCGCGCGGTGGAATGGGCGCAGTCTATGAAGCGGAGCAAAGACCGCTGGGCCGGAGAGTGGCCGTAAAGGTGTTGCAAGAGCCGACCAACTCGGGGGACTCGGACGCCTTCCAGCGCCGCTTTTTCTTGGAAGCTGCCACCCTGGCCAAGCTGGATCACCCCAACACGGTGACCCTGTACGACTACGGGCAGACCAAAGACCACATCTTCTACTTGGTGATGGAGTACGTCGACGGTCCGGCCCTCTCAAAGGTCCTCAAGCTGAGCCAAGGCACCCTGGAGCCCCTTCGGGTCCTAACCCTCATGGCTCAGGTGACAGACGCCCTTGAGAACGCCCACCGGGCCGGCGTGGTCCACCGAGATCTCAAGCCCGGCAACCTGCTGGTGACCCAAGACAGCAGTGGCAAGGAGCTGCTCAAAGTCGTGGACTTCGGCTTGGTCAAGCTGACCGAGGGCGACCAGGCCATCACCGTCACCGGCATGATCATGGGCAGCCCCCACTGCATGGCCCCTGAGCAAGTCCAAGGCGACGACGTGGACCACCGTGCGGATGTCTACGCCGTAGGTGTGCTCCTGTTCCGCTGCCTCGCTGGCCGCTACCCCTTTCATGGCGCCACCACCACAGGCACGATGATCGCCCACATCCAGCAGGACATCCCCTCGCTGGCCAAGGTGGCACCGGAGCTGGAGCTCCCCGAGGGCCTGGAGCGGGTGATCCGACGCTGCTTGGCCAAGAAACCCGATGACCGCTTTCAGAGCATGGCCGAGCTGGGACGGGTGCTGCGGGCCTGTATCGAGGTGCCTACAGACCAGTTCAGCACCGTCTCCACAATCATGGAGACAGCGCCGACCGAGATACCGCACCCCCGCCGAGCCCCCTGGGTGGCCACCGCGGCCATCGCGGCTCTACTGGCTGTCGCAGGGTTGGCCTATGGACTGACCCGACCGGGCCCCACCACCGGTCCGGACATCCCGCTCGCGCCGGCCATGGCCACCGTCAGCCTGATCAGTGCCCCTGCTGGCGCCACCGTGCTGGTGGACGGCGAGCGCATGGGCACCACGCCGCTGCTCATCGACCTGCCCCCAGGCGGCGCCCAATTTGAACTTAGACTTCGGGGCTACGACGCGCTGACAGTGCGCAAAGAGCTAGTGGCCGGGCAGCCCACCAAGCTGGAGCTGAACCTCAGCAAGACGGTGGAGACCGCGCCCACCAAGGCCGTGCCCACCCAGCCAAAAACGACCTCGGCCGACAAGCCGGCGCAGACCAGAAAGTCCAAGTCCAGGCCCGTCACCCGGGTCAAGGAACCCGAAGAGCCCACAACCGGCCCGACCCAGACGGATCCTCCTGTCAAGCAAGACACAGAGCCCGCCAAGACTGATCCTTCTGCCCAGGACAAAGCGCCCGCAGGCTACAAGTCCAACCCCTTTGACTAAGAAGCCCACATGAGCACACTGCGCACGCCGTGGAAGGCCGCGGGATGGCTGACCCTACTGGCTCTGGTTTTGGTGAGCCCGGCGGCCCATGCCGATCCCAAGGACGAGGCCCGACGGGCCTTTAACAGTGGCCTGGAGCTGATCGAAGCCGGAGACTACGAGGGCGGAATTGCGTCCTTTGAACAGGCCTATGCCCTGGTCCCACACCCCGTTGTGCTCTACAATATCGGCCGCGCCTACGCAGATGCTGGGGACTATGAGCAGGCGACCGTCTACTTTGAGCGCTACCTGCAGACTGAGCCCATCGACCGGAGCGAGGTCGAGGCCAACATTCGCTTGATGCAGTCGCGCTTGGCCGAAGCTGAACCGAGCACGCCCAACACACCATCGGTGGCCAGAGCAGGCGGTGGCAGCGCGACGGCGGACGAGATCGCCCAGCTCCAGCGCTACGCCGAAGAGCTCTCGGCTCTGGCAGACACCTTGGCTCAGCGGGAGGCGGCCGCCGAGATCGCCCCGGTTGGCACCGTTCCCGCTGCGACCGGCCCAACCCTCTCTACAGACGGCGCAGGCTTAGAAGGCGGCTTGGTCGAGGACCTCTACGCCCGAAAGGTGGTTACAGCCTCGCGTTTTGGTCAGGACCCCTTGGAGGCTCCCGCAGCGGTCACCCTGATCGAGCGGGAAGACATCCAGGCCAGCGGCGCCACCACCATCCCCGAGCTCCTGGCGACTGTGCCTGGGATGGACGTGATGCAGCTTACCGCCGGCCAAGCGGACGTGAGCGCCCGTGGTTTCAACCGACGCCTCAGCAACAAGCTGCTGGTGTTGGTGGATGGACGAACGGTCTACCTGGACTCGGTGGGCACGACCCTGTGGGCTTCCCTGCCGGTCACCATGGACGAGATCGAGCGCATCGAGGTCATCCGTGGCCCAGGCTCCGCCATCTACGGCGCAGACGCCTTCGCCGGTGTGGTCAACATCATCACCCAGACCCCTGGCGAGCCCGGTGCCAAGAACGTGGCCCGCTTCACGGTCGGCACCAAGGGCACCACCCAGGGCGCTACCGTGATCACCGGCCGCAGCGGTGACGTGGGCTACCGGGCCAGCGCCGGGTACACCACATTGGGCCGTTGGGGCAAAGAGATCGACCTGGACAACGACCCCTACTGGACGTCGACCCTGGCCAACCAGGACCGCTCGATGGAGGCGCTGACCGCCAACGGACAGCTTGACTGGCGCATCGGAGACGAGGGCTTTGCCAGCGTCTCTGGCGGCGTGAGCGACGGCCTTGTGGAGCTCTATTCCCTGGGCGCGCTGCGGAACTTCTACTTCGACCAGCGACTGTCCTACGCCCGCGCGGATGCGGGATACGGGCCCTTTTATGCCCGGGTCTTTGTGAACCGGCAGGGTGGCGTGGTCGGCAACTGGTATGAGCCAGCCGGCACCACGGCCCCGTTGAACGCGAACCTCGACTCCACCATCGCCGACGCCACCCTCACCGGTGACTTTAGCTTTGGGGAAGCCGAGCAACACAAGCTGCTGGTGGGCGTAAACTACCGCTACAAGCAGATAGATTGGGACTTTTTGGGCCAGTCTCCAGTAGAGCACCACTTGGGCGGCTACGCCCAGCTCCAGAGCCGCTTTGACCCGGTGCTGGTGAACGCTGCAGTGCGCGTGGACCGGCATCCACTCTTGCAGCGCCCGGTGGCCAGCCCTCGCTTGGCCGTGATCACCAGCCTGGGACAAGGCAGAGCGCTGCGCGTCAACGGCGGAACGGCTTTCCGTACGCCCACCTACATGGAGTCCTACGCGGACCTGTACCTGTCCACCGGCACAGACGGCATTCAGGCGCGTACGATCGGCGACCAGAACCTTCGCCCGGAGCGCATCACCGCCTTTGAGGTTGGGTACATGGACGAGTCCAGCGACGTATTCCGAGCCGAGGCGAACCTGTTCGTGTATCAGGTGGATGACCTGATCGATCTGGGGCCGGTGGACACCACCGGCTACCCTCAGTCGGGCTTTGACCCGGACGCTGGGGTCTACATCGCAGGGGAAAGCAGCTTTGTGAACGAGGCCACCACATATCGGGCTGCAGGCGGCGAGGTCTCGGCGGACTACTTCGGGCTGCCCGGCCTGGACCTGACCGGCTCCTACGCCCTGGAGTTCATCAACCAGAACCTGGACGGAGAGACCACCCCTGTGCGCTCGAACCCGCGCCACAAGCTCAACGGCCAGGTGGTCTACCGCAGTCCTTTCAAAGTGGACGCGACCCTGGGCGCCCAGTTCGTGGACCGACAGGTCTGGGGCATTCGCTCCTTTGATGAGACCGGCCAGGTGGTCATCACCAACGCCGATCTGCCGTCCCGAGTCGTTGGCACAGCCCGTTTGGCGTGGAGCCCAGCACCGCCCTTGACCATGTCCCTGAACGCCTGGAACTGGACCGCCGATTTCACCGGTCCCACCAAGCAACACCCACTGGGTCAGCCCGTTGGCTCCCGCTACACCGCCTCTCTGGCCTACAGGTTCTGATCATGCTTCTGCTCAGCCTTGCCTGCTACACGGCCCCATTGATCGAAGACAGCGCGAGCTACCCCAGCCAGGCCGCGCTCTCCGGTGAAATCGTGCTCGTTCAAGGGACCCCAGCCGGCGGCCCCGGGGTGGGCCACGTGCTGCTCTATGACCTGAACGACCCGCCTCCGCCTGCCGGCTTTGGCTCCCCGGTCACGTTTTCAACGGTATCCCGAGACGCATGGTCCTATGCCACCTATGCCGATGTGGACGGCGTGGCCTCGGCGGCGTGGTCTATGACCAACGTGCCCCCCGGGGATTACCTGATCACGGCCCTGGTCGACAATGACGGGGACTTCAATCCCTTCCCAGGAATCAGCGACTACGCGGGTGGCGCGACCTGTGGGGACCAAACCGGCGCCTACGTGGCCTCGGCGACGGCCACCGGTGCGTTGCCAGTACAGTTGGACCGGGCCCAGAACATCGAAGAGCTGAGCCTGCTGGTGGGATCTCCTCTCACAACCGAGCGGCCTGCTTACGTGATGGGCACCGAGAGTCCCAGCTTTGACCCGCTGATTCAACCGAACCCCGCAGACTTGGCCGGCACACTGCAGACCCTGACGCTGCGCTCCACAGGCATTGAGAGCCCCCTTCTCCGCCTGAACCCGCCCACCGCGCAAGACTGCCCCACTCTGTTCACGGTCATGAAGAAGGACCTGGACGGCGATGGCGTGGCCGACCCCTTCTCGGATCCTCAGGTGGCCGCATTGGGTGGCCTGGACATGTGGCCGCTGGTGGTTTTGAACTACCAACGTGACCTGGATGGAAACCCGGTGGAGGATCAGGTCATCACTCAAATGCTTGTGTCGCCCTTCGGCCTGCCCGATGAGCTGGCGGTGAACACCCCCTACGCGACGGACACCCTGCCCTTGATGTTTCTCCCTGTCGCCCAGCGCACCAACGCCGATGGCAGCGTGGACTTTCTCAGCGGCGATGACTTTCCTCGGGGCGAATACGCGATGGTGGTCATCAACCACACCGGGCAGCTCTGGACCACCCCAAACAACTTGGCTGAGCTGCTCCCGGAGCAGGGCGCCACCGTCGTGATCCGCTAGTGCTGCTCCTACTGCTCGCCTGCACAGGCGCCCCACAATCGTCGAACGACCTAGTGGAACAGCCCGTCGTGGAGGCGTCCCCGGAACAGGAGGTGCGCACCTTCGACGCTTGGCCCGGGAATCCCGAGCTTCTGCCTGCGCCCAGCTTGGTGGCTGTGAGCCTTCAGACCCACGGGATCCAAGCGGCCTGCGCGGAGTACGCCTCCCAGGTCTCCTACAAGACCGACGTGAGCGTCTCCACCATCGCCGCAGCCCGCACGGGGGCTGAGATTGGCGCGCTAATCGTAGAGGCGCCCGTCACGGATCCCGCCAAGCTGGCCGAGAGGGTACAGCGCATCCAAGCGGGGCTGGCCAGCATGAACGAAGAGAGCCTGGCCCTGCAAGAGACCTCCAACCTCTTGGTCTTCCTATCCCACGAACCCGAGCCTTCGCAGATCACCGCACACTTGGATCTGCTTCACGCCAAGCTGCTTGTGAGCATGGAGGCCCAGAGCGACAACGAGCTCTTGCCGGTGCTGTTCGCCGGCGCTTGGATGCAGGCCTATCTGCTCATGGCCCAAGGCTTGGAGGCCACGAACAACCCGGGCCCAGGCCACGCGCTCTTCAACCGCCCCCACGTCGGGGAATACTTCAGCGGCTACGTCGCGAGCACCGGACAGACCACCATCCCCTCCGGTATGTTGGCGCCCTTGGAGGAGACCCTGCTCAACCTGCGAATGGTCACGCAGAAGGATCCGATGAGCGCCAAGGACCTGGCGACGGTTCGCCAGGGACTCGACGACATCTTGGGCATGCTCTGAATCTTAAACAGCTCTGAGCGCACCCAGAGAGGAGACTACTCCTCCAGGGTGATGCGCTCGAAGGTGTTGAGCACGTCGACTTGGTCCGCGACGATCTCCTCTCCCTGAAGGAAGAGGCAGTACACCTCTCCGTCTGGGCAAGGCTCGCACTCGGCGCCAAAGTCGGCCACCAAATCACAGACGTGGTTTGGGTCGGACTCGTTGAGCAAGGGGGCGGTGTTTCGGGTGTCGGCCAAGCCCCACAAGCGTCCGCCGCCAAAGCTGCTGGCGTCTGCCGAGAAGGTGCCTTCCAGGTGGAAGTTGTAGACCGGAATCTCGATGCCATCGTACACGAGCACGATGCCGGGGCTGTCGGCCTTGAAGTAGGGCGGCTGGCTAAAGTCCACACCTTCAAAGTCCCACGTGGGCACGTCCATTTCGCTCCGACGCTTGCGCTGGTTCACGCCGCCGGAGCTGTCGATCCAACCCTCGGCGCCAACCAGGGTCATGTCCTGGCCGTCCACGGTCTGCACGTTGACCAAGATGGGCATGTCTAGGAAGGTCTTGATCAGGGTAGCGACGTTGTCTGGCTTGACGAACTTCACGTCCTCCAGCTTGATCAGGTAGCTGCGCTCGACCAGCTCTTCTGGGCCAACCTCAAGGGGCTTGCCGTATGCCGACGTGGAGAAGGTGTTCACGTAGGTCTGACCACAGACGGTCACCGAGAGGGCGTAGTCGGATTCTGGCTCCAACGGTGTCCCCGCGAGCAGGGTCACCCGGTCTGCGGGGTCCCCCCACTGCTCTTCCAGGATCATGGGCTTGGTGCCGTCGGCCAGGGCCAGTTCAAAGGTCGCTGTAGAGACCGTGCCGGTAAAGGCCACGCTCATCTCGGTCCGGTAGTAGACCTCGCTCGCCTCGTCCTCGGGGGCGAACTCGCTGGGCTTGATCTCACAGCTCTCCTCCCCGGTGTCGTCCACGGAGGTGTCGTCCACGGAGGTGTCGTCGCCTACACCTGCGGTGTCTTCGGCGGAATTCTTGCAGCCCAAGGCCGCCAGCAAGAGCATCAGGGTCATGGGGTCTCTCCATCTCTATGTGGGTTGGACCCCGCAGGGGGTCAAGAGCGTCCTGGCACGGACGCACTGTCTGTCAGATTGGGGCTCTAGAGCTCAATGGCCTGGAAAACGAACCAGTGAACGTCACCGGTGCTCTTGCCGTCGCTCACCTTGAGGCTGATCACCCAGCTCTCCTCTCCCTCGGCGCTCGTCTGAATGGTCGGGTCCCAGGAGCTGGAGTTGGGGTCGTTGGACGAGATCTTTGTGTAGCTGGACGCTACCACCCCGTCCGTGCGTGGGAACAGCCGAAGTGTGCTGTTCAGAGGGCTGCCATAGCGGTGCGCCAAGACCTGGAACTGCACCTCGGCCTTGCCCGCTGGCACAGGCAGCTCGATCCAATGAACGGTCTGACTGTCGTCGACCACTCCGTAGACTCGGTCCCCCCAGCCCATGGTCATCGGCGCCTCTTTGGTGGTGCCATCGGTCATGCCGTAATCCCAGCTCAGCGGGGCCTTGGTCAGGCTGGTCTTGATCTGGTAGTCAAAGTCCTCACCCGAGCCGTTGTAGCCGTCGACGAGCAGGATGGTGAAGGTGTCCGCGCTGGGGATTGGAACCACGAGCAGCGGATCCGAGCTGCCTGCTCCAGCATCCGCTCCAAAGCCCAAGCCGCTATCGCTCTCGACAAACAAGAAGGGCGCGGCAGAGCTACCCCGCTCGGCGGCGTCAACGTCCACTTTCAGCCAGCCCGCGTAGGGCACCTCGACCTGAAAGTGGTCAAAGTCGTAGGCTGCATCAAACACCCCACAAGCCCAGCCTTCCAGCTCGGCGACGGTTGCTTGGTCGGGATTGTTGTTGGGCTCGACCTCTGGAAACTCACAGGGCGGCGGTGGCGCGGTGTCGGTATCTACAGGAGAGTCCTGGGCGCTGTCGCTGTCGTCTTCCTCGGTGTCCTGCGGCTCAGAGGTGTCCACGGTGGACGGCTCCGGCTTGCAGCCTTGGCAGCTCTGGCAGGCCAGCATGGCTCCCAGTAGTCCCAGGGATAGGCGCGTCATTCTCTCTCCAGCTCGCCCAACGGGGCGCTTTCACCACATTAACCCGCTGCTGCTGCGGGCTGCTGACCCATGTCAGAGAAGGGTGAAGGGCAAGTCCTCTCAAGGCGGGGTACCCTGGGGGGAGAGAGGAGAACCTCATGCTGATGGCCCTGCTTGCTGCCTGCACCCCGACCGAGTCCAACATCACCCAGCTCTACCCCTCCTTGGTGGTGAGCCCCGGCGAGGTGAACTTTGGCGAGGTCGTCGTGGACTACCAGACCTCTGCGGTAGTGGAGATCATCAACGGTGGCCGCGTGGAGTTGGAGTTGGAGGAGATCACCTTCAACAACAATTTTGGTGGGGTCTACACCCTCATGGCGCTGGAGGAACTGGAGGACCAGGACACCGGTGTTCAGGCCACTGAGATCCCCCTGGAGCTCCCCATCACCCTGGATGGGGACGAGCGCCTACAGCTCTCGGTGAGCTTCCTGCCAGGCACCTACCAGGACTACAACACCGCCCTGAGCTTCACCCACAATGACCCCGACCAGGCCGACTTTGAGCTGCTGGTCACGGGCACTGGCTCCGACGGGCCGACCCCAGACATTGAGCTGGACACCCAGACTCTGGACTTCGATGTCGTCACCCCAGGCCAGCCGGCGGTCAAGTGGGTCACCATCACCAACATCGGCGACGGTCCCCTGACAATCTTGGACAGCACCCAGACCGGCTCAGGCGCCTTCACTTTCGCCCAAAAGCCCTCTGACAACAGCGTCATTGCAGCGGGCGGCAGCACCACTGCCATCGTCTCCTACCTACCGGAGACCGCCGACGGGGACAACGGAGCCTGGACTCTGCGCAGCGACGACCCCGATGAGCCCGAGCTCACCGTCCAGCTATTGGGCAACGGCGGCGGGGACTACCAGTACCCAGTGGCTGTGATCGACTGCCCATCGGACATCGCGCCTCCCGAGACCCGGACCCTGGACGGAAGCGACTCCTACGAGCCCAATGGACTGGAGATCGTCGAGTACATCTGGAGTTTGGGTCGGGTGCCATCTGGCGCCAGCGCAGAGATGACCGACACCGTTGGGGACTCCGCCGAGGTCTACTTTGACATCGCTGGTAGCTACGAGGTCACGCTCCAAGTGGTCAACGAGCTGGGCGTGAAGAGCGCCCCGGCCGAGTGCGACATCGACGCCATCCCCGAAGACGCCATCCACGTCGAGCTGCTCTGGAACACCAGCAGCGCCGACATGGACCTGCACATGCTGCGGGACGAGGAGACCGAGCTCTTCGACTCACCCGATGACGCGTGCTTCTGCAACCGCAGCCCCAACTGGGCCGCCCTGACCAGCTCCGACGACGACCCGAGACTGGACATTGATGACCGTGGCGGCTTTGGCCCCGAGAACATCAACGTGCTCGAGCCAGCCGACGGCCGCTACCCCGTGGTCGTTCACTACTTCGACGCGAACGGAGACGGTGAGTCCACCGCGACCCTGCGCTACTACATCAACGGCGTGCTGGAGCTGGAGCAGTCCCAGGTGCTGAGCAACAACCAAGAGTGGACCGCCGGCATTGTCCGTTGGCCCGAAGGCTTGGTCGCAGAGCAGACCGAGGCCCCTCGTACGCGGGGTGACAAGGAGCCTCGAAGCTGCTTTTAGGCTGGCGCGACAGAAACACAGCTTTCGGCCGGCGCCGGACGTCTCTCGGCCGACAAAGAAGCCGCAAGGCGCCGACTCGGCAGAGATGCGTTCGCTTCAGCGAAGGCCGAACGTCGGCCCGGAGGG
>JBLHMA010000102.1:0-14240 GCA_047621545.1 Cognaticolwellia sp. | reverse complement strand
CGCTGGCCACTTGTCGCTGGCCACTTGTCGCTGGCCACTTGTCGCTGGCCACTTGTCGCTGGCCACTTGTCAGATAATCAGACAAGCAGATTTGTCTGATAATCAGATAGGTAAACTTGTCTGATTATCAGATAAGTTTACCAGAGAAGCCAGCTCGAATCCCCAGGTCAACGCGACTGAGTGCACGTTTTGCCGAGGCTACGCCCTCTGAATGCAGGTCTCGCCGAGGCTACGTGGTGTGAGTGCACGTTTTGCCTCTCAAAAACACCCATTTGGGCACTTCTCGCTGCACTCAGCACCCGTAGCCTCGAGAATTGCTGCACTCAGCACCCGTAGCCTCGAGAATTGCTGCACTCAGCACCCGTAGCCTCGAGAATTGCTGCACTCAGCACCCGTAGCCTCGGTTGCTTAAGTTCACCCAGCAGTCCAGGCGACCCTGAAACCTAACCCGTACGCACGTTGGAGAGCTGCATCACCATCGACATCAGCCAGTGGCCTTGGGTCTCCTCCGATCGCTCGCTGCACCCGGCGTAGAGCTCGATGCCGTAGCCGAAGCTGGGATCGCGGTATTCAAAGGCTTCGCTCAGGCCGTTGGAGCAGATCACCGTGCCCCCGCTGAAGGGGTAGACAACTTGCCAGCCCGGGCGGACAGGCCACTCCGGGACCACCGGTGAAGGTGGGGCCAATCATGGGGGCAAAGTGCGGGCCGAGTGTGCCCAGATCGGACCACTGGGTTTCACGGGCAGCGTGAGCGGCGGCCCAGCGGGGCTCGGATAACTCTGGCTCCTAGAAGAACTGCCATTGTCCAATACCTTCGCCCCGTCGCTGGCGAAGAATCAATGCCGCCGCGTCTGCTGCGGTAATGAAAGGGATGACTATACCGATGCCCAAGGCCATCAGGACCAGGGTGGACAGCATCGTCACGATACCCTTGGTGTTCTGCCCCGTCACGAAGTATCCAGCGCCACCCAGAACCAGTAGGTTGCCCAAGATCGCAAAGGCCAAGCTCGCCCCGTTGATGTTCTCTTTGTAGATCAATGTGGGGTCACGGTCGGTGATTGGAGCGGACTCAGGGGCGCTCTTGTTGTCGAAGAACTCCCAGGCCTCAATGCCCTCGCCGCGCTTGAGTCGCTGCCCCAAGTAGACCACATCGAACATGGAGACCAGGGTAGGAATGAACCCCAGGCCTACCACCCATGAAAAGAGCGTAACCAGGCCCATCACGCAGCCCTTGGCGTACTGCCCGACGATGAAATAGCCGGGTGCGCCCATGAAAAACAGGTTCAGAAACACCGCTGCCGTGATGGCAAAGCCGGAGAGCTGCGGCTTGTGGATTAGGTCGCCGCGTGGACCAGCGCCGCGCGCTTCAGGACTCGAATAGGGGTTTGGATTGCTCATGTGCGTGCCTCCTTGGGCGCATCGTACACCAGTCAGCCTCACGACAGAACTCCGAGCCAGCAGCGTGCTACGTTTTCAGCGAGCAGAACCCCCGGAGACTCCCTTTGTCTGATTCAGATTCGTCCGACCAGGCTGGTGCCAGCACACACAGCGGCAAGAAGCGCGCAGCGATCGGCTGTCTGAGCATCCTGTTAGGCGTCCCGCTGCTCTTTGGCGCGGGGTGGTGGTACAGCCAGAGCCAAGCCGAGCGCGCCCAAGAGCAGGCCGCCGAGGAGGCCTTTGGGCCGGCGCTGCAGGAACTCACCCAGCAGCAGGTCTCCCCATACGACCTAGACAAGACTGTGCGCGTCCTCCACGGGCTGGACTTGGCCATGGAGAGCCAGGAGGACCTGGAGACTCACTTGGCCCACCTGGCCCGACAGGACTACCGCGGCGTCTCCCCCGATGTGCTGGCTGCCAGGGCTGAGCTGCTTGGGGTCCTACAGAAACTCTATGCCTCACAGACTGAGCTCGAAGAACAGGAAGCGATGTGGGCCTTCTCCAGCAAGCTCCTGCTCTCTACGCTCTCCATCGTCCAAGTAGGCGGGGAGGCATCGATGACCGGGGGCCAGGCCAACTTCTCCGTGGACCGGGCGCAAGCACAGGCTGTCCTCGCCAACCTGGAGGAGGAGCAGGCCGCCGAGCGAGCCCTGCAGGGAGACATCCGCGACCTAAAGACCGAGCTCTTCAACGCCCTGGTGGACTACTCGGAGGTCTACTACACGCACCTAGAGGAATGGGACCGTCTGTGCACCCTGCGTGACCGGGCCTACTTGGCAGCGAACGCTGGGGACTGGGCTTCTGCCGAAGTGGCGGCCAAGGCTGCGATGGAGATGGCTCCTCACGAGACTGAAGCGCACTTGCTCTACGCATTGGCGATCGTCGAAAGTGGGGAAATGGAGCGCGCGGACGAGGTCGAGGCCATGCTGCTCGACTACATAGACCAGCACCCCGAGCGCTCCGCTCCGGCCTTTGTGATTCTGGGTCAACTGCACCACGACCAGGGCCGCAGCGACCAAGCCCACTTGGACTTTCAGCAGGCCGCCACCTACTACCCCCGGCAGGCCGAAGCCCTCACCGACATGCTGAATCCCTACAAGATGCGCAGCTACCTGCGTGCCACCCCAGAGGGTGGATTTGTGTTGGGTCGCTACAAAGACACCATGCTGGGCTCGGGCAACTTTAGCCCCAACCTACGCCAGGCCCACATCCTCTTTGAGGAGGGAGACCCCGCCTGGAAAAAGGCCGTGCTGGACCACTTCTACCGCCGCAGATCCCAGGGTCAGTGGGACTACCTGATGAGCGACCTGCAGTTCTGCACCGACTTGTTTGGCGAGCGCTTCCGGGAGATCTACCCCAACGACTCCTACCTGGACCTGGTCGTCTCCTCCCCCATGATGGGCGACGGCATCAAGCTCTCGGTTCGCAACCGCAGCGAGCGCACCCTGCACAATGCCTCTCTGGTCATGTGCCTGCGCTTCCCCGACATGCACCCCGATGACTACGAGGCTGTTCCCGCTGGCGACACCCAGCAAGCGGTGATGTCCAAGGACAGCACAGACTTTGGCACGCTCGAGGGGGAGTTTACCGTAGGAAACCGTGTCTATTCCGCTCAGGATGCCTACGAGCACCGCGCCATCCTCGTCAGCAACGAGGGCGTGATGTGGGTGGACACCGAGCCCTACAAGTTGGCCGAGGCCGCTGAGTTCCGTGACCTGCGCGCCCAGCAGAACAGCAACAAGCGGGAGAGCGAGTGGACCCAGAAGGTGCGCACAGAGGCGGTAGCGGATCTGCAGAGCAAGTCCACCATGCGCATCGAGCCCAGTCTAGGCGACGATGACCTACACATTCGTCTGCCCGAAGCCCTAAGCATTGGCCGGCCTAGCTTCCAGCTCAAGTACGGGGATCAATACATGCGCCCCGAGAAGAACGAGCTTGAGAACGGTATGATCGACCTGGTCTTTGCCGCGGTTGACAACCTTGTTGACGGGGAGCATCCGCCAGTCGAACTCCTCGTAGATACGAACTTTGGCGGGGTCAGGTTGGCGTGGATTGAGACGCCAGCCGGGTGGGTCTTTGGTGGCGTGGAGCTGGATTAGCGGAGAGCTGCGGCCCTTCCTTAGCGGGGGCCTTCCAACTCCGGATGGCGTGTCCAGAACGTGCAGGTGGCGACGCGCTTGTTGGCGTCCCGGCCTTGGCCCATCACGACGGTGGTCCCGTCGGGGCGCTGATGCATGACCCGAATCTCATCGCCGGAAGCCATCTGTACGAGGCAGATCTCCCCGTTTGGGTGGGTCTCGGAGATGCTGGCCAGCAGCCCTTGACTGTCGTAGATGTCCTCCCAGGAGCTGGTGTCTCCGGTACCGGTGATCCGCGCCAGGCTGCCGTCGCGCCGTCGTTGCTCGACCCACAGCTCCTTCCCTGTCGAATCGAGGCTTCGCCGCTCCGTCACCAAGCCTTCTCCGTCCAGGACCGAGACGACTAGGGCCTGCTCAGAGAGGGGCGAGCGCTCAAGGTCCCGAGGCTGGAAGGAAAATGTCTCGGTCTGGTAGGTCTCGATGCCATGCCGCGGGCGGTGCAGCGCCTTGACCTTCAACTCTAGGTGTCCGCCATCCGCCTGGGGTTCTAGGCAGAGCAGATCGCGTTCGTCGCCGCTGCAGTGAACACTGCCGTCCACTCGGAAGGACTGACTCTCAACGACAAAGGAGCGGTTCCCGGAGTACGGGCCGCTTCCATACACCTCGGTGCGACGGGTGCTCCCATCCCCTCGGTAGTAGGTCCACGGTCCCCAGCGGTAGCTTCCGGTTCGAAACAGCTCGCCTTCAGCGACCTTGTGATCGCCCTCGTACAGAATTACCTGCCAGCGCTGACGCTCCCACTCCCACGTCTCCACTTCCCTCAGGCGGCCCTGCCCGTCAAAGGTGCGCACTTCCCCCGTGCGCTTGTCGGTCCACTCCTCTTCCTTGAACAGCGTGCCGTCTGCGCGCCACTCCGTCCACACACCCCTGCGGTCGTTGGGGTCCCCGAAACCCTCCAACACCAGCTGCCCGTTCTCGGCCCAGCGATGAAAGGGCTGGTCTCCGACTTGGTCCCACTGCTCTTGCGGTTGACCGTTGGGCCAGCGACGGTGCTTGGAGACCAAACCTTTCTGTGTCCGCAGGTCCAAGGGGTGCGTCGGGTCAATCTCCCCCTCCCCGTTGCCATGCCGGTCCAGAGGCAGGACCTTGAGCTCGTACACCCGAAGCGCCTCGGGGATGCTTCCCTCCTCATGCCAGGAGCGTACCTCTTCCCAGAGGCCCGCAGTCCAGACCTCGTCACGCCAATTGCTCTCGTAGAAGTAGCGCTGCTGGCCCTCTGCTTGGCCCTGCTCGAAGAGCATGTAGGTCGAGGGCTCCAGCTCGCCCGTCTCCCAGAAGCGTTGTTCGCCGTGGAGCAGGCCATTGTCCAGGTTCATCTCGTAGTGCATCTCGCCGCTGGAGTGCCAGGCCTGCTGGCTTCCATGCAGTTGGCCCTGTTGGTAGTTGTGACGCAGCACCACCGTCTCTGCGTCTCGGCGCAGGAGCTGTTCACCGTCGGGCAATCCCTCGCTGTAGTCTCGATGGACGGAAACCCAACGTTCATCTTTGGGCCCGTCAAAGCGCCGGCTGGTGCCGTGCAACAGGCCGGTCCGATAGTGGTCCTCGGTCTGCAACACACCGCCTCGGTCCCAGCTGGAGACCTGGCCGTGTAGCACTCCGCCCTGGTACTCCTCCAGCCTGGACCGCTCTCCGTCAGGGTGGAACCACTCTTTGCGAAGCAGCGCATCCTGTCTCTTGTCGTCTTGCCAAGTCCAGCGCTCCTGAACCGTCTGGTCCGCGTAGCTTCGGCGGTCCTCCGTGACGGAGGCGGCGAGAGAGAGGTTTAAGAGAAGCAGAAACATGGTCGGCAGCCAGTTGGACACCACCCAGGCTATGCAGTTCTCTTCTCGCCTTCAAGTGGGTCCTGGCGGTTGCATTAAAGGGGAGCGTTAGCTTAGGCCTGCGACCACCACATGCAGCGCGATGTCCGCCCCAAAGTGGGCCACCATCGCGTGCTCCAGGCCGTACTTCCAATACAGCCAGCCAAAGGGCAGCCCCAGAGCCGCGTTGAGCAGCACCGTGCGGGCAACCACGAGAGCTGACGGCTCCCAGATGGTGAAGGCCGTAGGCAGGTGTCCCAGGCCGAAGAGCACTGCGGCCAGCACCATTGCGGTCGCAATGGGCCATGCCTTGACCTGGCCTTGGCTGTCTCTGCCGCCGAGCTTGGAGAGCCCCCAAGCCAGGACGGACATTAGGAAGAGCCGCAGCTGCACCTCCTCCCCGATGGCCCCGTACAGACTCGCCAGGGCACCTTTCCAGATGGCTGGTTCAGCAACCTCTGGCATGGGCAGTCCGAAGAGCGGGTCGACGGCGGCCACCCCAAGGGCCAGTACAAAGCCACCCAGCAGAGACAGGCCCAGGGTATTGGTCGGAAGCTTTGGACGTTGAGCACCCTCCAGCCAGTCGCTGATCAGGCTCTTTAGGCCGACGGACCCAGCGGCTCGTAGGCCCGCAAAGGCCATCAGGCTGAAGATCAGCATCGATTGAACCGACTGTGCGAGGACCAACACTGGAAACGGTAGCGGAATCTCCGCGAAGGTATCCGCCTGTAGGACCATCAGGTAGGGCAGCACCGCGAGGGTCGCCACGGTACCGGCGGCACCGAAGAGCAGAGCCGGTTTGAGAGAGCGGATCATGGTTTCTCCGGAAAGGTCACGGTGCACAGTCTTCGTCGTTGCCTGCCAGGCCCAGCAGGGCGCTCCGCAGCCGAGGCCAGCACGCCTTCGATCTGAGCCGCGATGGCATCGAACTCCGCCTCGTCGGCGTAGAACACCCGCTCGGTGTAGCCCACGCGGTCTGCTTCGAGATCGATGGGGCCCTGCTTGGATGCGTGGGTCAGGTAGTCGGTGAAGCGCTGCATCAGCGTGGCCCCCCAGGTGGTGAACATGCGCTTGTGTTCGGCCAAGCTCAGTCCCTGCACTTGGGCGTGACGCAAGCGTGTGGACTTGGCCAAGCGGTAGCTCTTCTCGCGGGGATCTGCGTTCTGGATCTCCGAGTTCACCTGCACGTAGCCAGCCTTCCGCAGGATAGAGAGGTGTCGATACAGCGAGGACTGGGGGACGTCCTGGAGCGCGTTGGTGAGCTGCGCGGCGCTCAGAGAGCGCGCGGTGAGCGCCTGGACGAGGCGCAAGCGGATGGGGTGGAGGAGGAGCGTGGATGGGTGCATTCAGTTATTCTTAATTTTAAGAATAGTGGGATACACCCAAGGCCGCAAGGGGCACTTGGGTCTGCCTGGCCAGGACCACAGCTTTTGCGTGTCCTTCTGCTACGGAAGTGGGTGCAGCAGGTGGGCGTGATCCCAGTGGCTGGGGGCGAGATGGGCCTAAGTTTTGTGGCTGTGTTCTGAAGCGTGGCGTCGGAGTCCGCTGGCGCAGACACACCGCTCACAGTGGCACACGTCCAATTCTCAGGATGAAAATGGCTGATTTAGGACCCTTTGCCGGTGCTTTGGTGGAGATGGGATATCTTTCCGCACATGCTTCTTCTCGCCCTCGCCAGCGCGTGCCTCAACAAGCCGCATCCCCCCACCCAGCTGCCGCCACCGATGCCCTCGGCCGAGCCGGCCGCAGCCCCTCCCGCGGAAGCAGTCAGGTCAGATCGAGTGGGCAACATCGCGCCCTACACCGAGCCTTCAGCCACAGCCGAACAGTTTCCAAGCGGACTGTACTACCAGATCTTGGTGCACGGGCGTGGCAGCCAGCACCCAGACGCCAACGACCGGGTGACGGTGCACTACAACGGCTGGACTCCTGACGGCACGCTGGTGGACAGCTCGGTGAACCGGGGCACTCCGGCCACCTTTGGTCTGAACCAAGTCATTCCAGGCTGGACCGAGGGCCTGCAGCTCATGGTCGTGGGGGAGACGGCGCGCTTCTGGATTCCAGAGTCCTTGGGCTACAAGGGCCAGCCCGGCCGGCCCGGGGGCCTGACCGTTTGGGATGTGGAGCTGCTGGCGCTTGATGCGGTGGAGTGAAGAGCCTTCGGCGTGGGGCTACAGCCCCATCATCTCCCTGGCCTCGCTCGGACTCGCGACTTCCCGTCCTGCATCCCGCGCACAGATGGCCAGCTGGCGAATCAGCGCTGCGTTGGTAGACACTTTTTCTCCATCCTCTGCGTAGAAGGTGTCCTCCAATCCCGTCCGCAGCATCCCGCCGAGCTCCGCCGCCCGCCGGTGCAGTGGCCAGATCTGTTGCCGCCCAATCAAGGTCGCCTGCCACGGACTCCCTTCGGGCTTGTACTTGAGCAGCAGCTCGAGCAGCTCCACATCCAAGGGCATGCCGCTGGCCACACCCATCACAAAGTTGACCTGGGCCTTCTTGGCCATGCCGTTGTGTAGATACAGACCAACGCTACGTAAAATACCCAGGTCGAAGCACTCAAACTCAGGAATGGTGCTGGTGAGCGCCATGGCGTCTAGCATCTTCTGGATCTTGGCCACGGGGTTGTCAAAGAGCATGGGCGGCCAGGCCCAGGATCCATCCCTGCGGGTCTTGAGATAGTTCAGGCTGCCGGCGTTGCAGGCGGCAAGCTCCGGCTGGACAGTGGCCATGCATGCAATAGGACCGCTGACATCGGGTCCGACCACGCCGGTGCTCTGGTTGATGAGCGCGCCAGGACAGGCCTGACGGATAGCGTCCACACACTCTTTGGCGACCGTTGGGTCCCAGGTCGGCATGTGACCCATGCCCTGGCGCTGATCCCGGAAGTGGATGTGGAAGACGGACGCGCCCTCCTCAAAAGCCTGCCGGGCAGAGACGCCCAGCTCCTCTGGGGTGACCGGTACGCTGTGTCGCTTGGGATCGGTGAGCACGCCGTTGAGTGCGCAGGTCAATATTGCCTTATCCATTCTCGGACTCCAGACGGATGAGGGTGTCGCCAGCGGCGACCTGGGAACCAATCTCACACAAAATCTCGGCGACCACGCCGTCTGCGGGGGCCAAGATGCGGGTCTCCAGCTTCATGGCTTCGATGCGCGCCAAGGTGTCACCAGCCTGGACTCTCTGGCCTACGGTGGCCTCGATTCGGGACAGACTGCCGGCGATGGGCGAGAGACAGCGGCTGGGGTCCAGCTCCACCAGCTTGGGGGCGGCGGCAGGCTTGCGCTGAATCTGAAGCAGCTGCCCCCCCAGGTCCAGAGAGACGCTCTGGCCATCCGGGTTTTTGTGACAGAAGATGCGCCGGGAGCCCACCGCAGTCTGGAGCTGGACCCATCCGTTGGGGGCCTGCATAGAGAGCTCGAAGCTCTGCTCACCGACCTGGAGCGCGAAGGGTGTGCCGGGCTGGAGTTGCACGCTCTGTTCTTGGTCTGCGCAGAGAAGCGGAACCCCAAAGCTGCTGTGCCCGCTGCTGCGGAACCAGTGGGAGGTGGGCGCGTTCAACGCCAATGCGGCTACAGCCCAGTGCAGCGGAGTCGGCTCGGGACTGGCGTAGACCTGGGTGCCCTGCCAGGCATCCAGGGTCTGTGTGTGCACTCCGCCTGCCACGAACTCCGGAGTCTTGAGAAGCCGCAGCAGCCAGTCTCGGTTGGTGCCTACCCCCAGGATTTGGGTCTGCTCCAAGGCCTGTATCAGCCTGTGTCGGGCCAGCTCTCGGGTGGGCGCGTGTGCGATGAGTTTGGCGATCATCGGGTCGTAGAACACCGAGATCTCGGAGCCCTGGGCGATGCCCATCTCGCAGCGCACACCCTTGGGTAGGTGGAGGGTGTGGATCACACCGGTCTGGGGCGCAAAGCCCGCGCTGGGGTCCTCTGCACACAGGCGCACCTCTATGGCAGCCCCCACTGGCAAGGCCACGCTGGCAGGCAGCCGCTCCCCTTGGGCCACACGCAGCTGCCACTGTACGAGATCCAAGCCAAACCTGGCCTCGGTCACGGCGAACTCTACCTGCAGGCGGGTGTTCATCTCCAGGAAGTAGAACCCGGAATCATCGGCCAGGAACTCCACGGTTCCAGCCCCAACGTAGCCGACGGCCCGTGCAGCCTCGACGGCGGCCTGACACAGAGCGTCGCGCGTCTCCTGCTTGAGGTGCGGGGCAGGGCTCTCCTCGATGACTTTTTGGCGGCGGCGCTGGGCGCTGCAGTCCCGCTCGCCCAGGTGGAGAACCTGGCCATGGGTGTCGGCGAGGATCTGTACTTCGATGTGCCGGGCCTGCTCACAGAGGCGCTCCAGCATCAGGGTGCCGTCCCCAAAGGCGGACTGGGCTTCCCGAGCGGCGCTGCTCAGGGCGTCTTCTAGCTCCGAGGGTGTGTCGACCCGGCGCATGCCGCGCCCTCCTCCGCCCGCGGTTGCTTTGACCAAGAGTGGGAAGCCCAGGATCTGAGCAGCCTGCGTCAGGCGCTCTAGGCTCTGGTCGGCCTCTCGGTAGCCGGGAAGGATGGGAACCCCGGCGGCGTGCATGGTGGCCTTGGCTTGGGCCTTGTCGGCCATGGCCCGCATCGCAGCAGGTGGTGGCCCCACCCAGAACAGACCTGCATCCAGTACAGACTGTGCAAAATCGGCGTTCTCGCTCAGGAAACCATAGCCGGGGTGGATGCCGTTGGCGCCGCTGTCGCGGGCTGCCTGGAGCACCTTGTCGCCGCACAGATAGGACTGTGTTGCTGGACTGCCGCCGATGTGCAGGGCCTGGTCGGCCAGGGACAGCCAAGGCGCGCCTGCGTCCGCATCCGAGTAGACGGCGACGGTGCCCAGACCCATGGCACTGGCGGTACGCAGGATGTGCGCGGCGATCTCACCGCGGTTGGCGACAAGTAGGGTGTGCAGACTCTGAGTCTCCGAGCGTGTGGTGTGAGGGTTCACTGCGAATCCTTGGCCCACGAGGGGGCGCGCTTCTGAAGAAAGGCGGTGGTTCCCTCTACCGCCTCTGGGCTCCGGGCCGCTTGGGCAAAGAGTGAGGCGGCGGCTTGGATCTGCTCTGGCTGCACCTGGGGGCTCAAGGTGCGTAGAAGCTGCTTGGTGGAGGCGATGGCCCCAGGGGCACCGCGCAGAATACGCTCCAGGGCCTTGGCGACCGTCGCCTCCAGTGCCTCAGGTGTGCAGAGTTGATGTATCAATCCAATCCGCAGAGCATCCACTCCCGGCAGCGAGGCCCCTGCAGTCGCCAGGGCGACGGTCTGGGCCCCACCAATGCGTGCGACCAAGAAGGGCGCAATCTGTGCAGGCACGAGCCCCAGGCGGGTCTCCGGCAGGGAGAACTTCACGCTCTCATCGGCGATGCTCAGGTCGGTGGCGCAAGCCAGGCCCACCCCGCCGCCCATGACTGTGCCTTGAAGCACGGAGACAGTGACACAGTCACACTGGGCTAGGGCCAGACTCAGTCCGCCAAACACAGCGTTGAGCTCTTGTAGTGGGTCGCGTCCGCCCACGGGTTGCTGGCCAAGGGCTGCGCCCATCTCCGCGATGTCTCCACCGCTACAGAAGTTCGCTCCGGCACCACGCAGTACAAGGACCCGGACGCCGTCAGCCTGGGCGCCGACGATTGCGGTCTCGAGATCCTCGACCATGGCGACGTTCAAGGCGTTTCGCCGTTGGGGACGGTTCAGGGTCAGGGTACGTACACCGCCCACATCCTGTGTCGTGACGCTCATTTCTTCTTCCGGCGCTTGGGCAAGGTGCCTTCCAGCTTGCACAGAATGGAGAGCATGACCTCGTCGGCGCCAGCACCGATAGAGATGAGCCGCAGATCCCGGTAGATGCGTGAGATCAGAGCTTCCTCGCTGTAGCCCATCCCTCCCCAGTACTGCAGACAGCTGTCGGCGACTTCACGACACAGGCGACCGGACTTGAGCTTGGCCATACTGGCGAGGCGGGTCACGTTCTCGCCGCGTACATAGAGGTCGGTTGCTCGGTAGACCAGGGAACGCAGCGCTTCGACCTCGGTCCGTAGCTCGGCCAGGCGGAAGTGTACGACCTGGTTGTCCAGGATGGACTTGCCAAAGGCCATGCGTCCGCGGGTGTAGACGATGGTGTCGTCGATGATTCGGTCCAGGGTGGCCAGGGTGTTGGCGGCGCCCCAAAGGCGCTCCTCCTGGAACTGCATCATCTGATACATGAACCCGGCACCCTCGTCTCCGATCAGGTAGCGCTTGGGTACGCGTACGTCATCGAAGAAGAGCTGGGCGGTGTCCGAGCTGTGCATGCCCAGCTTCTCGATCTTCTGGGCGCTGATGCCCTTGGTGGTCATGGGCACGATGAGCAGCGACTTGTTGCCGTGAGGGCCGCGCTCGGTGTTGGTGTTGGCCAGCAGGCAGCACCAGTCGGCCTTGAGACCGTTGGTGATCCACATCTTGGTGCCGTTGATGACGTAGTCGTCGCCGTCCAGTCGGGCGGTGGTCTGGATGCCGGCCACGTCACTTCCGGCTTGGGGCTCGGAGACGCCCAAGCAGCCGACCAGGTCGCCAGCGATGCTGGGCGTTAGGAACTCGTCCCGCAAGGCATCGGAGCCAAAGCGGGCCAGAGCCGGGGTACACATGTCGGTCTGTACGCCGATGGCCATGGGTACGCCGCCGCCATTGCAGGTTCCCAAGGCCTCGGCCATGGTCACACTGTAGGAGTAGTCCAGGGCCAGCCCACCGTATTTCTCGGGGTACTTGATGCCCAACAGACCCAGGTCCCCCAGCTTCTTGAACAGCGCGTGAGAGGGAAACTCGCGGGCGGCCTCCCATGCATTCATGTGGGGGTTGATCTCTGTCTGTACGAACTTCTTGACGGTTTCCGCCAGGGCTCTGTGGTCGTCGGTCCACTGCATGAGGGCTCCTTAGGGGCGGGCCACGCCAAAGGCGTTGGGGTGTAGGTCTCGGGACTGGGCGGCCGCGCAGATGCGCAGGCACATGCCCAGGATGGTGCGGGTGTCTCTGGGGTCGATGACCCCGTCGTCCCACAGTCGGGCTGTGCCGAAGAGCACGTGGGACTCCGCATCGAGCTGGGTCTTGATCTTCTCGGACATGTGGGCCAAGAAGTCCTCGGCGATGGGCAGGCCCTTCTTGGCGTAGGCCTGGCGGGTGATGATCTCCATCACGGTTGCGGCTTGTGAGCCGCCCATGACCGCGCAGCGGGCGCTGGGCCAAGAGAACAGGAAGTTGGGGTCAAAGCCTCGCCCGCACATGCCGTAGTTGCCGGCCCCAAAGCTGCCGCCGACCACGATGGTGAGCTTGGGTACCCGCAGGTTGGCCACCGCCTGGATCATCTTGGATCCATGTTTGATGGAGCCGGCCCGCTCGGCAGTGCTGCCCACCATGTAGCCTGTTGTGTTCTGTAGGAACACAACAGGCGTGCCGCTCTGGTCGCAGGCCTGCAAGAAGTGGGTGGCCTTGGCTGACCCATTGGGCTGGATGGCGCCGTTGTTGGCCACGATGCCAATGGACTCGCCCTGGATGCGGGCGTGGCCGCACACAATCTCGGAGCCAAAGGCGGCTTTGAACTCCAGAAACTGTGAGGCATCTACCAGGCGCGCGATGATCTCGCGGCAGTCGTAGGGCTCGGAGTCGGAGGCGGGCACGATGCCCATCAGCTCTTCTGCGTTGAAGGCTGGTTCGGCGATGCTCTGTGTAGACGAACCCTGCCGCTTAGGCGCGGTGAGCCGCGCATTGGCGGAAAACTCATGCCCCTTAGGCGCAGGTTCCTCCAGGGCGTTCGCGCTGTCCCACTTCAGCAGGTCCATCAGCTCCCGGGTGGTCTCCAGTGCGTGCGCGTCGTTGTCCGCCACGTACTCTCCCAGCCCGGTGACCGTCGCGTGGAGCTCAGCGCCGCCCAGAGCCTCGTCTGTGGTGTCCTCGCCGATGGCCGCTTTGACCAGGGGTGGACCGGCCAGGAAGATCTTGGAGCGCTCGGCAACGAGCACCACGTAGTCAGAGAGACCTGGAAGATAGGCACCCCCTGCAGTGGAGGAGCCATGCACTACGGAGATCTGTGGGATCCCCGCAGCAGAGAGGCGGGCCAGGTTGGCGAAGCTGCGGCCGCCCCCTACAAACATCTCGGATTGGTAGAGCAGGTTCGCGCCACCCGACTCCACCAAGTACACAACCGGTAGCTTGTGCTTCCGTGCG
Organism: Cognaticolwellia sp.; assembly: GCA_047621545.1. Lineage (GTDB taxonomy): Bacteria > Myxococcota_A > UBA796 > UBA796 > CAJQPC01 > CAJQPC01. The sequence continues at coordinate 647 of JBLHMA010000102.1, read as the reverse complement.
ATCTCCTGCAGCCGCAGAGTCTTCTGAGCGCCCATGGGAGAGATGGAGCCGCCCTTGATGCCGGAGTCGTTGGCCAGCACCACTACGCGTTTGCCGGAGACCGTTCCAATGCCAGCGATACTGCCGCCGCCCATGACCGTGCGCTTGCCGTCGTCGTCGTGCATGGCCAAGCCGGCCAGGGTGCTCAGCTCCAAGAAGGGGGTGCCCGGGTCCAACAGGCGCTCGACGCGTTCCCGAGGGATGAGCTGTCCCCGCGCCTCAAAGCGTGCCTTGCGCTTGGCCGAGGTGGCGCGCACCTGTGCCTCCAGAGCGCGGATCTCGTCCAGGCGCTCCTGCATGCGGGCCGTGTTTTCCTGAAAGGCAGCGCTCTTGGGATTCAGGGAAGAAGACAGGGTGGGCATGCAGTCGGCTCCAAAGGCCAGGGCAGTGTGGCTTAGGTTTACGTATACGTCAACCGGGCAAGTTGGTTAGAATGCTGCGGAACGGAGCCCCAATGTCCCAGAACACCACACAGGCCAACGAGATCGACGTAGACGACTTCGTCGACGCCGTCGAGCACCCCGGCCGACGCGAGGACGCGCGCGTCGTTCTGGAGATGATGCGCCGGATCACGGGCTTGGAGCCGCGCATTTGGGGGGCGACCTTGG
>JBLHMA010000101.1:0-14268 GCA_047621545.1 Cognaticolwellia sp. | reverse complement strand
CGCTGCGTGCAACACCAGCGCACCTAGAGCGCTCCAGGTCAGCAGGATGCCAAAGATGTGGACAACCTTATAGAAGGAATAGGAAAACATGGACAGCTCCCGGGATGAGCGCGGCTCCTAACCCGCTTGCCATTCCGGGAAGGTCGCGAAGTGCGCAGGATCAAAGTCCCGCACCAAGCGCACCCCAATCTCCGGTAACTCCAGTTCCTCCGAATCCAAGAGATGCCGCGCACACGCGCGGCTCTGCGCCAACGAGGCCCCCACAAAGCCGCCACGCGCCACGCGAGAGGCGCCGCTCTCTTTCCGCAAGGGATCCAAGGCAATCCCCAGTATGGGCGGCTCTCTCATCCAGTGGTTGGCGCAGAGCTCCATACGGTTGGAGCACAAGCCTCGGGCACCCCAAGCCGAGCAGTCCCAAGGCAGGGTGCTGGGGGGGACCTGTTGTGCTGGGCGCAGGCCCACCGGCTCCTCTGCCATGCCCCAGGGAAAGGCTCGGCCACCGGCACCACGCGCCAACTTTTCCCACTCCAGCTCATGAGGCAGGCGCCACCCAGGGTGATCCTCAAGGTAACGCTTCAACGCCGGTTGAGGCAGACCGCCCACGGGGCATTGCTCCCAGGTCGCATCCATCTCTCCCAGAGATTCAGGCTCAAAGCTCCAGCTGGCAGGCCAGCTGGATGCCTGTTCTTCGGTAGACAATCCGGTGTACCAAGTCACCCACTCCCCGTTCGAGAGGGCGTCGCGCTTGGCGACGAAGGGCTCGATCCAGACGAAGCGCGGCTCGATCATGCCAAAGGCCGCCAGTGGATCTCCACCGACGATGGTGTGGCCCTCGCGCACAATGACCTCGTCATCGGCCAAGCAGCCCTTGAGCAACGAACGCATGGGAAGCTTCTCACCACTCGGGTGAAGCAAACTCCAGTGGGTTCCCCGCAGAATGAACGCTTCGAAGTACAGCGGCTCGCAGCCTGGCGCTTGCCCTGTGAAAACGTGCAGACCAGCGTGCCCGGGTTGCCGCTCCACAGGGCCGATCACCGTGCAGTCCCCGATGAGGCGCTGGGACCAAGACGCGGGGTCCTCGCGGCACATGTCCATGCGCGGTACGCCCGGCGCCCAAAATGTGTAGAAAGCCTGCGCTTCGACCAGCTCCCGTAGGTGACCCAGTGGCGTGTGCTCGGAGAGCAAGCCGGCGTAGAGAGCCAAGCCCTTGCGGTCCCGGCGCAGCTCAAGGCGTCGGCACTCGGAGTACATGTGGGGGTGCACCACTTCGTGAACCAGGGGGACCTCGTAGCGGCGAACGCTGCTCCGCACCATGCTGGCCTCGCGCTGGAGAATGGCGTAGCTGGCTTCCAGCCGCTCCTTCAGATCGTGCAGGCGGCGTAAGGCTTGGCCCTTCTGATCACTGCTCCACCCCCGCTGCAGATCCACAATGCGGTTCTCCTGCAGCAAGCATTCGATGCGCAGCACCTCCACATCGTTCCAGGCCGGAAGGAAGATGTTTTTGGCGCGAGAGATCGCCGCCTCGCTACGCTCTTGGTCCGGAAGACCGTAGAGCCATGCTCGGAGCAGGCGACCGAAGTGCTCGGCTCTTGGCCGGTCCGAGGGCCGTGGACTCAAGGCTCTTGCACACGCCTTGACCAGGTCATCGGGCACCCAGCCGTTTCTGGCCGAGCTCAGCTCCAGAAGGTCTTCGTAGCGCTCTACGGTGGGGAAAGGCGTGCCCGCTTGCCAACGCACGGGTGGACGCCCCGCGATGATGTGAAACAGGGTGCATCCAAGGGCGTAGACATCCCAGTCCGGGGTGGCAATCTGGCCGGTGGCCTGCTCCTCGGACATGTAGGCCCGGGTGCCAGCAAACGGGGCCGACTCAAAGGACTCCCAAGCCGTGCCCCAGTCCACCAAGTAGGTCTCCCGCAGGGCCCCAGTCAGGATGTTCTGGGGTTTCACGTCCCGGTGCACCACCCCTTCCTGGTGGGCATGGGCCAAGGCATCTGCCACCTTGACGATCGCGTCGACCATCTCCCGCAGCTCCGGCCCGTCCTCGGCCGTGCCCCACCCCTTTGTGCCCAAGCGGAACTTCATCTTTGCGATGCGCTCTGAGAGCGCGATCCCCTCTACGACGGGCATGGCATACCAGACCCGGCCGTCGGTCATGTGGCCAGTTTCGTAGACCGGAATGACCCCGGGGTGAGCCAAGCGCGCCAGCGTGGACGCTTCCACGGACATGCGCCTGAGCTGCTCGGGACCGACCTTGTCCAAACGGACGGTCTTAATGGCCACCTTGCGAAGGTTCAGGCGATCCACGGCCTCGTAGACCTCGCCCTGGGCACCGTGGCCCAGAAAGCGCACAAAGTAGAACTGCTCCGGCAGCGCTGGAACGCGTCGCGGCACATGACGAATGCGCTCGGCGTCCATGACCTCGATGGTGGCGAGGGTCTGGTACTTGCTCTCAAAGCTCTCAGGCACGAGTCTCCAACAGGATCTACAGCACTATAATACTGCTCTAGACCTGGGAACTCTTTTATGGCTGTCCTGCGAGACCTTCAAAGCGGTCGTGTGATCACCATCCACGCTGAACACTTGGTTGGCCGTAGCCGCCGCTGTGATCTGCGCCTGGAGGCGCCTGCAATCTCTTCTCAACATGCCACAGTGCGGTGGACTGGGAGCAGTTGGGTGGTGCGCGATCTCGGCAGCCGAAACGGCACCCTGCTGGATGGCGGCCTACTTCCAACAGGCGAACACCCCCTCGCTGCAGGCATGACCCTGCACTTCGGAACCGAGTCCTGCGGATGGGTCATGGACAGCGACGCGCCCCCCGTACCCAACGCGACCCAGGTACACGACGAGACCTGCAGCGTGAATGGCGTCGAAGGGCTCTTGGCAATCCCAAACGGTGAAAGCCCAAGCGTCAACGTGTACAGAAACCACGACGGGAGCTGGATCGCGGAGTGGGTGGATGGGACCGAGGTCAACGTCGGCGACCTTGAGATTGTCCTGATCGATGGTGATCAATGGCGACTGCACCTACCTGAGTACGACCAGGCCACCGAACAGGCAGACAGCGAGTCCCCAACCCTGAACACGGTGCGCTTCGTCTTTGATGTGAGCCGCGACCAGGAAGCTATCCGTCTAAGTATCGAGTTCGGTACGGAGCGCTGGGATCTCGGAGAGCGGGTCCACCACTGGATGCTCTTCCTGCTCGCCAAAGCACTGCAGGACGACGACGACCAGGACGCCTCGGAGAGGGGCTGGGTCTACTGCGAGAATTTGGTACGCGACGTAGGCATGACCGAGGGCACCATGTCGGTGTACATCTTCCGCGCAAGACAGCAGGTCGCCGCCTGCGGCATAGAAGGCGCTCAGAGCCTGGTGGCGCGACGCAAGCCCACCAAACAGGTGCGGTTTGGCGCGGACAACATCCTGATCCGCCAGCACTAAGCACCTCCGATTGGAAACAGGACTGCCCCCCCTCCCGTAAAGCGGGGGCAAGCCCACAGGAGCCCCCTCTGTTCGCCACACCCCTGGGACTGATAGGATTGATAGGCCTGCCCGTCGTGGTCGGCCTCCATCTCTACAGGCGGCAGGCCAAGCCAAGGCAGGTAAGTGCTACCTTTCTCTGGGAGTCGATCGGCAGCCCAAAGGGCTCAGGTCGCACCCGACAGCCCCTGCACCAGTCCCCCAGCTTTTGGTTGGAGCTGCTTGCGGTGCTCCTGATCACCTTGGTGCTCGCCGGCCCACAAGGCTGCGCGGGCCGAGCGGAGCACCGGGTTGTGGTCCTGGATGACTCCGCCTCCATGCAGGCCTCGCATGAAGAGGCTCGCGAGGCACTCCAAGACAGCCTGAAGGGCCTGCGCGCACGGGACACCGTCAGCGTTGTGCTCTCTGGCCCATCCCCCCGCATGCTCGTCGGCCCACAGGCTCTGCGCGAAGAGGCCAAGAGTGCCATGGACCGATGGGAGCCAGCAGCCCCGGACCACAGCCTGGGAATGGCGGTGGATCTGGGACTTCAGCTCTCGGATGGTGGAGCCGTCACCCTGATCAGCGACCACTTTGCACCCGACGCCTGGCCTGAAGAGGTGGGCCTGATCTCCGTAGGCAAGCCGGCGAACAACATCGGTCTGACCCACGCCAGTCGTGTGCGCGGCGCAAAGAACGAGGACCTGGTCTTTGTGGTCCTGCGCAGCTTCTCGGGCAGCCAGACCACCGGCACCCTGTCCCTGTGGGAGGGAGAACAGCAGCTCTGGAGCCAAGGCATCTCCTTGGCCTCCGAGCAGAGCGTGGAGCACAACCTGCCGATCCCCCACAGCACGGGCTTGGTGCGTCTGGAGCTCTCCGCCACCAAGGGGAACGCCTTGGCCGGCGACGACGAGGCGTGGCTCGCTCCCCTGCCCCCTCGCACCCTGGGGGTGCACTTGGCCTTGCCTCCTGAACAAGCCCGGGCCTTGGGGCTGGACCCCGAAGGAAAGCGCTGGGCCGACCTGCTCCAAGACGCCGTCGTGGTCTCCCCAGAGCGCGCCCACCTGATCTTGGGTCCGGCCGGCCTGAGCTTGGGTCCAAAGGCTTGGAGCATCGAGATTCCGGCCGCTGGCGAGAGCCAAGCGCTGCTCGGGCCCTTCCTTCTGGACAAAGAGCACCCGCTGACCCGAGGGATGAACCTGGAGGGGGTGCTCTGGAGCGTTCCATCCGGCAGCACGGCCACGGGCGCATCGCTGATCAGCGCTGGGCAGAGCACCCTGCTCAGCCAGGACGAGCGACGCATTCAGGTGCACATCGACCCAGCCAAGAGCACCCTGTCCCGCTCACCAGACTGGCCGATCTTCCTCCTGAATGCCGCGGAGCTCAGACGGGCCTCGCTGCCGGGGCTCAGTCAGAGCAGCACCCATGTGGGGCAGGAGCTTCTGTGGCGCAATGCCGCCCCAGGCAGCTGGATCCTCACCGACCCCAATGGGCAGAGCCGCGCCTTGCCCGAGCAGACCGACCTGGACATCGGGGGCTTGTACCGACCCGGTGTGTGGACCCTTCAGCGGGATCAGGACCCGGCTTCGCTGATCGCCGTCAACGCCCTGGACCCCCTGGAGAGTGAGCTGCGCGCGCTGGGCGACGGGAAACGGGATGCCGCGGTGCCGGCGGGGGCCGCGCAGGACCACGGGGTCAAGGTCAGCGAGACTGCCATCCTGGTGCTGCTGCTGTTGGTCTTTGCCTTGGACTGGTGGGCCCTGCGAAACAACGACTCCTTGCGTCTGCCTGGGGCTGTGGCGTGATCTCCCTTCTGCTGCCCGAGCTGCTCCTGTTGGCACTGCCGGCTGGGGCGTTGTGGTGGATCACCCGTCCGGCTGGACGCGGGGCTCAGATCCTGCGCGCTTTGGTGCTGGGGGTGGTGGTCTTGGCCATCGCCGGCCCAATCCTGCGGCGCCCTGTCAGCGGGCGCGACGTCGTGGTCGTGGTGGACCGCAGCGGGAGCATGCCCGCAGAGAGTCAAGACCGCGCCAAGGAGCTCATCCGTCTCTTGGAGGAGTCCAGGGCCAGCGGAGACCGGGTAGGAATCGTCTCTGTCGGCGAGGGCGCGACGATCGAGCGGCCCACCAGCGCAAGCGCACGCTTTGAGAGCTTCTCTGCACCCGCCGATGCTCAAGCCAGCGACATTGGCGCCGGCATCGACCTGGCGATCTCCATGATTCCCCAGGACCGGGCCGGCACCATCGTGCTGCTCAGCGACGGACGCAGCACGGAGAGCAGCCCCTTGCCTTCCGCCCGTCGTGCATCAGCCCGAAGCATCACCATCACCACACGGGAGCTCTCCAAGCCCATGGCCAAGGCGGATCTAAGCGTGGCCCGCTTGGACCTGCCACAGAGCCTGGATGTGGACGAACCCTTCCAGTTCAGCGGCTGGGTGCGCGCCGACACCGCACAAGAGGCCACCTGGGTGCTGACGCGCGACGGGGAGACCATCAGTACGGGCCGCCAGCGCTTTGAGCCGGGTCTGAACCGCCTGGTGTTCCGAGATGCTCTCCCTCAAGCGGGAATCGGGGTGTACCAGCTGCAGGTGCAGGCCGCCGAGGGAGACCCACAGCCTCAGAACAACACCGGCCTGGGCGCGGTGATGGCCAACGGCAGGCGCAGGATCCTCCTGCTCAATGACAGCGGACAGGCCAGCACACTGAGCCGCACCCTGGAGCAGGCCGGGATGGACGTGGTTGTCTCGAGCCCCGAGTCCCAGCCCATCAACGCGGTGCTGCTCAGTCGCTACCGCAGCGTCATCCTGGAGAACGTGGACGCGGGGCGCCTTGGCCTGAGCGGAATGGGCGCGCTCCGCACCTTTGTGGAGCAACAGGGCGGCGGACTGCTCATGACTGGCGGCCAAGCCAGCTTTGGGGTGGGCGGCTACCACAAGTCCCCTCTGGAGCCCATGCTGCCCGTCTCGCTGGAGCTCAAGCAGGAGCACCGCAAGGTGGGCATGGCCCTGGCCGTCGTCCTGGATCGCAGCGGCTCCATGTCGGTCGAGGTCCAGCCCAACATCACCAAGATGGACTTGGCCAACGACGGCACCGCCGCGGCCATCACCCTGCTCTCCCCCATCGACTCCATCTCGGTCATCGCGGTGGACTCCGAGCCGCACGTCATCGTCAAGCAGACCCAGGTCACCGACCCAGGCGCATTGGCCAAAGAGGTCGCGCGCATCGAGTCCATGGGCGGCGGCATCTACACCCGAGTTGGCCTGGAGTCGGCCTACACCCAGCTGCTCAAGGCCGAGCAGCGCAACAAGCACGTCATCCTGTTCTCCGATGCAGCGGACTCCGTCCAGCAGGAAGGGGTGCCCGCCTTGCTCAAGAAGATGGAAAAGGACGGCATCACCGTCTCGGTCATCGCCTTGGGCACCGACATGGACAGCGATGCGGCATTCCTGCGACGCACCGCCGAGCAAGGCAGCGGCCAGATCTACTTCACTGAGCGCCCCGCCGACCTGCCGCGTCTCTTCGCGATGGACACTCTGGTCGCCGCCCGCGCTGCCTTTATCGACACCCCCACGGCGGCCACTCCACTGCCCAGCCTGGTCACGCTGGGCCTACCCAGCGACCGCTTCCCCACCGTCGACGCCTACAACCTGGCCTGGCCCAAGCCCGGCGCCACCGTGGGCGTGCGCACCACCGACGAGAACGCAGCCGTCATCCTGGCTTGGGAGCAGGCTGGACTGGGCAGAAGCGCAGCCTATACCGGCCAGATCGGGGGAGACCAGGGCCAATCCCTGGTCCGCTGGCGCAAGTTCTCCAGCTTCTTCGTGACCCTGACCCGCTGGACCGCCCTGCAGGAGCCTCCCGCAGACTGGTACGCCGAAGTGCAGCGCCAAGGCCGCCACGGCGTGGTCCGGGTCGAGGTCGCGGCAGACCAGACCGAGCTGCCCGGCACTCTGAGCGCCTCGGTCTCCGGCCCAGACGGCACTCTGCAGGAGCTGCTTCTGCAGCGTGTAGGCCCCAGCGCCTACCAAGCCACCATCGCCCTGCCCCCAGCCGGCGTGGCCGTCGGCGTGGTCAAGATCAACGAGCGCAGCGCCCTGAGCCTGCCCCCCCTGGCCCTGCCCCACTCTCCGGAGTTCGCTCACTTGGAGGATCCAAAGGCGGGTACGCGGACTTTGGAGAGCGTCGCCCGCATCACTGGCGGAGGCCCTCTGGGCCGTGCCGACGCCATCTGGGAGACCCCTCAGCAGGGCACTGCCGGCAAAGTCATGACCCGCCCGCTGCTGGTTCTGGCCCTGATTCTCCTGCTGCTGGAGATTGGCCTGCGCCGTCTGATGCTCTGGGACCGGGCCGCCGCCCTGGTGCCGAAGCGTGACCCCACCAAGCCGGGCTTTTTTGCCCGAAGAGCAGCCGCCAAAGCCGAGGCGCCCACCTCTTCTCGGCGGACCCAGCCCAGCGCTGCGCCAAGCCGCGCGGGTGCGACCAAGACCGCGGCTGAGCAAACCAAGGCGCCACCTGAGACGGGCGGCATCGGCAGCGCCCTGGACAAGGCGCGTGACAAGGCAAAGCGCAAGCTGAAACGCTGAGATCCAGCCTCAAATCCGCCCTGTCGGGATCGCGGGTGTAAGCCCAGACAGCCTGGCCTCGTTTCCGGAGCAACTCCGGAGATCTCATGCTCTTTACCCTGCTCTTGGCCTGCTTCTCTGACCGTGCGCCAGACGCCTTTCCACTCCGAACCACCCTCCAGGATGGTCAGGTTTTGGTGGGCGCCATTCAGACGCCTGTGCTGGAGCTCAAGGGTGGCCTGGGCGTGCTGCGCATTCCTCTGGAGGATGTCGGTGAGATCGCACCGGTGGAAGGCGGGGCCCTGGCGGGATCTGGAAACCACGTCACCGTATGGCTGCGAAACGGCTCCGAGCTGCAGGGCCAGTGGGCGGCGCCGGAATTGGCCCTAAGGGTGAGCGCTGGCGGAGAGCAGATCCCCGTCGAGTTGCCAGTCGATGAGCTGCTGCGCGTTCAAACCAACGGTCCCCAGGCGTGGCCGGAGTACGAGATCGTGCGGGTCAAGACCACCCATGGCGACGACTTCTTGGTGGACCCTGCAGCCACTCAGATCGCGGTCAACAGCAGCCTGGGCACCTTTGCGCCCTTCTTGACGGAGTGCAAGAGCATGCGCCCCATCGACGGGGATGCCACCGGCGACTGGAGAGTGGAGCTCAACAACGGCAGCGTCTTGATCGGTCCCCTGGCCAAGGACAGCATGACCCTGAAGCTCACTATGGGTCCCGACACCGTTGACGTCCCTCTGGACGTGCTTCAGAGCATCGAGCGTCAGGACTGGGCCGACAATCAGATGCCCATGGAGGACAACCTGATGCAGTCCAGCGAGATGGGTGGGAGATGGTTCAGCAACGACTCCATACAGCAGCGCAAGTTGATGTACTGAGCCGATTCGCTGGGGCCGGGTCTACTGAGCCCGTCAACTGGGCCCGTCTACTGAGCCCGTCTACTGGGCCCGTCTATTGGGCGGGTCTACTCACTCCAGACCACTGGCCCCTCCGCCGGCAGGAATCCGTCCGTCTCAAAGCCGCGCTCCTGCCCCAAGAACGCCAAGCTCATCTCATTGATCAGCCGCTTGGTCGTCTCCGCGTCCAGGAACTCCTCCCCGCAGCCATTGAAGGTCGGGACCAGGTCACACATCACCGAGAAGCTGTAGTGTCCGGCCCCCTCGATGGTGGCCAAGTAGGCCGGCTCGCCGCCCACGCCTTCGTAGATCGGCGTGACCTGCTCCTCCATGCTCGTCAGATCATCCTCACTGCCGCCCATCACCAGGATGGCCGTGCTCTGGTCGGCCAGCCCGACATCGAAAGTCAGGGCGCCAACGGGGGTCATCGGAATGGCCGCCCAGACACGCGGATCAGCCCGGACCAGAACGTCTTCTTCCGAGAGGGCCGGGATGCCGCAGAGCCAGCCGCCCCCGTCCGTCTCGCAGCGCTGCTCCAGCGCCGGCCGGTCGATGGTGGCGCCCGACAGAAACAACGTCGTGAACCCGCCGAAGCTGTGCCCGGCCACCGCAAAGCCCGCGTCTGGATCGATGCAGCCTGAGATTGCACTGTCCCCGCTCTCCGACTGCGCCACCGCCCAGTCAAAGGCATCGGAGATGTCCTGTGGCCTGCGCAGCGCCACCGTGCCCCGGTCCACCTCGTCCATGTCGAAGAAGGTGTTGCCCAGGTGGTCCGGCGCGACAACGATGTAGCCATGGGCCGCTGCCATCTCCGTGAAGAAGGTGGACTGCCATCGAATGCCGCCGTTGCCGTGGGAGAACATCAGCACCGGTCGGGGTTGATCACAGGCCGCCTCACCCTGACTGCGCGCTTGGCCGTCATAGACTTGGTCAAAGCGGAAGATCGATCCCGCATCCGAGGTCTCCGAGGGGTACCAGATCTGCACGGTGAGCTCCTCTCCGCCGCGGGCGGTGAAGCTGTCTTGCACAGTGACCGCCGTGAAGCTGCCGGTGGAGTCCGGCGCGTCAAAATGCGGAGGCAGATCGCCGGTGTCGGATGGGGAGGCGCAGGCGAGGAGAAGGTGGATGAGCATGGAACAAATGTAGCCTGATTCGACCTGTTCAGTGACCCCAGACGCCCAGCTGGACGATACGGAGGCCCTCGATGGGCGGGCCGACTCTAAGTCCCCGGTGCTCGTTGATGGGGGCAGCGTCGAAGGTGCACCAGGTGCGGCCTGGACCCAGTGACTCTACGAACCAATCGGCGTCCGGCATTACGCGTCCAAAGGGCTCCCGTTTGCCTTTGCTGCCGTCAGCGGTCGGAACGCAGCCGACCTGACCGTAGACGGTAGACAAGTCCGCGTTGCCTGGAACCATGAACTGAAGCTCCACCGAGAAGTCCAAGCCTTTGTCTCCAACGTAGTGGAAGTCGGTAGCGCCGGGTGGAAGGGTGATGCGGGCCCACTCAAGGGCGGCTGCGTCATCTACGGGGCCGCGCGGCGTGCTCCCGCAGCCGAGCGCCAAGCCAGCAAGCGCAGTTGCGACTGTTCGTCCAAATCGCATCATCTGCCCGTCTCCCTGCTTGAATCCATTCGCCCGGTCGAATCTCTGACGTCGCGCGGTCGACTGTCCCCTTCAATGTCGCCAGCTCCGCCGGAGCTCAGCTGGGCTGCAGAGAACCGGAAGGCGCGTTGATCATATCGCCGGCCGCGAATTGGAAACTCCTGAGCAAGCCCAACAGAGTGCAGCCTTCCCAATGTCGCATCAGAGACCGTCACTCCCGCAATCTGCGTGGTCTTTCCGGCATCCCAATTGTATTCATCCCAGAGACGGAGGCAAGTCTCAACGAGCACCAAGCCGCCGCCAAGCAGATCAGGCTCGAAGGTACAGGTTGACCAGACTTTTTGTTCATTCCCTGCGACTGCAAAGTAGAGGTCTTCGTTCTCCGAGCGCGCGAATTCAGACTCGTTCGCCTCAAACTCCATCGTCGGTGCCCGGAACTCCTGGTAGTCCAGGTCTTCGGACTGCGAGAGCCTTGCGGCTGCGTGCTCAGCGGCCGCCTCTTGTGCGACCGCAACGTTCCCCAGTAGCAGCGGGGACCGCGTCCCAAACTCGTACAGGTCCACTTCAAGCTTTCCCCCAGAGTTGCCAAGGAAATGCCGCATATGGGCGGCAGCAGTCACTAAGCCTCCCAACTCGGCCACATCAGCGACCTCCAGCCAGAAGGCCCAGTTAATGCAGTCAGATTCCGTCGGGTCGAGCCGGCCGTGAATTCCGTGCCCTTCCCCGCCTTGGTAAACGGGCTCTCTGGAGTCCAATTGGGCGTCTTACCAGCCCTCCTCAGTGACCCTATCTGGCTCAGAGAGCGGCCCTGAGACCACCTCTGCAGCGTCCGCCAAATCACCTGCCGTATCGACCCCTTCCGCGACGGCTCGCCCACCAAGTCCCATCAATTGCTGCACAGCAGCGTTCCCCATGATGGCGCTCGCCGCAGACATGGCCATCGCATCGCCAGTCTTTAGGCCGGCAATAACCGCCGCGTCCAGGCCGCTGGCCGCGAGCTCTTGCTCCGCTTCTTTCTCGGTTTTCTGCGGTTTTCTGTCCTGGTAGCCTTGAGCCATTGGTCCCCAATGGTGGCAGAGTACCGCAACGGGCCTTTGCCAGCAATCCGAAACGCAACCAACCGCTTTAACTCTCAGCCAAGACGCCGAATCTTCGCACCTTCTCCTCCTGTGAAACCTCCACCGGTGCAAGGACACTGTCTGAGAGGTTTTGCTTGTCTTCGAGCAACTGTGCCAAGACCTCATCGAAGCTGACGCGCTCCTCCAAGGTAGCGACGGGGAGAACGACCTCGACTTCTTTCTCCTGTCCAAGCCGCCAAGTTCGTGCGATGAGCTGAGCTTCCACAGCAGGGTTAAAGGGGCGCTCTAGGACGACACTCCTGCATGAGAACTGCAAGTTCCAGCCAGCCCCACCAATCTCTGGGTTGACAATCAAGACCCTAAAGCCAGAACTGACTCGCATCTTCTCAACCAGAGCATGTCGGTCCTTCATGCTGACCGACCCGTTCAGGATTCCGACCATCGCGCCGAAGCGGAGCTCAATAGCCGCTTTAAGAGTCGACTGGAGGTTCTTGCTTCTAACGAAGACGAGCACACAACCTGCCTCGTTCTCCCACTTTCGAAGCCACCGGAACAGCACGTTGGTGCGCGCGGACTCCGCGAACCAACTCTCTGCCGCGTCCGCGGTCTGCAACTCAGCTCGAATCCGGGGATGCAGCGAAACCCGACCGAGCTTCTGGAGGAGCCCAAGAACTCCAGCACCCGAGGATTTGTTGGCCTGAACACAGGCGCTGTAGAGCGCCGACTGCTGCACGGGCATCGTCTCTCGTTCAACGTGAAGCTTTCGCGGTGGCAGCGACTTTAGGGCCGCGAGCCTGGTCCGTCGAATCATGACTTCGCTGAGCGTTGTCGCCAACTGAGAGCCCAGGGCATGAACATCACCATTCGATGGGAAGTCCTTCCTGAAGGTATCAAGCGGCCCGAGCGTCCCTGGAATAGCAAAGTCCGAAATGGTCCACAGATCGACCCAAGAATTCTCTATCGGTGTCCCGGTCAATGCCAGTCCGAAGGAGTAGTTCATGGCACGCAAGGCATGACTTCTTAGGCTCCCGGGGTTTTTGATGGCCTGACACTCGTCAGCGAGAGCCAGCCCGAAGCGTATCTCTCCGACCGCGAACTGAAGGGAACGCAAGGTGTCGTACCCGACGACCAGTACATCGGGAGCAAAGTCGCCCAAAGCCTCCATGTCGAGACGGGCATGCTCCAAAACAGCTGCCGAACCGCCCCTACGAGCTTTAACCACAAAATTCCGGAGGAGCCGAATGTCACGACCGTGGCTCTCTGGGGGAAGTGACCCGCCACCCCACAGAACCCTTTGGAAGGTGCCCGAGCGCATTCTCGCTGCAGCCTCCTCCAGCCAACCTTGCATCAGCGAAGGTGGCGCGACGATGAGAATCGGAACAAGCGCCCCTGGATGCTCCTTCCGCTGCCGTTTGAAGAAGTCTCGCTGTTGTGTGACCCAGTCTGCAAAGGCCAGCCCCTGCAGAGTCTTACCCAGCCCCATGTCATCACAGAGAAGGCTGCCTGGAAGCCCACGGTGCCAGTTCCGCTGCAGCGTCCGAAGTGAGACAAGCTGATGGCGCTTGAGCTTCACCCCTTCAGCGAGCCGGGGACTCGCGATGTTCTGGACCCGCCCCCCTTCTACGATTGGCTGCCACTCAAGGACCAAGTCGTTGTCTTGAATGTGCAGAATACGAACCGCACCGGGCTGTGCATCGAGCTCCTCATCCGTTTTCGCATCCAGCGGCGTGCCGATGCGCCGTACCTCGCTCAGCAGTTCAGCAGATGCCGGTATTGCCGCACCCATCCAGTCAAAGTTGTCGTCCCCGGCAGACAGAGCGGTCTCCAAAGCGTCAACCAAGGCGGGCAACTCCGCTTCCGTGACCGCGATGCTTCGCCCAGCAACTCTGAGCTCCAGCGCCTGCTGGTCTGGGATCCAGTCGCGCTCCCCTGTCGGACCAGCGCCACTCGCCCTTGGAGCCTCGGAGACACCAAGAACGCGTCCTGAGTAGTGGGCCTCATCAAACGCGTTTTCATCGGGTAGGAACGCCAGCGGATTCTCCAGGAAACGCTGTTTCGTCTCCGGATCTGTCTCGCGCGCAGCTTCCGTCAACAGGAAGTTGGAGAATGCACCTTTGTCGAGCAGCAAATAGGAGTTGTTGTCCAACTTCACGACGGTGTCCTGCGTCGCTCTTGTGATGGGATCCGCGAGAACCACTGATACTGGAACGTCCAAGGCCGGGCCGTCTTGGGTGGCCCCGACAAGCTTGGGCTGGAGGTCTCCAGCCTCATCGACCACTACCCGAACTTGGGTCGCCTCCTCAATTTTCATGGCCGCTTCTCGCGTGGCCAAGTTCATGAGCGGCGTGTCCTCGGCCAGCTTCTGGAGCCGGAGCAAGGCCCGAAACACCTGGACTTGGCTCGCGTCGTGGAGCTCCTCTGACAGCTGCAGTGCCTTGAGAATGGCCGCCGGAAGCAGCTCATAGGTCGCGCCACAGCGCAGCCAGGGCCCTTCCACCTCAGCTTGCCTACCCCAGTCGAAGCGCCACGCATAGCGACTGCCCCCCGCGCGGCCCTTGGTCTTGATGGTGACTGGGCGGGACAGCTTCTGCAGTCCCAAAGAACCCGCCAAGGGTTCGTCCAAGTCCCAGAGCGCTGAAGCAGAGAACACGAGGGTCTCATCCGCCTTCTC
>JBLHMA010000100.1:0-14305 GCA_047621545.1 Cognaticolwellia sp. | reverse complement strand
GACCGCAGGCTGGTCACCGGCCTGTGTGAGTGCGGCCAGAGTGGCCTGAACGGCGTATGGGGGACAAGCGACGAGCAGACCACCACCGGTCTGGGGATCAAAGAGGATCTCCAAAGCGGAACCGCTCAGTTCTGCACGAATCACCTTGAGCAAGTGCTCACGATTCTGGTCGTGAAAAGTACTGCGCTCCCCCCGGTCCATGAGCTGACGTACGCCCGGCAAGAAGGGCAGAGCGCTAGCACGGAGTACCGCGCTAAGGTCCTTGGGCCGAAGCATCTCGATGAGGTGGCCGGCCAAGCCAAAGCCAGTGACATCGGTGACTGCGCTGGGATCCAGAGGAAGCAGAGCGCGAGCGGCTGGACCATTCCCGCGCATCATCCAACCCAAAGCATGCTGGATCTGCTCTCCACCAACCCCTCCTGCCATGTCGGCGTGAAAGAGGGCACCGGTTCCAAGAGGCCTTGAGAGGATCAACGCATCCCCTGCTCCCAGGTCCCAGTTTCGCCAAAGAGCTTCTTTGGCCGGGGCAAATCCGGTGACGGATAGTCCAACGCTGAGCACGTCACCGACCGTCGTGTGTCCGCCCATCAGTGTGCAGTTTTCGGCGGCCAGATGCCCTCGTACCCCAGCCATGACCTGACGTAGGCTGTCCACGTGGTCGCTGTCGCGGGGCAGGTTCACGAGCGCTAGGGCCACTCTCGGGGCAACCCCACAAGCGTGCAGATCCGAGAGACTGTTTGCGCTGGCCACCCAGCCGACCACAAAGGGGTCGTCCACAAAGGCGGTAAAAACGTCCACGGACTGCACCATGACCTCGCTCTCGCGCTGAAGGGCCGCGGCGTCGTCAGCTGCATCCAAGCCCAAGACCACGGCTGGGTCCTGGACGGGGGAGAGCTCGCTCAAGACCTGAGAGAGTGGGTCTGCGCCCACCTTGGCCGCGCAGCCACCACAGACCATCTCCTCCTCGGGCATGGGGGGCATGTCCCGCTCAAAGGCTTTGTTGGGGGCTCCCTGTGGCCCTAAGACCCGAAACTTATCCATGAAGGCCTGATCGATGCGGTTCTTGAGCCTAAAGACCCACTCCCCCTCGAGCAAGCGCCCCCACTTGGTGCCGATGGCGCACCCATCCCCCAGGTTGAGCAGAGTGAGAAAGTCTTTCTGAGGCTCAAAGCGCCGAAGGGGAATGCCTTCCAGCTTCGCGCGCAGGTTGTAGGCCAAGATCGGACCCGCTCGAACTGCGTAGACCCCGGCCTTCGGCACCCAAGGCGCATGGTCTAGGTGAGCGCAGTCCCCTGCAGCAAAGAGCTCGGGGTGCTCTATCGCCTGAAGGGTCTCCCCTACCCGCATGTATCCCCTCTCGTGGGCCAGCCCGGAGTCTTGAACGACGGGCCGGGCCTTGGCACCAGTCACCCACAAGCAGCGTGCAGCGGTGATCTCCGCACCGGACTCCAGGAACACGGACCCAGCGGTCAGCGCAGCAACTTTCTCCCCATGCAGGACCGTTATTCCGCGTTCAGTGGCCAGCTCCTCGATGCGTGGCCCGACCTTGTTACCCTTCCCCGGGAGCAGGGACTTCCCCGCATTGATTAGGGTGATCTTGGGATTCAGTTCCATCCTCTGCAGACGGGCATGCGCACAGAACGCAACCTCGATTCCTGCGGCGCCCGCACCGACCACCACAAGCTCCGCTTCGCCATCCGAATCTCGCGTACCCAGCTCCTTGAGGCTCCGCTCAAAGCGCTCTACAAAACCACCGATCGGACGGGAGGGGAGCGCGAACTCCTCCACACCTGGAAGCTCCAGGCCCCGCACGGTGCTGCCTATATCCACCGAGCAGAGGTCGTAAGGCAAAGCGGGCCGCGCCCGGATGTGTACCCGCTTGAGCTGGGCATCGATGCGCTCAGCCCTAGTGACCAGGATGCGCACACCGGCCTTTCGAGCCAAGGGCCAAGCATCGAGCACCACTTGGTCAGGGCGATACTGCCCGGAGAGCACCCCAGGAACCATGCCGCTGTAGACCGCCTCGCATTGGTCCACGACCAGTGTGACGCGCGCTGGAAAGGGCCGCATCAGGTGCATGCGCAGCACCTGGATGTGGGCATGACCAGCGCCGATCAACACCAAGTGGGGCAAGGATTTGGTCTGAGAGGAAGTGGTCATGGTCAGACCCGGAATACCTCACGGATGACCCGTTTGACCACACCGGGCAGCGCTACATAGGTCGCCGCGTGGAAACGACGGCCTCGTCCAGCCTGGGCCATGCCGCGGCAAGCACGCGATCCCTGCGGCAAATCCCGGCCCAGCTGAACGACGTGCAAGGTCGGATACCGCTTGGCCACTCGGACCGGATCCCAGCCGACATTGGAGATGCCATCGCTGAGCAGCAGCCCAACCCGCTCCCGCTTTCCGCTGCGCTGCAGCTGCTCCAGCCCGGCCTCTAAGCCCGCCGAGATGTGGGTATAGCCTTGGGCTGGAACCATCAGGATCCGGCGTACCAGCTCCCGAATAGGAAGCTGCTCCCCAAGGCGAACCAATACGTGGGCGTTGGTGTCAAAGGCCACGATTGCCACCGACTCCAGCTTCATGCGCAGAATCGCGGCCGCGACTGCAACCAGAGCGATCTTCTCTCCGGTCATGCTCAGAGACATATCCAAGATAGCCACCACGTCCGCGTCTCGGGGCTCCTGCCGAGAGACCACGATGTCCTGCGCCCGCCAAGGGGCCTTCTGACCGCGCATGGGGATCTGACGAGGACGCTCAAGGGTCGCATCGAGATCCAAGTCGCCGGGCTCAGGCCAAGATGAGCGCACCAGATGGGTGGGATGGGCGGCGTGCCGCAGCAGAGTCTTGGCCCGCTGAATGATCGCGTCCAAGGCCCGCTCGGTGACCACGCGAAGCGCCTTGTCGGGCAAGGTCTTCTTAAGGCGGTGCAGGTTCTGAGCAGCCTCCCATCCCGCGGGAAGCTCTGAGAGCTGGACGTGCCCAGAGTCCGCCTCGAAGAAGGGCATGAACCTCTGGTTGGGGTCCGGCTTGGCCGCCATGGTCGCTGTTTTCGTGAGGTTTAAGGTAGGCTTGGGCGGCTCGGGCGGCTCCTCTTCCTCCTCCTCTTCAGCTAGTTTTTTTTTAAGCTGTCCAAGATTGAATCCAG
This sequence comes from Cognaticolwellia sp., assembly GCA_047621545.1. GTDB lineage: Bacteria > Myxococcota_A > UBA796 > UBA796 > CAJQPC01 > CAJQPC01. Next base: position 11,157 of record JBLHMA010000100.1, on the reverse strand, counting down.
AGCGCCGCTGCGCTCATCCACCAGCTCAATTCGGGTCGGCAAAGCCAAACGCGCCGCTCGGTCCACATCCCCGTTCAACCGCATCGCGATGTCGGCAATGGCGATTGCAGCACGCACCGAGGCGCCTCGGCGGACACGTGGATCATTGCGGGTCGCCCGAGCCATCCGCACCGCTTGCTGAATTACGGCTGGGCTGGGAGAGCAGCGGGTCTGGGCAGCAACGATGGACCGCTCCTCTTCCTCGGACTGGTAGTCCAGCTTGACCAGCTCAAAGCGGTCCTGAAGTGCCTCGCTCAAGTCACCGGTCGCGACGAACTCGGCAGGGTTCTGCGTGGCAATGACCACAAAGCCGGGGGCGGCATGCATTGCACCCAAGTGCGGGACGTGCAGAAGGCCCTCGTCCAGCGACGGCAATAGGACGTTTTGGACCCCCTCAGGCATGCGGTTGAGCTCGTTGAGCAACAACACACCGCCATCTTTCATGGCACGCAGAAGGGGGCCGGCCAAAAAGGCCTCGGGCTTGTAGCCCTGCTCCAGGACCATGGGGGGGTCGAACTGTCCGACCAATCGAGACTCGGTGTAGCGGCCATCGCCATCCACCCGAACAAACCCACGGTCCAGCGCAGCAGCAACGGCCTTGGCGATGGCGGTTTTGCCTACCCCTACCGGCCCTTCCAGAAGGACGTGACGACCAGCCTGTATGCAGGCGAGCAGGTCGCCCAGCTCATGGGTTCGACCGACGATTCCGTGCTGCTCTTGGATGCTTTGGATCATGATGCTGCCTTAACCCGCGAGGGGCCTTCAGCTTGCACTCTGGAGGCCAGCGAATGTGCTTTGGGCAGCGTTAGCGGCCAGGATTCTCCGCGCAGATCACAGAGACAGCTCCACTCTGGACTGCCACCCGCGCCGAGACAAAACCCAGCTCACCGATGAGCTCTATGACTTCCTGGGGCTGCCGCCGGAGCGTGCGCCACCCCAACAGGTAGTCAAAGAGGACACGGTCGGGTGTGGGGCCCAAGACGTTGAGAACCAGCGTGCTGCCCGTCGCCATGCTTTTTCTGAGTGTAGGTAGCAGACGAGCCAACACCCGCATGGGCAGGTACTCCACCAAACCATCCAGTACGACCACATCTTGGGGGCCAAAGAAGGTGTTGCTTCCTCGTACGGAAAGCAGCCCGAGTTCTTCGTGCACCAGCCGCATTCGCACCTTGCCAGTGCCCACACTCGCGCCGGAGTTTAACGAGCCAAGGGCATCCCGATCTGAGTCAGCGACCGTGACCTCGCCGCCGTTGGCCGCCATGATCGGCACCAACTTCGCGCTGGTAGTTCCAGCCCCAGCAGGGATGAGCAAGACCCGACAAGCCCGCTGTGGCAGAACGCTATGAATCGCGTCGACTGTCATCGAACCGCGATCTCGTAGGGCGCAGGAGGTGGGCAGGCGAAGCAGCTCCTGATCCAGGAGCAACCCCAATGGGTCAGCGCCACGGGGCTCGCCGATCTCAATGTGGGCCAGGATCCGGGCACGCCCGCCACCCTGGTCTACACAGAGTCGGCCGGTTCGAGAGCGAAGCAAGTAGGGCTGCAGCTCGTTGCGCAGCAGCTCACCCGCCGAGGCTGCCTCCCGGGGGCCCAAGCCCGCAAAGAGACGGCGGCCGGAGAAAACCATGTCGTCCAGGTAGGCGCGCAGCTCTCGCTGGGCCTCCTCCCGTTTGTCGGGACCCGCGCCGCTGCGATCCTCACGCACCAACCGCTCCACTTCCAGCAGGCCAGCCTTGAGCCGCTCCGCCAGAGCTCGTGCTCCAGTGACTCGGCCGCTGACCAGAGCTGGCCCGCTCAAAGCTCCGACCGTGGCCGCCTTGGTGGTGTTGTTCAAGCGCTGGCTCAGCAGCAACGCAGCGGCCTTGTAAAAGTCGCTGGCCAAGTCTGTGTTGGTGGACAAGGCATGGGCCAGGGTGCTGGCTTTCCAAGTCAGCACCACAGCGTCCTCGGCTGCGCGTACGTCTGCTGAGCGGGGCTGCCGAGTGATAAAGCCCATCTCCCCAACAAAGGTCCCCGGACCCAGAACATCCAAGACAACCTCGGGACGCGCAGAGCTGTCCACAACCTCCAGGCTGCCTTTCTGCACGCGGAAGAAGTCGGCGCCTCTGTCCCCCCGTTTAATGAGCGTCTCGCCCGCGGAGAGCAGCCGCTGTTCAGCCAGCTCCCCGAAGAGCTGCTGCCGCTCGGCACTCATGTGTTCCAGGAAGCTGCTCATGCACACCACTCGCAAAGGTCGCCTAGGTTACCTTGAAGGTGGAGGCACCCCTTGGCCCAAGCCCTGATCTCCCGCCGCCGTCTCATCGCAGGAAGCGTGCTAATCGCAGCAGCGGTGAGCGTGGGTGGCGCTGTTTGGTTCGCCAACTTGGAAGACGCCGCCCCCGGCGCACAGACCCTCAGCCAACGAGAGCTGCTCTGGGTCTCCGCTTTGGGCATGGCGCTCTTCCCTATGGGCAACCCCATCGGGCCCAGCTTTGATGAGGTGGACGGCGCGATGCGCGTAGACACCTTGCTCGCCGAGTTCCTTTTGCCCAAGGCCGCCACACCCTTGCGCTACGTGCTCAAGAGCTTGGACATCGGGGCCCGCCTGTCTCTTGGGGCCCCACTCTTAGAGCTCGATCAGGGCGCGCGCCTTCAGCTGCTCCAGGACTGGAGCAAGCAAGAGAATGTGGCGCGCAGGGCGTCTATGGATGGGCTCAAGTCCGTCTTGGCCATCGCCTACTTCGATGTGCCCGAGGTCCAAGACGCCATCGGATTCTCGTCGCGCTGTCACGTCCGGGAGACCCCATGAGCTGGCGACATGGAAAGCACGGTTCAGCGGACTACGGCGCGCACTTAGAGGTGGAGTGCGACGTGGCCATCCTAGGGGCGGGCGCGGGAGGCTGCGCGGCGGCCTCCGCCCTTGCGGAGCGCGGGTTTCGGGTGGCCCTGTTCGAGGAGGGAAGGCACTGGAACCCCGGTGATTTCAAAGCCTCCAACGCATTCGCATTCCGTCACGTCTACGCGGAGCGCGGCAACCGCGTGGCCATAGGCAACGGCTGGATGCCCATCAACGGGGGACGGGGCGTAGGCGGCTCTACACTGATCAACTCCGCGATCAGCTTTCGCACACCGGAAGCCTTGCTGGACGGCTGGCGAGAGCGCTACGACTTTGACCCTGAACTGAGCTTCTCCGCCTACTTGGACGAGGTGATGGCCACCCTGCGTGTGGGGGTCAATCCCATGCAGGTCCAAGGCCGAAACAACACCATCTTCGCTGAAGGGATGGAGAAGCTGGGGTGGAGCGGCGGGGCGTTCATGCCTCGCTCAGCGCCCGGATGCACCGGCTGCGGCGTGTGCCAACTGGGCTGTCCCAGCGGGGGCAAGTGGAGTGCGGATCGCTCCTTCTTGGCCAAAGCCCTTTTGGCTGGAGAAGTCGGGGTCTACGCGGACTGTAGAGCATCCAGTGTCACGACCAAGGGCAGCACGGTCACCGCCGTCAACGGCGAGATCATGGACCCCCACTCCCAGGAGCCCACCGGCACCTGGAGGGTGAAGGCCAAGCACGTCATCCTCTCCGGCGGCAGCTTTGGCAGTCCCCGCTTCTTGATGAAGAACGGCCTAAGCGAGAGCGAACACCTGGGACACCACCTCCGCCTCCACCCAGCCACGGGCGTGTTTGCCAAGATGCCGGAAATCATCGAGCACTGGCGCGGTGTGAGCCAGGGCTACTGGGTGGACCGCTGGGAAGAAGGCTTCTTAATGGAGACCGCTACGCTCACCCCCGATGCCAACTTCATCGCCATGCCATTGGAGCTTGGGGAGGAGATCAACCAGGTCATGTCCGACCTGCCGATGCTGGCCCTGGCTGGGGTTCTGGTACACGACGAGGACACCGTGGCTCGGGTGACACCGGACGGCGTGTTCTTCGACTTTGGCGATGGGGACCGCAAGACCATGCTTCGCGGCCTGCAGACCGTCTGTGAAGTCTTCTTTGCAGCGGGCGCCGAGTATCAAATCTTGCCGGTCGCCGGGGCTGGCTTGGTCTACAACATGGACCAGGTGCGCGCTGAGCTCCACGAGGATGTGCCCTTTCACCGCATCATGAGCACCAGTTCCCATCCAATGGGCACCTGCCGAATCGGCAGCGACCCGGAGTCCTCCGTCTTGGACGTGCAGGGCCGCGTGTGGGGCTGGGACAACCTCAACGTCGCCGACGCAAGCACCTTCCCAGAGGCGCTGGGGGTGAACCCCCAAGTCACGGTCATGGCCATGGGCCTGCTCGTAGGACACGCGGTCGCCGATCTTCTGAGCGTCTAAAACGGGACCAAGCAGGACGTCCCGATCCCCAGCCGACCTCCGAGAACATCACCCGGCACAATGCCAACGTCGGCGCCGAGCAGCACAGCACTCGTCAGCTGCGCCGAGTAGATGGCAATCGGCAGTCTCAAGGTGCCTCAGCGGCGAGTTCCAACACCAGGGCCTGCACTTTGTGGACGTCCTTGAATTACTTTTAGGGACGCCTCCCTGAAACAACAGGGCCCTGTCGTGCGCACCTTCGCAGCCTAACCTATGAATTTCTTGATATTGTTGGCAGCCTGCCGAAGTCAAACCTCGACACCTCCGATTGCAGACGCCGGCTTTGACCAGACCGTCGCGCTCGGCAGTACGGCGTACTTGGACGGCACGCAATCCAGTGACCAAGACGGCTTCGTTACGGCATACCAATGGTCGCTCATTGCTGCCCCAGATGGCAGCAACACGTCGGTCCCCGAAGACAGCGGATCCACCAGCTTCGCTCGGGACCTCCAAGGCACCTACACCCTCTCGCTCGTGGTGGAGGACGACGACGGAAACACCTCGACACCAGACATCGTCTCCGTCACGGCATCGGCTGGAAACGGTCGCCCAGAGGCCGTCCTCAGCACCAGCAGTGTGGTCCAGGTCGGAGCGCCGATTCTCCTGGACGGAAGCGCCTCCTACGACCCTGAGGGCGAGGCCCTCAATTTCTCTTTCTCGGTCCCAATCGCCCCGACAGCCTCAACTTCGACCCTGTCCCAAGACAGTGCCAGCTCCCCTGCAGCAGAATTCATCCCCGACGTAGAAGGCGTATACGTGCTCGGCCTCGAAGTGGACGACGGCAACAGCCGCTCCACACGCGCCGACTTGACACTGACTGTGACATCCGAGGGCAACAAGCCCCCAGTCGCCGACTGCGGGCCCAACCAGGCAGTGGAAGTAGGAGAGCGCGTCCAGCTCGATGGTGGCACCTCCATCGATCCGGAGGGCGAAGCCCTCACCTACAACTGGACCCTGAGCCCCCCCGATGGTTCCTCCGCCAGCTTGAGCGACCCGAGCGCCTCGGACCCCAGCTTCGAAGCCGACATCACGGGCACCTTCCGGGCAAAGCTGCTCGTGAGCGACGGCGCCTTGGAGTCCAGCTGCTCGCTGCGGGTGGACGCCGGGGACGTAGGAAACCTTCCGCCGAACGCCGATGCTGGGCGTGACGAAATCTACAGCCTTAACGAGACAATCCCCTTAGACGGATCAGGGACCTCCGACCCCGAGGGCGCTCCGCTCAGCGTGACTTGGTCATTCGTCAGCCGGCCCACCGGCAGCGCCCTGGGCACCGGCGACATCCAGAACGCCGACACCCTGAACGCAGCCTTCACACCGGACAAAGCCGGCGACTGGCTGCTTCAGCTTACTGCGTGTGATGAAGCGCCTCTCTGCGACACCGACTCGGTACAGTTCTCAGTCACGGGAGGGCCCGGGAACAATCCGCCCATCGCAGATGCTGGCGCGGACCTAAGCAGGAGCGTAGGCGCCAGTCTGAGCGCCGATGCCTCCGCAAGCACCGACCCCGACGGGGACAGCCTCAGCTACACGTGGGCCCTGGACTCGGTGCCATCGGACTCCGCCCGCACCACAGCTGACCTCGCCGGCGATGACACTCCGACTCCAAGCCTAAATCTGGACGTGTCAGGGAGCTACGTGCTCTCCGTGGAGGTCTGCGACCCCTCTTCCGCCTGCGCAACAGACACCATGACCATGACCGCTGGATCCGTGTCCGAAACCGCACCCGTCGCCGAGGCCGGCCCAGACCAAACAGTCGCGCTGGGCGCCACGGTCCTGGTGGACGGGAGCGGCTGCAGCGACCCCAACGGCGACGTCCTGACCTACTTTTGGAGCTTCAGTTCAGTACCCTCAGGCTCTGCCATCGCCGGCACCAGCTACGACGACCGCAGAGCGATCAGCACAAGCGTTGTCCCAGATGTAACCGGCACTTACACCATCAAACTGCGGGTGGACGACGCCAGCGAAAAGGCGTTCGACACCTTTACACTGACCGTCAGCCCAACCAGCGGCAACACCGATCCCATCGCCGAGGCAGGTTTGGACCAGGACCTCTGCGGCTCAGACGCGGTCAGCCTGGACGGCACCGGCAGCAGCGACCCGGACGGCGACGCCCTGACCTACACCTGGGACTTCATTCATCTCTGTGCCCTCGGCCTCGGCGCTGGTCAGCAGCGACATGAGCGATCGCAACACCTCCACCGCCAGCTTCGTCCCGGACGCAGAGGGGACCTACTCCATCCGCTTGACCACCGAGGACTCGGCCGGCGGCTCTGACTCAGACAGTGTGGACATCGAAGTCGGCGGCGAGGGGACGGTGCTCATCTTGCACATGGATGAGACCAGTGGGACAAGCGTCTCGGACAGCTCTTGGAGCGGGAACGACGGAAGCGCCAACAACGGAGACTGGCGGAGCGCTCGGTTCTTCGGCGGTATTGACTCCGACACGCTGACCGTTCCCTACAGCAGCGACTTGGCCCTGGCCTCGGAGTTCACCATAGAGTGGTGGATGCGGCCCGACGTTGACGGCAGCATAGGCCGCACCTTGTTCTCGAGATCCAGCCAGTTAAGCGCTCAGGTCTACGAAGACTTGCTCGGCTTTTATGGCCTGAACGGATCTTCCTACTCATCCGTGGTCGCCAGCACAAGCATGGGTGACGGGGAGTGGCACCACTACGCAGTCACCTACGATCCCTCCACCCTGCTCTGCGTGGTGTACGAAGACGGAGTCGGCATCGCTTCGGGCAACATCACCATGTCGTCCAGCACCGACGACCTGACGATTGGCGTCAATGGCTACATAGACGAGTTTATTGTCCACGAGACCGCTTTGAGCAGCACTGAGATGGTCCTCCGCTACTCGGACACCACCCAATTCTGCTCCGGGGAGGCCGACACCACGCCTCCGACGGCCACCATCACCTCCCCAAGCTCGGGCGCAAGCACCACCGACGGAGTGGCCACCATCAAAGGGACAGCCTCCGATGAGAGCGAAATCACCAGCCTGACGGTCGCTGGCTACGACGCCGTCTCCACCTCCGGGAACTTCGATACTTGGGTGGCCTACGTTGAGCTCTCCACCGGCAGCAACACCATCGAAGTCGACACAGAGGACATCGCCGGAAACACGGACAGTGCGGTCGATAGCGTCACCGTGAGCTACGCCGACACCTGCTACGACGACTACAGCCTGTTCCTGTCCTGGGACGAAGACACCGGCGCGTTGGCCAGCGACTACAGCGACAACGGCCTGGACGCCACGGAGAGCGGAACCGACCGACTGATTGGCGTCTACGGCAACAGCGCAAGCTTCGACGGCAGCTCCTACGCCAGCATCGCTCACGATGCTGCCCTGAGCTACAGCGGCGCCTTCACAGCAGACTTCTGGTACAAGCGTGACGGCGCAACAAGCGACGTTGAGGTGCTCTTCCACAAGGGCGTATACAACTACGCTGCGGCCCTGGATGGATCCGACCTGTTCTGCTTGGTCCGAGACAGCTCCAGCACGGACTGGACGGCCACGGCCACGGGCTACAACGACGGCGATTGGCATCACGTGGTCTGCAACTACACCGGCTCCAAGCTCCGGCTCTACGTGGACGGTGCCATCGAAGACACCGTGACCGTGGGCGCGACCCTGTCGACCAACAGCGATGGCTTTTATGTGGGCGCGGCCAATGGTTCAGCCAATTTCTTCGAGGGAGAGATCGACGACCTGCGCGTTCGTGAGTCGACCTACACCGGCGCCAAACTCAAGGCACTGTATTCGGAGGGCGAGGTCTGTACCGTCAGTGAGAACCTAGCCGTGGACGGTACCGCGTCAGCAAGCAGCAGCTTGTCGGTGAACTACCCCGCCTCCAGCATCATTGATGAGCAGCTGGACGAAGACGACGCAACGGACCTGACCTACTGGCTGCTCTCCACCGGAACCACAGGCTACATCACAGTAGAGTTGGCTGACTACGTGGGCGTGACCCGCCTGCGCTGGGTGAACACCACACACGCTGCCCGCTACACCTACGCCTCTGAGGACTACGAGATCTACGCCTCCACCAACGGCGACTTCTTAGGCGAAGAGGAGCTCATCGCCAGCGGCACAGGCGACCAGGAGACGGACCTGCGCTACCGCCAGGTAGGGCTCAGCACCCCGGTATCGGCCAAGTACATTCGCTTCTACGTGGACTCCTACCACGGGAAGGGCGGTGGCTTGAACGAAATCGAAGTCTACGGTCTGGAGTAGGGCACGGTGGCCGTCGGTTGAAGGGCCCTACCTTAGGGAAGTGGCCTGAAACCGACGCAGCCGACCGAAACGCCCTGACCTAAGCCAAACAACTGCACCTAGGACGCCCGGTTGCAGAAGGTCTGAGCGGTTAAGGAGTTGGACCAAGCTGGATGTCCCCCATGGCCAAGCCCACCTCCGAGAACATTACCTGGCACGACGCCAACGTCAGCGCCGAGCAACGCAGCGCAGCCACCGGACAGAAGGGCGCAGTGATGTGGTTCACGGGCCTGAGCGGCTCGGGCAAGAGCACCGTCAGCCGCCGCGTGGAGCAGATGCTCCTGGAGCGCGGGGCCTTTGTCTACGGACTGGATGGCGACAACGTGCGCTTCGGCCTGAACTCGGATTTAGGCTTTGCCCCAGCGGACCGAAAGGAGAACATTCGCCGAATCTCCGAGGTCGCCAAGCTCTTCGCCGACGCCTCGATCTTGGTGTGTACGGCCTTTATCAGCCCCTACCGCGCCGGACGGGATGCCTGCCGCGAGAAGCTCCCTGCGGGCACCTTCATCGAAGTCTTCGTGGACACCCCGGTCCAGGTCTGCGAGGCCCGTGACCCCAAGGGACTCTACAAGAAGGCCCGTGCCGGTGAGATCAAGGGATTCACTGGGATTGATGCCCCATACGAGGCCCCGTTGAACCCAGAGGTCCGCATCAAGACGGCGGAGCAGGATGTGGATGCCTGTGCCCAGCAGGTGGTGGAATATCTAATGGAGAAGGGCTTCCTGAACGGCTGATCGCTGGGTCTGTGAATAGAGTTCATAGTCTGTCGTGGAGTCTGAACAGTCCAGAAGCCCCATGATCGCTGCCTTACCAAGCCCTGGACATTGACCCCTTGTGGCTACAAACGGAGTGCTCGGTACACAAGTTCCCGAGAGGGGATCCTGCGGGTGCCCTTCACTGGCCTGGCGGGTGCATACATGGCCGTCGATCTGTACAACACAGCCGGCCCCTACAGCCGCCACCTGCTCCTGTACTGGCCCATCTCCTGCTGAGACCAACACAGAGCGCCTTCAGCACCCACATGCGCCGTCCGACATAGACTCTGCCCATGCGTACGCCCTTCCTGATTCTCGTGCTCTTCGCCCAAGCCCTCATCGTCCTGTTGGCCCAGTTCTGGCCCGCGGTGTGGTGGATTGAAGTGCTGGCCCTCCCCCTGAGCATCTTGGGGATCCACGACATGTACCAGGACCGACACGCGATTCGGCGAAACTATCCGGTCATCGGACACTTTCGCTATGCTTTCGAGGCCATTCGCCCCGAGATCCAGCAGTACTTCATCGAGCGCCAGACCGACGGGCGCCCCTTCTCCCGGGAACAGCGCTCGGTGGTCTACCAGCGCGCCAAGAAGGAGATCGACACCGTCCCCTTCGGCACCCAGCTCTCCGTCTACGGCGACTCCTACGAATGGATGGCCCACAGCATCGCGCCCGTGCACGCTCCCGAGACCCCTCCGCGCATCACCTTGGGCAACAGCCAGTGCAGCCAGCCCTATGAGAGCTCCCTGCTGAACATCAGCGCGATGAGCTACGGCAGCCTGAGCACCCACGCAGTCCTGGCACTCAACGGCGGCGCCAAGAAGGGCGGCTTTGCCCACAACACCGGCGAGGGCGGCATCTCGCCCTACCACCTCAAGCCGGGAGGGGACCTGATCTGGCAGATCGGCACCGGCTATTTTGGCTGCCGTGCCGATGACGGCGGCTTTGACGTGGAGAAGTTCAGGACCAACGCGACCCGCCCTTGCGTAAAGGTCATTGAGCTCAAGCTCTCTCAAGGCGCCAAGCCCGGCCACGGCGGCATCCTGCCCGCCAAAAAGGTAACAAAAGAGATCTCGGAGATCCGCGGCGTGCCCATGGGACAAGACGTACTCTCGCCACCCGCACACCGTGCCTTCTCCACACCCACCGGGCTCTTGGAGTTCATCCAGATCCTGCGGGACGCCAGCGGGGGCAAGCCCGTCGGATTCAAGCTCTGCATCGGGGCCCCAGCGGAGTTCGCCGGCATCTGCAAGGCCATGGTGAAGACCGGAATCATTCCCGACTTCATCACCATCGATGGCGGCGAGGGCGGCACCGGCGCGGCACCCATCGAGTTCTCCAATGCAATGGGCATGCCCCTGCTCGACGGCCTGTCCTGGGCCCACAACATTCTGGTGGGATTCGGCCTGCGCGACCAGCTTAAGATCGTCGCCAGCGGCAAGGTCATCACCGGCTTTGACATGGCCGTGCGCCTGGCAGCCGGGGCCGATCTGTGCAACTCCGCCCGCGGCATGATGTTCGCTCTGGGGTGCATCCAAGCCCTACGCTGCAACAACAATGACTGTCCCGCAGGCGTGGCCACTCAGAGACCCGGCTTGGTAGAAGGGCTTGTCGTCGAGGACAAGGTGCCACGGGTCGCCAACTACCACCACGGCACCGTGCACAGCCTCTTGGAGCTGCTCGGCGCCGCCGGTATCAAGCACCCCGATGACCTGCGCCCCCACCACATCCACCGCCGCGTGAGCCCCGTCG
>JBLHMA010000099.1:0-14475 GCA_047621545.1 Cognaticolwellia sp. | reverse complement strand
CTCGGCCTTGATGATCAGGATGCGCTTCTTGCCTCGGGTGGGATCCAGGCCGCGGGAGATGATATCCTTGAGCTCGCGCACCCGCTCCGCGTCGCTCTTTCCGCTCTCCCTGTAGAGACAGGCATCCGCCCCCGAGGCCACGCTGCTCGCCATGGCCAAGTACCCACAGTGGCGGCCCATGACCTCGACCACGAACACCCTGCGGTGGGCCCGCGCGGTGTCTGAGATGCGGTCGCAGGCGCCGACGATGGTGTTCAGAGCCGTATCCACCCCAATGGCGTTGCTGGTGCAGGCGATGTCGTTGTCGATGCTGGCGGGGATGCCGACCACGCACGCGCCGGACTCCTCGCCCAAGCGGCGGGCGCCTGCCAGAGAGCCGTTGCCTCCGATGACCACCAAGGCGTCCAAGTCCGCGAGGTTTTGAGCAGCCAGCGCACGCCCTTCTACAGCGCGGAACCGCTCGGAGCGCGCCGAGCCCAAGATGGTGCCGCCCATGTTGGAGATGGTGTCCACGTCCCGCGGTTCCAGGGGCACGCGCGTGTTCGCCATGAGGCCTTCGTAGCCGCCCACAAAGCCCACGGTCTCCACGCCGCGCCTGGATGCCAGCTTGGTGAGTGCGTACAGGGCCGTGTTCATGCCGGGGGCATCGCCACCGCTGGTCAAGACCCCGATCCTAGGCATGGCGATTCTCGGCATGGCACACTCCAGGTGCAGGAGTCTACGTCACCATGCAGCTAAGCTTTCCCCCCGATGTCCTGCGCCCGGTCGGCACCGAGCAGACCGAGCGGGCCCACGAGCTCGCCGCGAAGAGCCCAAGAGACCGGGCCATCGTTCGCTATCACCAGCACAGCGATCTGCTCCAGCGCATGCTCAACGCCCTGCGTCGGGACACCTACGTGCCGGTTCACCGCCACGTCGATCCAGACAAGGTCGAGGTCTTCTTGGCGCTGGAGGGCCGCTGCGCTGTTTGTAGGTTCGACGACTCGGGCGCTCTGCTCGAGGTGGCCTGCCTCTCGCCGGAGGGTCCTCTGCGTGGCGTGGAGATTCCACCAGGGACCTGGCACACGGTCTTGTGTTTGAGCGAGACCGCTCTGCTCTACGAGATCATCGAGGGGCCGTACACGGTCACCAACCACAAACGTCAGGCACCCTTCTCCCCCGACGAGGGCAGTGAGGCGGCGGTGCAGTGGTTGGCGACGCTCAAAGCCCAGGTCCAGGCTTGGCCGGTGACCCCCTAAGAAGGGTGATCCCGCGCTAGGGCTCAGCCCTTCTTAATCTTGGTCGCCCGCCACTGGCCCCACAGCTCCGCGAGCTGGTTGGGCAGCTCCTTTGGGCCGCTGCGCACTGTTGGGCCGACCACGCCAGGCAGGGCGCGGATGAAGGACGCGATGCTGGGAACTGTCGCAGCGTCGCCGTTGAGTTGGTGTTGTAGGTGCAGGTCACGGGTGCGCTCAAAGAGCGCTTTCGGGCTGCGCGTGTGGCTGTGTATGACCAAGGATTCTGGCACGTAGCCCACCCGCTTGCCCTTGGACCAAGCCATGTCTTCGCCGATCGGAACCGAAGGCAGCGGGTGCTCGCGCAGGGTCTGTGTTCGGTACAGAGACCAGACGTGGTCGGTCTGAGGGGCTGGCCAGTGGCCCTCGCCTGCCGGGGTCCACTTTGCCAAGCGGCTGCGGGTGACCGCGTCGGCTGTGGGCCAGGGGATCTGTCGTCCGAGGACCCCTTGATAGCCCCCCTCTTCCAGAGCGTTCACCAAGGCCCGGACTGCGCCGCGGCCCCGGGGAAGGGCGTCGTCCACGGTAAACAGAACGTAGTCTGTGTCACAGAAGTCCAGGGCCCGCTGGCGGGTGGGGCCGTGGCCGATCCAGGGCACCTTGAGCACCCGGTCGCCGTCTACCTCTACCTCTCCGTTGCTCAGGACCAGGGTCTCCACCGGCAGATCTTGGTCGCGCAGGGCCGCCAAGCCAATGGGGGTGTGCCGGTGGGTGGGAATGATCGCGGTCACCCGAGGACCGTCTTTGCCTGGTTGCCCCGCTGGGGGGAGTTGGCGGCTCAAGCTTTTGCGCAGCCCATGGGAGCGCAGCTCGACTCGGTCAAAGCAGGGCATGAGCTGGGAGCTACGGATGTCGTTGGGCAGCTTGTCTGTGGCCAACACACAGTCTTGGCCTGCGCGCAGAGCGGCTTCCAGGTCGGCGAGCTGGGCTGATTGAAAGTCTGTCAGACGCACGGGGGGGGGATCCTCTGTAGGCTCTGCAGTATGAACACATCGATCATCTATCTGCTCGGCTTGGCCTGCAGCAGCTCTCTACCCCAAGACAGTCAGTCCCAGGACTCTGCGGTCCAGGACAGCGACACCGACACGGGTCTGGTCGATGACACCGGAGACACGGGGGAGGGTCCCACTGGATCAGAGGCTTGGTGCGCGCCCTTGGCAGCGCCCAGTGGCCAGATCGTTGAGGTCGGACCGGACGACGACCTGGAGGCGGTGCTGGAGGGGCTGCCTGCGGGGGCTACCGCTCTTCTTGCGGCGGGCACCTACACCCTGAACAGCGAGAGCTACATCCGCTTGGTCGAAGACGGCGTGCGCATCCAAGGGGCGACGGGCAACGCTGAAGACGTGGTCATAGACGGCAACTGGGAGGCCGGCTTTGGCTTGTCCATCCAGGCCAGCGACGTGGTGGTCAGCGATCTGACCCTGCAGCGTTTCTATTACCACCCCATCCACGTGACCCCCGGAAGCGGGCGCAGCATCGAAGGGGTTCAGATCTACCGGGTGCGGGTGATCGACGGCGCTGAGCAGGCCATCAAGATCAACACGGGAGGAGACGGGAGCCTGTTCTCCGACTCGGGCTCCATTGCCTGTTCGCACTTGGAGCTCACCGATGCCGGCCGCGCCCAAGTGCGGAACAACTGCTACACCGGCGGCGTGGACGCGCACCAGGCCCGAGGCTGGGAGATCCGGGACAACCGCATCGAGGGCTTTTGGTGTGAGAGTGGGCTCTCGGAGCACGGCGTTCACTTTTGGCGTGGGGGTCGGGATACTCAGGTCTTCCGGAACGTGCTGGTGAACAACGCCCGGGGCATCGGCTTTGGCCTGGGGTCCGACGATGTGGGCCGGCGCTACGATGACGCACCATGTGGCGGGGAGATCGCCCAGTCCTATGGGGAGGTGGCTGTGAACAACTTGGTCTTCGCCGACAGCGATGCCCTGTTCGCCAGCAGCTCGGGCTTTGATGTCGGGATTGCCCTGGAGTCCGCCTGCCAGGCCACCGTGGTGCACAACACGGTTTACTCCACACAGGCGCCCTACTCCTCCATCGAGTACCGCTGGCCCTTGAGCTCTGGGGTCATCGCCAACAACTTGGTCTCCCACAATGTTCGGGACCGTGGCGCCGGGGAGATCCAGCTGAGCGCGAATCTGGACGAGGCTCCGGCCGATTGGTTTGTGGATGCTGCCGGCTTGGATCTGCACCTGGCTGCTGGCGCAGGGGCCATCGATGCCGGCGACGCATCCCACGGCGTCGCGGAAGATGCCGATGGCGTAGAGCGCGGAATTTCCCCCGATGTGGGCGCCTTGGAGTATTGAAAAGGGATGCCCTCAACTCGTGGAGCCGGATGATGTTTACCCCCCTGGTGTTGTTCTTGGCCGCAGACGCGGATTTTGGGAGCAAACGCAAGCAGGAGAGCTGGTACCGGGACCAGGCCCAAGTGGCCAGGCAGGCCAAAGTCCAGCGTCCCTCCGGCACGCCGGGCAGCTCCAGCGCGGACTATCAGGCGGCCTGGGACGCCTGCATTCCAGTGGAAGGTTTTGGGCGAGGGAAGGAGCGGGATGTGGGCACGCGCCAGATGACCTCGGCGATGCGCTCCATTCGACCCAATCAGAAGATGCGACCCCGTCGTACGCCCCTGGCCGAGAGCTGCGTGAGCTTGGGTGCGTCTCCTGAAGACCCGCTCTTTGCCTCCATGCAGGAGCAGGGTTGTGCGCTTCTTGCCCATTGTCAGGTGGCCGTGCCCTACTTGATCAGCGGCAGCCAGCGCGGTGTTGGCAGCTCGCCGCTGGGTCCCTACTCTGAGTGGCGGGTCCAGGGGGACGTGGGTCGGCCTGCTGGAGAGTTTCTGGTCTTGGCGCGGGTGGCGCTGATCGATGCCTGGATCAATGGCGGGCGCGAGAAGCCGGCGGTTCTGGCGGAGCGTGCGCTTGTGGTTCTGCGCTTTGGTCGGGATCTGGCGCGGGGTAGCAACGGCATGGACCTGCGGGTGGCCATCGGTATCCAAGATCTGGCCTTGCAGATGCTGCATCGGGTGGTCCAGAACCCAGACCTGACCCCGGAGCTGGCCCTGCGGGTCGCCGAGGGTCTCGAAGCGGAGCACGCTACTCCAGTGGATCTGAGTGAGACAGTGCGGGTAGATTTTCTGATCACGACCGCGGCGATCTGGGCGGCGTCCAAGCCCAAGGCCAAGATCCTAAACGAGGTGCCTCTGATGGTCGCGCCAGGCGGCCCGGCGTGGGACCCGGAGGCTTGGGAGATGCCCAAGGTCGCTGGGCCGGTGGTCAAAGCCTACCTAGAGGGTCAACACTTCCCTACCTGGGCGGTGCTCGTAGAAGGCATGGGGAGCAGCTACCCTGACAACAAGACCTTGCTTGAGCGGGTCAGCGAGGAGATGGCGCCGGATCCCGATGGTGGGGTGCGGGCGGAGCTTCAAGGCATGGTGGCCAACGGCCTGAACTCAAGGATTGAGCGTATGCACCGCTGGAACCTGGATCAGAACTTGATCGAGAGCCGGGTCTGTTTGCTGTCGACGGCCGCACGCATTCGCATCCAGCAACCAGGTGGTTCCTGTGCCCAGGACCCCATGCTGAGCATGGACTGGGGCCAGGACGCTGACGCTGCCGGGATGTTGCTCTGGTCGCCGGCGCTCGAGCAGATTGAGCTGAGCCGCAGCCAGCAGAGCTTCCTGGAGATCGATGTGCGCTTTGACATCCAGGGCCCGCCCACACCGGGTGCACCGGGCTGACACTCTAAGGATCTGGCTGGCTAGGGAAGAGCGCTCTCGACGGCAGCGCTCAAGCTGGCTTGCAGATCCAAGGCGTCGCTGGGCTCAAAGCCTGTCCAGCGCCAGGTCTCGGTGTAGGTGGCATCCAGGAGGGTCAGCACGGGAAGCGGGTCGGCGTCTGGTGGTGCTTGGGCCATGCGGTACCGGACGCGTTCGCCGAGCTGGTCGGCTTGCTCCGCGAGAAGGATGATGTGCAGGGAGGGGTTGTCCTGCTGGACTGCGTCGAAGGTTGCCAGCATCGCGGCGCAGTCGGGGCAGTCTTGAGGGGTGCGCACGAGCAGGGTCACGGGCCCGGCTAGGTTGGAGAGACGGGTCTCGGCCTGGGGACCTTGCAGGACCTGATCCATCTCAACCAGATCCACCTGTCGCTGGATCTCTTCGAGCTCGAAGCGGATCATGGGGTCAGGGTAGCTGGCCTGGAGGGCCTCCCACGCCAAGACCGCGGCGGGGGCGTCTCCTGCAGTGTTCAGGGCGCGGGCTTTGGCTGCCGCTTCCATCGCCTGGGCCAGTCCGGTGCGTACGCGGATCCCTTTGGGGGTCTCCTCGAGGCTGTAGTTCAGGGTCGTGGTGCGGGTTGGCAGCTCCCACACTGAGGTGGTCTCCCAGGGAGTGAGCTGGCTGATGTCGGGCTCGGTGCGCTCTAAGACCGCTCTTCCTGCTTCCAGAGACACCAGTCTGCAGGAGAGGTTTGCGCGGATCACGCCGTAGCCCCCGAGTCCGATGCGCTCAAAGCCAGGGCCCTGGGCGATGTGCTCGGCCCAGAGCGCGCGCTCGTCGTCCACGATGATGTCTTGGGTCATGGCCAAGCCTGCGCTGTCCAAAGACAGGCCGGGCATGGCGTCGCAGGCCCGTACGGCCTTGAGTTCGGGGGCGAGCTGGAGTGTGCAGCCGAGCAGGAGAAGGATCACTGCAGGGTCACCTGGTCAGTGGACAGCCGGAAGCTGCCGGAGTTTGGAGGCAGGGTGAAGGTGTAGGGCAATCGTGCGCCAGAATCTACCGGGCCCAGCTCGACGCGCAGGGTCTCGGTTTGCGCGGGGGTAGGCAGCACACGCACGCCCGGGGGAGCCATGCGTCGGGTGGGTTTTTCGCCGGGGTCTACCAAGCGCACCAAGATGACGGCGCTGGCCAAGTCGTGGGGGCTGCCGTTTACCAGCTCGGCGTGGACCAGCTCCCCTTGGCGGTTGTGGAATGTGTTGGTGGTCTGCATGCGGGTTTGTTGTGCGAGCGCACTGGCCTCGGCGATGGCGAGATCTACATCCAAGGTGGGATCGGGCAGAGTGCGGATGACACGGATCCATTGCTCCGCGGCCCGCTCTGGCTCCTCCTCCTCGAAGGCTTTCTCACGCAGGGCGATGGCCTGGGCCGCGTTGATGTGCACGCGGCCGGCTTGCAGAGTCCAGCGCAGGGTCTCGGTGCCGCGGCCTGTTTGCTCCCCTTGGGCGTTTAGGCGGTATCGCTCCCGCTCAAGCTCGATCTCCCCGCTGCGCTGGTGGGCGGTCACAGTGCAGGTGGCCGTGCTGGCCAGGGTCTGGATGCCCTGGGGGCCAAGCAGGACACTGCCTTGAGAAGGCTGGGCGCCGGTGAGCAGGGCCAACTCTTCGGGGTCCAGCAAAGGGGTCCATGTGGCCACGCTGGTGGGATTGCTGTGCAACCCAGGGTTGGCCAAGCAGAGTTCGATGGCAGGCGCTGGATCCAGACAGGCGAGCAGCAACAGCAGCACGGTTCGCTCCTTGAAGGGAGCTTATCGCGCGCTCAAGCCTCGCGAGCAAGCCCCGGAAGGGCGGGGGGCTGAAAAGGGGACCGCACAGGATTCTCAAGGGTGCGTGTGTGTGAGACAGGAAGGCTCCACTGGACCAGCCCAGTGGTCGGATTATTTTGGAATCCAAACACCCGAGGACCCCTGTGCGGTCCCTCGTTTTCACTGTTTGCACGGGCTGTGCCAAGGCCAAGTACTTGAAATGCGGTTTCGAACAGCGGGGAATCGTGGGTTGGAGCGTTCCATCGAACGTTCGTGGTCGTGTGTGAGCGGTGGTGTGTGAGCGGTGGTGTGTGAGCGGTGGTGTACAAGTGTCGCTGGATGCGGCAAGCTGGGCGCTGCACAGGAGTGCTGTGTGTGGTGGTCGTTGTTGGCGCTGGAGCTCGCTTGTGGGTGGTGGAGCAACCCCAAGGACAGTGAGGTCTCGGACAGTGAGGTCTCGGACAGTGAGCTCTCGGACAGTGAGGTCTCGGACAGCGCCGTTGACACGGCGTCTACGGCGGTGGCACCTGCGGCCACTGTGGATGTGTTGGTGATCGGGAGTGGCCCGGCTGGTTTGAGTGCGGCTTGGGCGGCTCAGGAGGCGGGGGCTGAGATCTTGATTCTGGAGCTGGCCGATACGGTGGGTCCCACGGCTGCCTACGCCGAGAACTACTTGCTGGCCGGCACCCAGGCTCAGCGAGATGTCGGGGTCCAGGACTCCGTGGAGCAGGTGCTGGCGGAGTGGTCGACCTTTACGGTGGACGGGGACGGTGATGACCCGATTGTGCAGGCCTTCATCCACGACTTGCCGGCCATGGAGGCTTGGTTTCTGTCCCTTGGGGCGAGCATCGTGGGGCCCCGTTTTGACCCAGACGCAGGGGACACACCGCGGCTGCATGGGGTGCGGATCGGGGAGCTGAGTCCGGCCAGCCAGCTGGCCCTCACCCTGGAGGATTGGGTGTGGACCGGGCACCGGGCGGTTGATGTGGTCCAGGATCAGGGCGCTGTGGTCGGCGTGCAGTACATCGATGAGCGAACGGGTGAGTCCGGGTGGGTTCAGGCTGCCGCGACGGTCTTGGCCACCGGTGGCTTTGCCCGCAATCTGGACCTGGTTCAGGCCGCGCGTCCTGAGCTCGCGCAGGTGGCGCTGGTCTCCGAGAGCCACCCCTTGTCTACCGGCGCTGGCCTGGATCTGCTGGCGTCAGCCGGGGCTGGAGAGCAGAACCTGGACAGCATCGGCGTCTACGTTCACGGCTTGGCGGATCCCCGGGCCGGGTTTGAAGAGGAGATCTTGATCGTGCCCATGCTGCCCATTGGCCTGGCGGTGGACACCAGCGGCCAGCGCGTGGGCAGTGAGGAGAGCCTTTGGGGCCTGCGCATGGATGTGATGCTGCTGGCGGCTCAAGGGCAGCGGATCTGGGTTCTGTTGCCAGAGGAGGAGTGGGCGCAGATGGAGGTTTTGGTGCCCAGTTACAACAGCACGCTCCCGCGTGAGTTGGTCGACAACGAAGAGATTCAGGCGCTTGGGGCCGTCCAGATCTACCCGGATATCCAGGGGGTGGCGGCTGGGCTGGGCTTGCCAGAGGATGCGCTGGTCCAGGACTTTAATGACTACAACACCCTGGCAAAAACTGGGAGTGACCTGGAGTATGGTAAGAACGAGTTTCTACTCCGGCCCTTCACTGGAAGCATCGCAGTGCTCGAAGTGCGTGCCGGGGTGGCCAAGAACTTCGGAGGGGCGCGCTTGGATCTGCAGGGGCGGGTGCTCGATGAGAGCGGCGTGCCCATCGCAGGGCTTTACGCGGCAGGAGAGGTAGCGGGCATGTTGGGAACGCCTGACATCGGACAAGGCTTCTCCGGCAGCATTACGGCGGTGCACTGGACCGGGCTTTTGGCCGGGGAGTCTGCGGCGGTCTATGTGCAGTCGCCCTGATTCCCTGGCGGATTTGCAGTGGATGCCTCCGTGCAGGATGCCTCCGCGCAGGACGTTTGAGCGCATGACGTTCGAGCGCGTGGCCGTGGCCGCTCACGCGGTTAGGTCTTCAAGGTGAATCTTCCAGATACCCCGACCTCGCTGGATCCCCGTGTCAAGTGGCTCTGGCGCTCCCAGTCCATGCTTCGGGTTCTGCTGTTTTGGCTGCCTGTCTCCGGTGCAGCTGCCTACGGCCTGGCCTCGTTTGCGGGACAAGCTGCTGCGGGGGTGGTGGGGCTGACCATCTTCGGGCTAGCGGGGCTCCTGGCTCTGCTATGGCCTGCCCTCCGATACCAGCACTTCACCTACAGCGTTCGTGAGCATGATCTCTTGGTGGAGCGGGGGGTCTTGATCCGCCGAAAGAGCAGCATTCCGCACAACCGAATCCAGCACGTGGATACTCAGCAGGGACCGATCGAGCGCGCTCTTGGGCTCTCTTCTCTGGCGGTGTACACGGCCGCGGGGATGTCGGCCGATGGCTCCATTCCTGGGCTGGCCAGCGAGCAAGCGGAAGCGATACGCGATGAGCTTTCTCGGCGCGGGGGAGACGATGGCGTCTAAACGCGAGCAGGAGTGGGAAGCCCTGGCCAAGCAGGTGGCTGGAGACCTGGAGCGGGAGCGTCAGTCGCGCGTGGGGGAAGAGGACGACACGGACGACGACACGGAGTTCTACGCCGAGGTTGCCTTGGAGGAGAGCGATGCGCTGCTGGACCTGGCGCCGCCGACGGGCTTTCAGCATGTGCTGCAGTCCAAGTCCGATGAAGAGCTGGAGCTAGACGATCCCGAGTCGCTCGGGCCTGAGCTGACCGAGGCCTTTGAGAGCCTGGAGCTGGACGAGCCCGAAGAGGCGCCTTGGCTGCGCCTGCACCCAGCCAGCCTGTTTGTGAACCTGGTGCCGCGCACGTGGAAGACCCTGATCGGGATGTGGCCGCTGTTGCTCTTGGTGATCGTGGGGGGTAGCCGGGCTGAAGACTTTGCCTTGGCGGACTTTGCTTGGGTCGGGCTGTTCTTGCTCTCGGGCCTTGGCTCCACGGTGATTCACTACTTGACCCTGCGCTACCGGGTCAACGGGAACAAGCTGGAGATCAATCAAGGGCTGCTGAACCGGCAAGCCCGTGTGATCGACCCTGCTCGCATCCAGAATGTCGGAGAGGTTCGAAACATCTTCCACAACCTGACCGGCTTGGTAGAAGTGCGGCTGGAGACAGCCGGGGATGTGCGTACCGAAGGCCTGCTCTCCGCGCTCTCGGTCCAGGACGCCAAGGAGCTCATCGCTGCCTTGGAAGCCGCTCGAGGACGGGCGCCTCGGGAGGAGCTTACCGAGGAGGAGATGGAGAAGCCTCTGCTTGCACTGGGTGTAGGCGAGCTCCTGGCCTTTGGGCTCTCCAAGGCCAGCGCTGGCCTGGTGGCTGTGGTCCTGGCCGTGGGCCTGGAACTGGTTCCTCTGTTTTCCCCCGAGGACACCGCGTCGACCCTGGAGAACCTGAGTCCGGTGGCAGCCTTTGGCGGGCTCTTGGTGACCCTGGTGCTCTCCTGGATGGGCTCGGCCTCTCTCAGTGTGATCCGCCACTTCCGCTACACCCTGCGGCGGGTGCCCGACGAGGACCCACGCCAGGTGGCCTTGACGTCGAAGGAGGGCCTGTTCACGACCAAGCGTATGCGTGTTCCCTTGGGCAAGGTGCAGCTGGTCATGGTGGATGAGCCCGTGCTTCGGCGCGCGATGGGCTTTGGCACTCTGAACGTGGAGACCGCGGGCCTGGGCTCGGTACAGGAAGGGGTCAGCGCAGCGGAGCTGGTCGTGCCGATGGTGGACCGGGACGAGCTCCCGGGCCTGACCCAGATCGCTCTGCCGGGTCTGGACGTGAACCCCTGGCAGGTCACCTTGAACCCGGCACACCCGCGGGCGCTGTACCGCATGATGGTCAGCGGGACCCTGCAGGGCTTGGGGCTCTCCGCTTTGGCAGTGTGGTTGCTTCCCGGTTGGTTTGCCCTGTTGGCCTTTGGGGTCTTGCCGGTGATCTGGCTGACCCGGGTCCTGGATTGGCGTGCCCAAGGCTGGCTGGTGACACCGGACGTGGTGCTCTCACGGCGCGGCTTTTGGCGCAGGCGCACCTGGGTAATGAGCCGGAACAAGCTGCAGTCTGTGCACTTGGCTCAGGGGCCCTGGATGCGCTTTCACGGAATTGGGCGCCTGGCCGTGCGTGTTGCGGGCTCTCAGGTGGTGCTGCCCGATATTGGCTGGGACGACGCCACGGCCTTGCTGGACGAGCTGCGCCCCCTGCCGGCGCTGGACCTGGAGTAGGTCCGCCGGGTTTGAGTCCGGCTACTGCCAGTCTTCGGGCATCCAGGCGCGGCCGAAGTAAACCAGGCTGGGGTCAATGGCTCCGCTCTTCGTTCCGAAGAACTCGCTGTTCAGGCCCAGGCCGTCGCTTGCACCCTGGCAGCTGGCGTACTGGATGCCGGTGCGGTTGCCGGATCCATCGGTCTCCCAGTCCCAGAACACTGCGGTGTGGCCGCTCCCGCTCGTGCGCCAGAACTGTACAAAGTCCCCACGCACCACTTGGTCCCAGTCGCCCACCAAGTCGCCGATTCCGCGGTCCTTTAGGGCCGCACCCGGGCCGTCTCCGTCCAGGTCGCGCACGTACCAGTCACGGCGCATGGTCCAGATGTCGGCGGTGTCTAATTGGCCCAAGGAGTCTGGATCTAAAGCCTGTTCCTGGGCCAGCTGCTGCCATGTGACCAGGTACCACTCCCAGGTGATGCCCGAGCAGTAGCAGGCGCTGTAGCCGCCGTCGTCGGCCACCTGCTCTCCTTGGTAGTACAGGTTTTGTGTGGATCCAGACCAGGAGCCTCCCTGGGGCCAGTAGTAGCTGTAGCTGCCGTCCTGGGGGTAGCTGGAGATGGTGTCCGCTACGCGCTCGGAGAAGGCGGTGGGGCCGCCGTTGCTTCCAGAGAGCGGGGTGATGGAGATGCTCTCGCTGGAGAGCAGTGCGCCCTCTGCATCGAAGGA
The DNA here is from genome assembly GCA_047621545.1 of Cognaticolwellia sp. Taxonomy (GTDB): domain Bacteria; phylum Myxococcota_A; class UBA796; order UBA796; family CAJQPC01; genus CAJQPC01. The sequence goes on along the minus strand of JBLHMA010000099.1, from coordinate 2,700 downwards.
GTCGGCCCGGATCTGGCGGACCGTGTCGGTGCCATCGAATCGGTAGGTTAGGACTTGGCCTGGGACCACGTCACCCAATGGCCAGTCGTCCGCGCTCAAGATCACGGTGCTGGTGTCGCTGGAGGCGTCGATCACAAAAGTGACGGGATTGACCACCTGCGCTCCGTCGAGAGGGGATCGGATGCTTACCCAGCTTGCGGGCTCGTCTTCGAGCACTTTGATGAAGACTTCGTCGCTGCTCAACAAGCTGCCGTCGCTGGCGTAGCCCTCTAAGACCAGCTCCTGTCGGCCGTTCTCTAACTCTACATTGAGCCTGCTCACGTCTACTGACACGGTGCCCGAGACCGGCCGCCCGTCTACCCAGAGGCGCACGCTGTCGATGTCCTCGCCAGTGGAGAAGCGAACCGAGATGGGGTTGCGGATGCTTTGTCCCTGCTCTGGGGAGATCAAGCGCGCGCTGCTCTGATTTCCGAATCCGTCAGGGGCTGCTGCACGGGGCCTATTTTCTGGGTCAGGTGCGCATGAGGTCAGAGAGGTCATTCCCAAGATCAAGGTCAGCATTCGGTCCGTCCAGAGTATAGAAGTATATAGTCCCTGGGAATCGGTTTGGATGGGGTTGCTGTGAGTCAAGAGTCGTTGGAAGGAGTGCTGCTGGAGTTGATCCCTTCTGCTGTGCTGGTCGTTGATGCAGAGGGCCTGATTATTCGGGCCAACAGCGCTTCAGAAGAGGTGCTGGGTCGACCGATCCGCGAACTCCTGGGGCGCCACTACTGTGACCCGGAGTACGGTGTGTTGGCCAAAGATGGCCAGCAGTTGGCGTTGGAGAACCAGCCCTTGGAGCGCATCAACCTTTTAGAGGTTCCCCATGCGATGCGGGTGAGCTCACGCTGGCCGGGAGGTACTCGCCGACGTCTTGAGCTCAAGGCGCAGCGACTTGGTCAAGGGGCTCTGCTCGTGCTGGAGGACGTCACAGAGCGCGAGGAGGCACACCGCGCTCTGCTGCGCAGTGAGCAGCGCCTTCAGATGGCTTTGGGTAGCGCTGGCTTGGGGATCTGGGATCTGGATCTCCGACACGACCGAGTCCTCTGTAATTCCGGACTGAGGGCCATCTTGGGCTACGCGCCTCTCTCCATGCCCACAGACTGGCCCGGCGTGCGAGAGCTGATACACCCTCGGGATCGCGCCGAGCTGGGGGCGGCTTTCATCCAGCATTTACGAGGGGAGAACAACGATTTTCAGGGACGCTGGCGCGTCCAAGATAGCAACAAAGAATGGCGGTGGGTGGAGATCACCGGGAAAGCCAGCCGCCGAGATGATGCGGGTAGGGTTCGGTTTGTGTTGGGCACACTACGGGACGTGACCTCCGAAGTGCGGGGGCTGCACGTCAAGGCCAAGCTGGACGCCAACCTGGCCCGACTGGCCCGCATGGAGAGCCTCTCGATCTTGGCTGGCGGGGTGTCCCATGACTACAACAACCTGCTGATGGCAATGCTCACCGGGGTCACCGTGGCCCAGGAGGATCTGGCGCCGGAGCACTTGGCCAATGAGTCTCTGGATCTGGTCAAAGAGGCGATCACCCAGGCCAAGGCGCTCACGCAGCAGCTGCTGGCCTTCTCAGGGCGCGGCCAGTTCGTGGTGGAGCCCCTGGACCTGAATCAGGTACTCCAGGACATGGACCAGCTCTTGGGCTCTCTGGTGGGCTCCAAGGTGCAGGTCAAGATGGACTTGACTCCGGATGTGCTCCAGGTCACGGCTGACCGAACCCAGCTGCAGCAGGTGGTGATGAACCTGGTGCTCAACGCCGCGCAGGCGATGGATGGGCGCGGTCGCGTCAATATTCGCACGCTGACGCAAGAGCTCAGTATGGAGGAACTCTCCCGCGGTTGGTCTTCGGAGCAGGCTGAGCCTGGTCTTCACGCTGTGCTCCAGGTGGAGGACCAAGGGGTGGGGATGAAGTCGTCTAAAATCACCCGCATCTTTGAGCCCTTTTTCAGCACGCGAAGGGGTGGTCATGGACTGGGTTTGGCTGCGGCGCTGGGTATTGTCCAAGGGCATCGAGGATTTATCCAGGTTCTGTCTACGCCTTCGGTGGGCACCGTTTTTCGTATTGGGCTGCCCCTCTCCGCAGCTTCGAGCGATGAGGTCACTGCCCCCGAGCCGGCTCGGGTCCCGGCAAAGTATGACAACAAGCGCATCCTGGTGGTCGACGACCAGCCCCTCGTGCTGCGGGTCACCAGCCGCATGCTTCGACGCATGGGCTGGCAAGTCTGGGAGGCCAACTCTGGCGCCGAGGCGCTGGTGCGCTTCCAGTCCGATCCCGGCACGATCACCGTGGCCTTGGTGGACATGAATATGCCGGAGATGAGCGGCGGGGAGTTGGTAGCCGAGCTGCGTAAACTCGACAGAGATCAGCCCGTGCTCTTGATGAGCGGCTTTGAACCTACCCAGGTCACTTCCAGTCTCACCAAGCAGCCTCGAACAGCGTTCTTGGCCAAGCCCTTCTTCCAGAAACAGCTGCTAGAAGGCTTGGCGCGGGTGCTCTCAGAGTAGCTGCGCTCGTCGCAGCCCTAAGCTCGACGGAGTCGGCCCCGAAGAGCCGACAGAAAGCTAGTGACTGTGGCCGCAGCCAAAGTCCGCGAAAGGCAGCTGGGGGCCACCTTGGGTCCACCAGCGCACCACCTCGGGTCCTCCCTGCTCTGG
>JBLHMA010000098.1:0-14487 GCA_047621545.1 Cognaticolwellia sp. | reverse complement strand
ACCGTGGTAGGCAGAGCGCTAACGTCCAGCGCCCGGGCAAACTCCAGGTCCCAAGCCTGCTCCATGTTCTCCAACCCCGCAGTCGAGAGGTACTTCAACGCGTCCTCCCTGCGCTCGTCCATGCTCACAGCGATGACCTGAACCCCTTGCGCTTCCAGACGCTTGGCCATCGCGTCTGCTTCGGGCAGCTCGACGTGGCAGGGAGCACACCAGCTTGCCCAGAACACCACAACGGTCCACTGCCCTTCCAAACTCAAGGATCCTTCAAAGCCCATCACCGTTCCCGGGGCCAGAAACGACTTCTGCTCATCTACCGAGGAGCGCTGAGCCTCGGGGCTGCTCTTGGGAATGGCCCGTACTACTGCACCCGGATTTCCCGGAACCGGAGCGACACGCTCCAAGCGCATCTCCAGGCCCTCCATCCCAAGTGAGGCCGCTTCGGCATATGCGAAAAAGGCGGCTGACCCCTGCCCCAGCTGCTCCAGGATCTCCCCCTGAAGAACAAGAGCGGCGCCACCGGCCCCCAAGGCAGCCGACAAGTCCGCTGCAGCCAAGGCTTGCTCCAGCTGTCCCAACCGGCGATGACTTCGCGCGCTGAGCAGCCAGGCCTCCTGCAGCAGGGTGTCCGGCTGCCGCAAGGGATCCATCGCCACGCCCACACGGAGCTGTTCGGCTTCCAGCAAGAGCTGCTGCGGACTGCGGCCGGCGCTCTCCAAGGCCAATAGGGCCTCAAGATACAAGGGACTGGGCACCTGCGGCATGGTCAGCAGCTGCTCCCAGAGCGCCTCCGCTGAGGCACGTTGGCCCTTGCGAGTCTTCTCGCGGGCGGCCCAAGCCAGCGCGCGCGCCTGCTCTTGCGGGGTCGCGCCGTCGGGTAGCTTAGGGCTTCGCTGCATGGCGAGAAGGCGCCCAACGTCCCGCGCCATTGACTCGCTCCACGGCCTATGAGCAGCAAGCTCCTGCGCCTCCCCAAGCGCCTCCAAGCGAGCCGCTGCAGCCAGCGCCAACTCCCGCTCCCCCAAGCTTAAGTAGAGCGCATGGGCTCGGTACATGCCGGTCGGCTCCTCAGTGGCAAGCAGCTCGCCAGCAGCGGACAGTGCTTGGCTCCGAAGACCTCGATTCAGGAGCACATCTTGCTCTCGGCGCAAGGCGGCCGCGCAGAGCTGGGGCTGCTCAGGGTGCATCCGCAGCGCCTCTCTGACCTCTCTTCTCAGCGGCCCGGATCGATCGAGTTCGGCAAGAGCTTGTACCCGAAGAGGAATGGCCCGTGGGTCCGCGACCCCTTCCAAGTCGGACAGCGTGGCCTCGGCTTTGCCTTGATTCAAGTGACGTTGGGCGCGCACCAAGGCCGCGAGTATGGGCTCCACCCCTTCTGCGGGACTCAGGCTCTCTCCCAGGGCCAGCTGAGCCAACAAGCGCTGCTCAGCGTTGCCATTGGCGGCCAAGTCCCTGTACACAGCAGTCAGCAGCCAGGGGAGCTCTTCGTCCAAGGCCTCCCGAAAAACCGCGTGCGCTGACCAGTCTGCTGGGTCCTCGGTCAGAGCGCGATCCAAGTGGGACATGGTCCCGTACAGGTCGCCCCCAGCCAGAGCTGCGCGCGCCCGCCACACATCGATCTCACCTGCAAGGGCAAGGCTAGGCCAGAGGAACCACACAGGAGCTATTATGCCTTCAACGAGGGCAGTGGCGCGTCAACCGCCCTAAAACTGCCTTGGAGGACTCCCGAAATGGCACGCTTTGAGATCCGGACCCCCTCAGGGGCCACCACCGTAGATGCCGAGAACTGGATGGAGGCCCTTGGATACGGCCTGAGCGCCCAAGGCCTGGACAACGAAGACCTGAGCCGCGTGGTCTGTGACATCAACGCTGACGGCTCCATCATGGTTCAGGACCCCAACGCTGACACCACCTTTGAGATCCGCGAACTCGAGGAGGGCGACGGTGGCATGTCCCCTGTTCAGGTACGCCTGGGCCAAGCCACCACCCAGGCCGAGGTTGGAGTCCGCGTGGCCCAGGCGGCCACCGCCGTAGACTTGGATGGGGACATCGACGGCCAGTTAGACGCCCCAGACCCACGCTCTTCTGCGGCCTTCGAAGTCGCCAGCGAAGCAGGAATGGATCGCCTAGAGGCCCTGGTCGACGCAGACTTGGGTATTCAAGAAGCGGACATCGCCAGCACCGCCTGCGAGGCCGCGCTGACCCTTCTTATGCGCTTCGTACCAGCAGAATCCGGTGCTGTCCTCCTTCTAACGCCAGGAGGGTCTGAGCTGATCTTCGCCGCAGCAAAGGGCCCACGCTCCAAGGGGGTCTCGGATCTGCGTATTCCGGCCAAAGCCGGAATCGCTGGTGTGTCCGTGAACGCGAACACAGCCATGTGGGTTCGAGAAGTGGGTCGTGACAACCGGCACTACACCAACGCTGACGAGCGTTCCGGATACCAAACCCGTGCGCTGTTGGCCGTCCCATTGAGAGGCCCTTCTGGCCGCACGCACGGGGTGTTGGAGTTGCTGAACCCTTTCGGCAACGCGTCCTTTGAGGAATGGCACCTCGACGCTGCCCAGATGGTCGGCGCCAAGCTGGCTACCCGTCTGGGCTGAGCCGTCTCTACCCCTGCCTGAGTCCTTCTATACGCTCAAGCAGTGCCGTATGGGCAGCTGCCGGCAAGTAGCGGCTCACGTCTCCGCCGTGCATGGCAATCTCCTTGGCCAAGCTGCTGGAGATGAACAGGTTCTCCGGTCCAGCCAACAGGAAAACCGTCTCAATCTGAGGCGCCAAATCCATGTTGGCTAAGCCGATCTGGAATTCGAAATCAAAGTCCCCTGTGGGCCGCAGCCCCCGGACGATGACTCCATCTCCGATCTTCTGGCAGTACTGAACGAGCAGCCCGTCAAAGGACGCAACCTCCACGCCCTCGATGTCTGACACGGCCGCCTCGATGAGTGCCAATCGCTCGTCGAGGCTAAACATACGCTTCTTGTTCACGTTTCGGCCGGCGGCCACTACCACACGGTCAAAGAGCTCCCGGCTACGACGAATAACGTCCAGGTGCCCGTTGGTGATCGGATCAAAGCTGCCGGCGACGACTGCGGTACGCACTGGACCTCCTAAGCTGGCCCCAGCCTACCAAGATAAGCCAAGCTTGCCCTATCGGCGGAGCTTTCGAGGCGCCGCAGCGCCATAGTGGCGCCACAGCAGCGAACGCAGCTCCGTGCCTCCACGGAGGGAGGAGAAAGCTGGGTCAATGGCCAAGTCTCGGCGCATTTCGATGCGGTGACCGTCAGAGAGGGCGTCCCGCTGACGCACGCTGTCCTCGATTGCAGCCAGTGCCTGCTTATCGTCGCCCTGCAGCGCAAGGAGCATTCCTTCGTACAGGTGCAGATAGGGCGCGCCTCCGCCATGCTCCAGCGCCCGACTCAGCCAGTCTTCGGCAGCGTCAAAGTCTCCCATGCGCCCCAGAGTCACCGCGCCGCTGGCCCAGGCCCCTGCATTGTCAGGATCCGTCTCAAGAATCTGCCGATAGCTCTCGAGTTCACGGGTGTGGAAGCCCAAGCGCTTCTCTGCTTGAGAGCGCCCCCAGAGCCACCGCGTATTGCCCGGATCCGACTCCAGGAGGATCTGGTAGTGAGCCAGCGCCTGCGCGAAGTCATCATTGTCGTAGGCGCCACGTGCGACACGCGCCCTGTGCTCGGAGTTGCCCGGGTCCTGGGCCAAGCGAATTCGGGCGAGCTCAGCCTCCAAGGTCGACGGCACTATGGACCTATACCACCGGTAATAAGCGATGCCAGTGACCCGGTCGTCGTTGGTCGCTGCGCGCCCTTCGGCTGCTGCGACCGGCGTGGGTAACAGGCTCTCCTCCGAGCTTGGCCGAACTGCAGCCACCTGCTCTCTGTGCTCACGTTCATGGGCAAGTGGCAGCACATCAGAGGCGTTCTCAACCCACACTGCGACCTTTCCAGGTGGCGGTGCCTGCAGCGTGGCATGGAGCCGGTCAGCCCACATTCCAGCAGTTGTAACCCCAAGGGCCAACAGCAAGAAGCGAAGGTCTAACGGCGAGTTCTTTGGACGCGGCACCCGTAAGGGCCGCAGGTGCTCAAGCTCAACCTTGACCTGACCAAGAGAGAATCCGATACGTTCGCCTTGGAGCAATCGGCGCCCTCTAATATCCAAGGCATCGCCGACGCGGTGCACTGCAACCGATGCACCCGGGAAGCTCACCTTGGCGTCTGCCGAATCGCCGATGCGCACAACGTCGCGCACGCGCACCACCTGATGGTCCACCATGAATCCGTTGTACCGAATGGTGACTTGTAGCTCACCCATGAGGAGAACCTACCAGAGAACGCCCTTCTTCCCCATAATATTGAACCAACAACGCCGTGAAAGCCGCGCGCTCCCGCAGCGGGTCCAAGGCAGGGTCCACCCGAATGTCCTGTCGGAATTCGATGTGGTGCAGCGTGTCCAGGGCTGCCATGCCGGCAAGGGCCCTGTCCAGGCTGATCAAAGCCCGCTCGGGATTGTCCATGGCGGCATAGATCTTGGCCCGATGAAGCTGAGCGTATGGCTGCCCCGGCTCCAGTACCTCCACCCGGTCCATCAGTCCCAACGCTTCCTCGTATCGGGCCTGGTGCGCCAAGTTGACCGCGAGGTTGTTCATGGCTGCCGTATCGTCCGGCTCAATGTCCAAGGCCAGCCTGTACAGCTCCTCTTCCTTCTCAAAGTCCCCCAGCCGCTTGTAGACAAGGCCCAGATTGTTGTAGCCACTCGCTGACTCTGGGCGAGCCTCAATGTAGCGCTCATAGGTTCGCCGGGCGCCCTGCATGTCCTCACTCAGGTACTGATAGCGGGCCACTTGGGCTAACGCCCAGGGGCTGTCCGGGTCCAAGCGAAGCGCCTCTTCGGCCTGTGCCAGCTCCTCTGCCACACGCTGGGCCTCCTTTTGTTCTGCAGGCAGCTGATCTTTGTACCCCCAGCCCTCATTCTCGGCGTCGCTTGCGCTCTCTTTCTCCGCTTTGTCATCCGCCCCATCCAAAGTATCGCCGTCCGGCAAGCGCTTCTTAGCGGGCTTGGGCCCAGCCTCTTGCTCCGCCTCATCCAGCGTCTCAGGCATCTCTGAGTGCTCGTCCTGCGGTGCCATTTCCTGCTTTGGGCTGTTGGCTTGGTCCCGCGCATCCTTGGGCTCCTCAGCCCCAGCCTGCATCTTGTTGAAGTTCCCCTTGTCACCCGCCGGCAGGAAGAAATCGGTGTACTGGGGCGCAAACTCCGGTTCCATCATCGTGCTGCCGTTGTCTACACCTTCGTAGTCCTGAGAGAGCAGCCGAGCTATCAGCTCCGGGCTCTCCTGGATCTGCATGGACTGGGGAGCCGGACGCGTGCTGACCAGTGCCTGAATGCTCCCCCCCAGGATCATGCAGAGGGCAACCATGCCGAAGGCCATCATGTCAGCAGGCAGCTCGCGACTCAGGAAGAAGTGGCGCACAGGTCGCAGGGTTAGAGTGAGGTTGCCGAACTCCAACTCCAAGCTGGCCTGGGGCGGGATGGGGTGCAGCTGACCTGCCTGGTCTTGGAACCGCCAGACACCCGATGCCATGCGCAGCGAGCCAAAACGGGTCTGTCCCTCTGGCAAGACCACAGCCAAAGGCCCGTCGATAGTGCCCAAGAGCATGCTGCCATCGCTGGCCAACGGAAGCTGCCCCCCACGACGCAAGGTGCCGCTCGGGCCAACAAGCACGTCTTCTGCAACGGCGCCGTGGAAGCGCACGACAACATTCAATGCATGCCCGCCGAAACGGGATCGAGGTTCCTGAGCCGTCATGTCAGCCTTGGACCCCCTTTCAATGCGATGGGTTCCGCGCAAGCTCATCTTGATCATCATAGACGCCAACACGCCGCCTGCCCACGACAAAAACGAAGGTGGCAAGCTTGGGCAAGATCCTTTCTCTTCCCCTCGGGATCGGCACGGTGAGCGCCTACCTGAAGAGCGAGTCCTGCAAGCCCATGCGCCGCCCGGGTCTACGCGGGCTACCCTGGTGCCATGAAGCAAGCTGCACTGCTGATCATCGGGGACGAACTCCTCTCCGGAAAGTTCGCTGATGAGAACGCGCCTTACCTGATCCGTCGCTTGCGGACCCTGGGTTGCAGGGTGCGCAGAGTGGTAATTCTCTCCGACATCGTCGCGGACATCGCCGAGGAGACGGCACGCTCTTCCGCTGACTGCGACTTTGTGTTCACCACAGGCGGTGTGGGCCCTACCCACGACGACATCACCATGCGCAGCATCGCAGCGGCATTCGACCTTCCACTGGAGGTTCACCCCAGCTTGGAGCAGGTTCTCCGAGAGAAGATCAAGGGCGAGTTGACCACAGCCGCCATGCGCATGGCCGAAGTTCCACAAGGATCGGAGCTGTGGTGGGACGGCGGCATGACTTTTCCGCTGGTCGTCTGCAAGAACGTCCACATTTTTCCAGGTGTGCCCTCGATAATGCGATTGAAGTTCGAGGCCGTAGCCGAGCGCTTCCGAGGAAAAGTGCTGCACACAGCACGAGTCGTCACCGGCGAATATGAGACCGACATTGCCGAACGCTTAGAGCAGGCTGTAGCGCGCTTCCTCGACGTGTCCATCGGCAGCTACCCTCGCTACGACGAAGGACCCCGTCATGTAATCGTTACGGTGGAGGGCCTAAACGCCGAGAACGTTGCTGCTGCACGGGTCTGGCTGGAGCGCGTGCTAAAGCCCATGGACCTGCTGACATAGATCCGGCTGGCCTTCAAAGCAGGCTGAGTTGCTCGTCGGGCTGTTCGAGTACCGCGAGCGTCTTGAGAGCCAGCTTCGAGAGTGGCAACTTCCCCAAATCCTGGGGATCGAACCAAGCCGCCGCCTCGTAGTAGCGAAGCGTCAGATCTCCGCTGGCTCGGCCCTGCCAGACCGTCTGGGTCAGTTTTCGGTGGGTGAAGATGTGTCGAACTTGCCCAAGCCTGCGTAGCAACTGGACCTCCATTCCTAGTCGCTCCTCCAAACCCTGCTCCACAAGCGAGGTCTCGGTGGCCTTTTCCTTGAGCTCCAAGTCCACCGAGGGCAACTCCCAGAGTCCACCCAGGAGCCCAGACTCAGGTCGGCGGCAAAGCAGAATGCTTCCTTCCCTCTCCAACCCCACACACGCTGCCCTCACCTCGGGGGCCTTCTGCTTCCGAGGCTTATTGGGCAAGACAGCCGCGATGTCCTGACCCGCACAGCCCACCGAGAGCGGACACAGGCTGCAGCTTGGATTTCTCGGCGTGCAGACCGTGGCACCCAGCTCCATCAATGCTTGGTTGTGGTCCCCCGCCTCGCCTTTGGGAATGTGTGTCTCGGCCAGGGCCCAGAGCCGGCGCTTTACCATGGGTGTGCGTGGATCTTCTTCGATTCGGTGAAAGCGGCAGAGCACCCGCTCCACGTTGCCATCCACAAGCGCCGCGTCCTGATCAAAGGCAATGGAGGCAATGGCCCCAGCGGTGTAGGGCCCCACCCCTGGCAGCGCCCGCAAGTCCTGGGCGTTGTCCGGAAACTTACCCAGTTCGGAGACCACCTTGGCAGCCTTGTGCAGGTTGCGAGCGCGGCTATAGTAGCCCAGGCCAGCCCATTCACCGAGCACCTCTTCGGGCTTTGCTCCGGCTAGGTCCTGCACCGTGGGCCAGCGGCTCATGAAGCGCTCCCAGTAGGGAAGCATCGTCTCGATGCGCGTTTGCTGGGCCATGATCTCGGAGAGCAGGATGCCGTATGGATCGGCCGGTTTGGCGCGCCAGGGCAGCGGTCTAGCTACTCCGCGATACCAGTTCAAGAGGGCTTGGTTGTTCATGCAGGGGTATCTTGCCAAAAGTGCTCTACGGCCCCCCACCCGACCCCAAACAATACGCCCTCGCGCTCACTCTGGGACAGGAGTGGCCGGCCTACCTTGCCTGCCTTCTTGCTGGGCTTTGCCTCAGCGCCTTGGCCTTGATGCTACGCCTGCCGAAAGCGGCTCGGGCTGGCGCCTTCGTGCTGGGGCAGGTGGTGCTCTTGACCGCCCCCTTGAGCGCCTTTCTCAACGACACGGTCTACGGCAGCTTCCCCACCCCTGACAAGAACGGGCAGCTCCAGTTCTACCTGCGCGGGGTGCACAAGAGCCTGTACCTGCACCCCATCGACGCGCTCAACGATCCGGCAGTCAAGCTCATCGGCGTGCACGCAGGCCACCACTGGGTGACCGAGTTCTTCGACTTGTTCCTACACGGCTACGGCGCCCTAAACGTACAAGCCTTGCTGTGGCCTGCTTTAGGGTGGTTCTGCGCAGCCTTGCTACTCAAGGAGCTCTGCGGCAGTTGGCGAACCGCAGTGATCGTCGCGATGCCCTTTGGGATGGGCCTGCACATCTTCCGAGATCTGAACTGGCACACCATCGAGAAGACTTCGGTGGCGCTGATGGCCCTATACGCCTGGTCCTTAGTCAAAGTGGCCAGAGAGGGGGGGCGGTGGCGAGTCGTGGCCCCAATGCTCTTTCTTCTGATGGCTCTGGACAACCTCTACTTGGCGCTGGTCGCCGGGGCTGCTGCTGGCTTGCTGCTGGTTGGGACGGCCCTTCGACAGAGAGGACAGACCCCCACCAAGTTCCTGGCCGTGGCCATTTTGGGCAGCGCCCTACTCATTCTGCCGCTGGGATTCTATCAGTCCATGCTGCTAGATGGCTCGACTGGCAAGATGGCCGACCCGGACGCCTTTCTGTACGAGCGCGCGATGCTCGACACACTCAGTCTCTGGCCCCTGCAGTGGAACCGCCTGGAGCTCTGGCGCGCGGTGAACCTGCCATGGCTGGGCGCTGCTGGGTACGTGCTTTGGCGAGATCGACGCAACGGGACGGTTCAGGCTCTGGGCGCCTTGGCGCTGGTGCTCACATTGCTGGCGCTCGGACCCAAGCCTCTTGGCGTCTGGAACCCGCTGTACATGGGCTTGCGCTTGCTCCCGGGCTTGTGGCGCTTGGCCACCCCCGAGGTCTTCTTTGAGGGGGCCTACCTCTGCATCTTGGGCTTGGCCTGCTTTGCGCCAACCAAGCCCCTTCCGATCTGGGTCTACCCCATAATGGCGCTTGGATGGGTGCTTATCGTTCGCACCCATCCGGCGTTTCCTGGCTTTTCCGCTCTGATCGACGTGCCATTCAGCGAGAACTGGGCAATTCAGATGGGCTTAGAATAATCGGCCCGGCTCAAAATTATCCGCCCAGAACAATCAGCCCAGCCCGCCCTACTTCTTGCGACCACGACGACGACGGCGACGACCCTTGGCCTTGGCGCCACCGCGGTTGGCCTCGGGTCTGGCCTCACCCTCGAGCTCCATGCCGCGCTCACGCAGCAAGCGCACCAGTCCGCGGTGGTTGCGCTGGCGTAGCTGGGGGTCAAGCTTGAGCAACTCCAGCGCAGCACGCCGTGCCTTGAGCAGCAAAGGGCGGTCTCGGGTGGGGTCGGCCAGCTGGAAGTCGGGCAGCTCCTCCTGGCGTCCACCCAGCAATGCGGCGTCCCCGCGCTGCTGACGGTCCTTCTCTGCGATGGCAAAACCATCCTGCTCCTGAGCTACAAGCTCCACCAGAGCCTGGCCCTCTTCGCTGGGCTGTGCGGTCATGACGAACTCGCAGGTGCCTGGCAGCCGCCCCTGAGCAACGTGGCCACGAAGTCGATGCAGCCGCACCAGGTCGTAGCGATCGGCGTGGTCGACCATGAGCGCCGTGGCGTTCTCGACCTCGGGTGCATCTTCGATGGTGGTCGTGCACACCAAAACATCGACCCGGCGCCGTTGAAAGTCTTCGAAGACCTGGAAGCGATCCTCTCGACCCATTGCCCCGTGGTACAGCGCCACGTTGGCCCCTGGAAAGGCCTCGGTACTCAGAGCTATGGTGAGCTGGCGGGCTTGCTCTAGATCAACGAGGTCTTTGCCCTGACGGGTAGGAAAGACCACATAGGCCTGCCGACCGAGCTCCAACTGCTCACGCAAGGTGGCGTAGGCCGCCTCCCGCTCCGTTGGGCCGCGCACCTTCGTGACCACACTCTGTCGCATGGGCTCTCGGAGCACGCTCAGATCGTGCTGAGAGAACACTGTAAACGTCAGGCTGAGGGGGATGGGGACCGAAGTAACGACCAGCAGGTCCGGGTTGACCCCCTTCTGGCAGATTGCCTTGCGGTTGGTCACACCGAACTGAGCCCGCTCCTCGACGATGACCAGGCCCAGCTTCTTAAACTCTGGGAAGTTCTCGAACAGGGCGTGGGTTGCAAACACCGCGTGGGCTTCGCCACGGCGAATAGCGTCGGCCTGCGCCATGGAGGGCTTGCCACTGACAAGCTGAGGCACAAGACCAGCAGCACGCAGAAGAGGCTCGGCAAAGAGGTATCGATGCTCTGCAGCGATGTCATCCGGCCCAATGAAGCATACCTGTGCCTTGGTCTCGCCGACCAGAAGTGCGGCGAGCAAGGCGATCAAGGCTTTCCCGGAACCCACATCACCCTGGAGCAGACGGGTCATGGCTGTGGGGCGACGAAGATCACGGCGAATCTCGTCAAAGACCATCTCTTGGGGATCGCTCAGGCTGAGCTGGCTCTCCAACTGGTGCAGGGCAAGGGCCTCGTGGTTCAGCGGATGCGCAATGCCACGCAGGCCAGTCTTGTCCCCGGATGCCACTGCGAGCTGATGAAGAAGCAGCTCCTCAAACACGGGCCGAGTGCGGGCCGCTCGCAGTCCAAGCTTGGGCAGGTGCAAGTCCATGAAGGACTCTTCCAGGCCTTTGATTCGGTATTCCTGCAACAATGTGGGTGGCAGCGGATCTAGGATCTGACCCTTGTACTGCTCTAAAGCAAGGCGTATCAAAGGCCAGATGTCCTCGTCTGGGAGGCCATCCACCTCGTAGCGCGGGCGACGAACCAGGCCTCGGCTGTCGGGCTCCCATGGCAAGGCCTCGAACAACAGCGCTTCATCCTCGTCCAACTCAAGCTCACCGACCAGGCAAACGGTCCTGCCAACGTTGAGCTTTGGCATGCCCGAGAGCCAACTGCAGCGCACCAAGCGCTCGCCGACCTGGAAGGAGATCTCCTCCCGTCGAACAGTGCCGCTGAAGCGAACCCACTTGGCCACGATGCGCCCTTGCAGTGCCACCGAAGCTCCCTCTTCGAGTTCCGCCTCGCTGCTCCTGGGAGTCAGCGTCTCGTGGGTACACGGGACCAAGGTGAGCAAGTCGCTGATCTGCTCGATCCCCGCCTGGGAGAAGCGCTCGATCAGAGCCGGGTCCAACTCCCCTATCGTGGTCAGTGCGCGACCGGTTCCTTGAGGTGCACCCAAGGCATGGCGCTGAACCTGCTCAGCCTTTGTCGCTGCAGGCTTTGCCACCTTGGAGGCATCCACCGCTTGTCCCAGGTGCTCCGGAATGTCCGGCACCACAATGAGCTCCCCATGACCCAGCTCGGATGTAGGTTCCAGCCCTGATGCCCGTGCGGCTTGAACGCAAACTATGGCAGCCTGAGCGCAAGGGACGCGGTCCATCCAAGCCATCTGATCGACGCCCTTTAGAGCACCAGCAGCGGCTGCGATGTGGGCGACTCCAGGGTGGGCCGGCAGGGCATCCACCACCTCGGTGAGCAAGGGCACCAGGGTGCGCTCGAGCCAAGAGAGCTGCCAAGCCACCATCCCATCTTGGGAGAGGGCATAGCGCAAAGTGCGCTCGACCCGGTGCAGGGCATTGGCACTCTTGGGGCTGACCACCAAGCTGGGGGCCGCGGACGGGGCTTGAACCTCGCCTTGGGTCGACTCAGACACGAAGCTCCCCTACTTGTATTCGACCTCGGAGATCTCCAAGGTCCGGGTGCCCTTTGGGGTCACCACAACAACCTCGTCGCCCTCGCGCTTGCCGATAATGGCCCGACCGATCGGAGAGGCGTAGCTGATCCGACCGTGCTTTGCGTCGGACTCGTAGTCGGAGACGATCTGGTAGGTCACCTCTTCGTCGGTGTCCAAGTCCAGCAAGGTCACGGTTGTGCCGAAGATCACCAGACCAGTCTGCGGCATCTCCATGATGTCGATGACCTCGGCTGTGGCCAAGATGTGCTCGTGCCACTTGATACGGGCTTCGATCATGCCCTGCTTGTCCTTCGCCGTGTGATATTCAGCGTTCTCCTTCAGGTCTCCGTGCGCGCGCGCCTCTTCGATCTGCTGAACGATGTGGGGGCGCTCGACGCGCTTCGCGTGCATGAGCTCAGCATAAAGGCGTGCGTGGCCGGCGGGAGTGATCGGATTGCGCTGCATGGGGGCGGTGGTTCCTTCAGGAGAGGGGCCCACAAAACTAACACCTGGGGCCCTGCCGTCACCCCTCAAGCGGGATGCAAGCGCTGTCCCTGGTGGATGACCGCCGAGAGCACGCCTGAAAGCTGGCGTCCTGCCAATGGGGTGTTGGCAGACTTTGAAGCGAAAGTGCTGGGATCGACCGTCCAAGTCGCTTGCGGGTCGAGAACGAGCAACTCCGCCGGCGCACCATCCCTCAGGCTTCGCTCCAAACCCAACAGCTTGGCGGGCCCCGCACTCAAAGCTCGAAGCGCATGCTCCAAAGGCATGCAGCTGAGCAAACTGCTCAGAGCAGTCTCCAGCCCCAAGGCACCCGGCGTGGCATAGGCAAACTCCAACTCCTTATCCACTCGGGTCAGCGGAGCGTGAGCGGAGCTGACTCCAAGCAATGTGCCGTCCGCCAAGCCCTCAAGCAGCGCCAGGCGATCTTCTTCACTGCGTAGCGGAGGCATCAGGCGAGTATCAGTGTCGTAGCCGCTGGCCAAGATTTCCTGATCATTGAGCAAGCAATGCAGGGCCGTCGTGGAACCACTGATGGGCACCCCCGAGGCCAGAGCCGATTTGAGCTGAGCCAAAGCAAGCTTGGTGCTCACGCCCAGGACATGCACATGGGTTCCGCTGTACCGCGCCAGCGCAATGAGCCGAGCAATGCCCAACTCCTCAGCTGCCGCAGGTAGACCTTGTAGTCCCGCCAGCGCCGAGCTAGCCCCCTCGTTCATGACCGCGACCGACTCCAGATCGGCGTCCCCTGCCCGCAGCATCACCGGCAAACCAAAGGGGCGTGCATAGAGCAAGGCGTTGCGTAGGACCAAGCTGTCAGTCACCAGCCGGTCGGCATTGGAGAATAGCGAGGCGCCAGCCTCTGCCATCAGGCCCAACTCGGAGAGTTCCTCCCCTCTCAAGCCCTTGGTCAGCGCAGCCGCGACCCGGATCTCAACCCTGGACTCCAGGACCGCACGGGCAATGACCTCGCGCACGAAGCTGGGGTCATCGGTGACCGGGTCGGTCTCCGGATTGGCGACCACGGTGGTGAATCCACCTCGCAAGGCGGCTTCCCCTCCCGTGCTCAAGCTCTCCCGCCACGTGAAGCCGGGATCGCAGAGACGGGCATCTAGATCCACCAAAGCGGGGGTCACAACTTGGCCAGCGCAGTCGATGACCTGGGCCTGAACACCTTCCGGGGGGCTGTGGCGGATTCGGCCTTGGTGAACCCAGATGTCACCGATATGGTCAACACCAGTGGCCATGCAAAGCAGGCGGCCGCCCTTAAGCTGAAGCGTCATCGGAGCCTCCCAGGAGCAAGAAGAGCAGGGCCATGCGAACCGCAACGCCGTTGGTGACCTGCTCCATGATGACCGAGCGCTCGCCATCGGCGACCTCGGGGGACAGCTCCACGCCCCGGTTAATGGGGCCAGGGTGCATCACCAGCACCTTGTCGCTGGCTCGCGCCAGCTTGGCAGCGTCCAGCCCATACAAGTGGGCATACTCCCGCGAGGTCGGAAGCATTGCCTTGGGCAGACGCTCTCGCTGGATGCGAAGCATCATGACCACGTCGGCTTCTTCCAAGACCTCATCGATCTTGTGGCGAACCTCGACGCCGGGTCCGGCCATCTCGGGCCTACACATGGTTCCAGGCCCAGCGAGCAGTACGCGCGCTCCCATGGTGCGCAGACCGTAGAGATTGGAGCGAGCGACACGAGAGTGATAGACATCACCGACGATTGCGACGGTCTTTCCTTCCAGATCCCCGAGATGGTCCTGCATGGTCAGCATGTCGAGCAGGGCCTGTGTTGGGTGCTCGTTGATGCCGTCGCCCGCATTGATGACCGAGAAATCGAAATTCCGGGCCAACATGTGCGGCGCGCCAGCGCAGCTGTGCCTCATGATCACCAAGTCCGGTGCCATCGCGTCGATGTTCCTGGCGGTATCCATGAGGGTCTCGCCCTTTTTGGCCGAGCTGGTACCTGAGCTGATGTGAACGCCATCAGCACTCATGCGCTTGGCTGCCAGGTCAAAGCTGACCTTGGTGCGTGTGCTGTTCTCAAAGAACAGGGTCACCACGGTTCGACCCCGCAGAGTGGGCACCTTTTTGATGCGCCGCTTTGAGACCTCCCTAAAGCGGGATGCAGTCTCGAGGATCTCGAGGATTTCGTCTCGGGAGA
>JBLHMA010000097.1:0-14523 GCA_047621545.1 Cognaticolwellia sp. | reverse complement strand
CCGGTCCAAAGACAGCAGCGGACGCTCCGTCCTGGCGGGCACCAAGACCACCTGTTTGCCCGCGTACATGGAGTACTTGGCTTGGGGACTGAGCTTCTGGAAGCTGGGCCGCTACTACCGAACCTACCCCCTCTCGGTAGAGGCGGAGCTCTGCACGCTGACCGACCCTGCCGACTTTGTGCGCGGGCCGGTCACACTCGGAACACGCGGCACCCCCACCTCCGATGCAGGGGCTTTCGTGGTGCAGGACGGACGCTATGTCTCTGCGCGCTGGCCGGGAGACGCCTACCTCTTCGCCCGCACTTTTTGCGCGATACTCACCCATGCCGAGCGCGCCCGAGAGAAGGACCCGACATGATCACCCCGCTCATCAACAGCATCCTGGCCAAGGCCCCCCAGTCCGGCCAGGTCCAGCGCATCGCTCTGCGTCCCGGCAAAGGCAAGCCTCTGGTTGAAGTACAGAGCTGGGCTCTGAGCAGTGGCCCAAAGGACTACGGCCGCTCCAAGAAGCGCGCTGTGACGCTGATTCAAGCCGAGCATCTGCCCATCATCGCCAGCCTGCTGGGCCGAGACGACTGGGACTACACCGTGCTGCGCCGAAACATCCTGGTCTCCGGCATCAACCTGCGGGCGCTCATTGGGTGGCGCTTCCAGGTCGGTTCGGCCGTCCTGCGCGGCACCGATGAGTGCGACCCCTGCGAGCAAATGGAGGCCACCTTGGGCCCCGGTACCCTTCACGCGATGATTGGCCACGGCGGCTTGTGTGCCGCTATCGAGACCCCCGGTGTGTTCAAGGTCGGGGACCCCATCACCCGCCTGGAGCGTGTCTGATGAGACTGCTCGTCACCGGCGCCTCCAGCTTTGTGGGCGCCCACGTCTGCCTGCTGGCCCGCGACCAAGGGCACCAAGTCTACGGGGTTCACTGGAACACCGCCATGACCCTGCCCGGCATCCGCGCCGCACGCATTGACCTGTCCCAAGACGCCGCTGCCGAGGAACTCGCCGCAGTCCCTCAGGCCGACGCGGTGCTGCATCTGGCCTGTAAAGTGATGGGCACCGGAGACGGATCCAAGCGCACCGCTGCCATGGATCTGGACCGCAAGATGATGGACCGGGTCTTGGAGTTGGGTCTTCCCACGGTCTACGCCAGCTCCACCTGCGTTCACTGGGACGGCGACTCCGGCTATGCCAAGCAGCGCCGCGAAGACGAGGCCAAGCTGGCGGCCTCCGGCTTGCCCTACGCCACCCTGCGCCCAAGCGCCCCCTTTGGCGGACGCCTGGTGGGCCACACGCCCGGCCACGCCGAGAGCTTCCACACCCTGGCCGACCTGGTGAAGAAGAGCCCCGTGATTCCCATGGTTGGCAACGGCAGCGCCATGCGCCAGCCCATTCACGTGGACGACTTTGGCGGCGCCATGCTGGCCCTGCTCGAGCAGCCCGAGCTGCCCAACCAGGCCTTCGATGCAGGCGGAGCAGAAGCCCTGCCCTTCAAGGAGATCGTGCGCCGCATCGGTCACCACCTGGACACCCACCGCCTGCGGGTGCCCGTGCCACTGCGCCTGCTCACCCTGGTCGCCCGCATGCGGCCCGACATGGACGCGGACCTGCTCTCTACGGCGGACCAGGATGACCTGGCGGACCCCACGGCGCTGGAACAGGCCACGGGCCTGACGATGCGCGGTTTTGACCCGGCTGTTCTGTTTGAACAGAGGCGCTGAGCCAGGTCCACCCATTACTGGGACAGTGTGGTCCCGAACTCCCGCTTGCATCCTAGATTCAGTACAATACCTTAGGGACAATAAGGGAGTCCCCATGGGCATGCTGATCGACGGAGAATGGTCCACCAAGTGGTACGACACCAAGTCTACAGGTGGCGCATTCAAGCGTTCCGAGGCCCACTTTCGTAACTGGGTAACCGCCGACGGATCCCCTGGCCCCAGCGGAGATGGTGGATTTAAGGCCGAGTCTGGTCGCTACCACCTCTACGTCTCCCACGCCTGCCCCTGGGCCAACCGCACCCTGATCTTCCGACACCTGAAGGGCCTCACGGACCATATCGGGGTCAGCGTGGTGCATCCGGACATGCTGGACGATGGCTGGACCTTCGAGAAGAGCGAGACCTGGCCAAGCGTCGGCGATGCGCTCTTCGAGCTGCCCTTCATGCGGGACCTCTACAACAAGAGCCAGCCTGGACTGACCAGCCGCATCACGGTTCCAGTGCTCTGGGACACCCAGCGCAACGTGATCGTGAGCAACGAGAGCAGCGAGATCATTCGCATGTTCAACAGCGCCTTCGACGGGATCACCGGCAACCGCGACGACTACTGGCCCCAGGACCTGCGCCAAGCCATGGAGCCCGTCAACGCCCGCATCTACGACACCGTCAACAACGGGGTGTACAAGAGCGGCTTTGCTACAACCCAGACAGCCTACGACAAGGCGGTTCATGCCCTGTTCGACTCTCTGGCTTGGCTGGAGGAGCGCCTGAGCACCAAGCGCTACCTGATGGGCGAGCGCCTGACAGAGGCCGACTGGCGCCTGTTCACCACCCTGATCCGCTTCGACTTGGTCTACCACCTGCACTTCAAGTGCAACCGGAAGCGCATCGTCGATTACCCGAACCTCTGGGCCTACACCCGCGAGCTCTACCAGGTGGAAGGAATCAGGGAAAACGTGCGCTTTGACCACATCGTGCGCCACTACCACTACAGCCATGACTCCATCAATCCCCACCGGATTCTGCCCATCAATCCAGTTCTGGATTGGGATGCACCCCACGGGCGTGAAGCGCTCCGCTAGCCCGCTTGGTCACCGAGTCAGAGCCCCAACGGCCTGGAGTAGGGTCCCGTCCTTCAGCGTGCTGAGCAAGCGATGGCCGCCTCCGGGAACGGGGGTCAGACCAATGCGACCGCCCGCCATGCGCTCACTGTGCGCGATGGGCACCACGTCATCGTCAGGGGCATGCAGGATGCGGATGGGCGCCGAGAGGGCTTGCAGGCGCGCGTATACGGCTGGGACCCGCTCGGGATCGATGCGCTCCTGAACCTTCTGCCATGCCGGAGCCAGCAACAGAGTAGGGCCAGACCAGTGGGCGGCCACCAGAAGCTCAATGCACACTGCACCGCCCCAGCTCGACCCGACAACCACGTCGATCTCTTGCTGGGCCAGAGCCCCCCGCTGGATGTCTACGCAGGCCGTCAAGCTCTTGGAGATGGCCAGCGCCACCCAGCTCTTCCACCGGATCCGACCCCAAACAATGGCACCGACCCCCATGGCCACGCCGGACCATGGATTGGCCAGCAGAGCCACCGGCAAGGCGCCCAAGAGCAGAAAGAGAGTCATCCAGGCCTGCCAGAGGCGCAGGATGTTTCGCAGGAAGCTGTTCTTCTTGTCCAGGCGCCACTGCGACATGTGCATGTCTACAGCAACAACCTCCAAGCCCAGCTCCCGCATCCCAACGACCTTTCCGCCGCTGGGACCCGACTCTAGACCGTGTACGAAGAGCACCCGGAGAGGGCGCTTCCCTTTCCGGAGGATGTCGCTCACGCCAGCTCGGCAAAGTGAGCGCTGCAAGCCCGAATGCGTGCGATGCACTCCGCTTGGCTCAGAATGGCCAAGGTCTCCCCAATCCCTGGAGACACCGGA
Source organism: Cognaticolwellia sp. (assembly GCA_047621545.1). GTDB lineage: Bacteria > Myxococcota_A > UBA796 > UBA796 > CAJQPC01 > CAJQPC01. The sequence continues at coordinate 10,878 of JBLHMA010000097.1, read as the reverse complement.
CCACCGGTCAGCGCGACCCGAAGGGGCTGTGCCAGCTTGCCAACGCGGCCCTCATAGTGGGTGTCTGCAGCAGCCTGAAGTCCAGCGTCAATACCCTCTGCGCTCCAGTCCTGAATGCCAGCCACGAAGGCCTCGCTCGCGGAGAGACGGGCCAAGCCGTCCCCCTTGACCAGGTGCTTCTTGATGGACTTCTCCGGTCCGTAGACCACCGGTGCATCCTGAACCCAAGCCGCACTCTCTTCCAGCTCGGCGAAGGTCTGAAAGCGCTCATGGAACAGGGAGATCACCAGGTGGAGGCGAGCGGGATCCAACCCAGCCAGCAACCCTACCGGGTTCCGGACCGTGTAGTCGGCGCTGGCCTGTACCAAGCGCTCCACGGTCGAGGCCCGTACGTACTGGCCGTTCATCCACAGCAGCTTGGCCGGGTCAAAGCGGGCGGCAGACGCCCCAATCCGCTTGACGGAGAAGACCTGCTCCAGCTCGGCTTGGTCCCAGATCTCGCGGTCGTCCCCGTTGGACCAGCCCAGCAGCGCCAGGTAGTTCAACAGCGCTTCCGGCAGAAAGCCGCTGGCTCGGAAGTCCTCCACGTCGATCTCGGGCAGCTCTACGCCGAGCAACGCGGCGATGGGGATGGCGATCTCCACATCGTTGTTCTTCTTCTTCAGGAACGCTGTGGCCAGCTGGGGGGTGATGCCCACCTTCTCGCTCAGGGTCGCGGCATCCCAGCCCGCTTCCTTGGCAGCGGTACGGGCGGCCTTGGCCTTGTCCCGCTTAGACATCTTGCCGCCGCCGATCGAGTTGATGACAGGCATGTGGCCATGCTCCGGCATCTCCCAGCCAAAAGCCTGATAAAGCAAGATGTGGCGCGCGGTGTTCATCAGGTGCTCTTGGGCGCGCAGCACGTGGGTGACCTGCATGTGGTGGTCGTCCACAACAACGGCAAAGTGGTAGGTCGGGAAACCGTCGCCCTTTCCGATGATGAAGTCATCCAGGTCTCCCGGCCCCACGCGCACCTCGCCCAGGATCAGGTCGTGGATGAGCACTTCCTGACCGGCCGGGGTGGCGAAGCGCAACACCGGCACGCGCCCCTCTTCCCTGAAACGGGCCGTGTCCTGCTCGGAGTAGTCACGGCGGCGGTAGCGGAAGGAGGTCTTGGCCGCCTCTGCCAGCTTGCGCTCAGCCGTGAGCTCGTCCCCGGTTTCGTAGGCGTAGTAGGCCCGCCCAGCGTCAATGAGCTGCTGCATGTGCTGGACGTAAAGCTCGAGCCGCTCGGACTGGCGGTAGGGGGCACCGGGGCCACCCTCATTGGGTCCCTCTTGCCAGTTCAGGCCCAGCCAGCGAAGGTCCTCACAGATCCCGCGCTCACTCTCCAAAGAGGAACGCTGACGGTCCGTGTCCTCGATTCGCAGGACAAACTTACCGCCTGTGGACTTGGCAAACAGGTAGTTGAACAGAGCGGTTCGCGCCCCTCCAACATGCAGTCGACCGGTCGGCGAGGGAGCAAAACGACAGCGGGTCTTGGACATTGAATGGCCTCCGAGGGGGCGCGCTTGTAACCCGGCGTTGCCGCGTTGGGGGTCGGCTTGCTTGACTCCTGCAGTACGTGCATTCAACGCGTCTGCTAAACTCCCTCCCCGAGCTCGGAGGCGACGGGTGGCCACCCGCACCAGAACAGTCCTATTTACGGACATGGCGAACTTTACGGCAAGCGTGTCACGCGCTGACCGTCAGGGTCTGCGCAACCTGCTCGCAGCCCACGAAAAGTTCGTGCACCCCATCCTGACCCGCCGTGGCGGACGCATCGTCAAGAATCTGGGTGATGCGTACATGGCGCTCTTCGACAGCGCCACAGACGCCGCACGCGCCGGACTGGACGTGGTCGAAAAGGTCGCATCTACCGGAACCTTGATCATTCGCGTCAGCTGCGCGACAGGTGACGTGGAAGAGATTGACGGGGACGCCTTTGGCGACGCTGTCAACTTGGCTGCGCGCATCAACTCCAAGACCCCCGCTGGGGAGTTCTGGTTCTCCGAGTCCACCAAGATCTGCATGAACCAGGCCGAGCTGCCCTGGGAGCCGGTGGCGAATCTGAACCTGAAGGGCTTGGTGGGCAACTCTAGCTGCTACCGCGCAGTGGGCCGAACCCGCTGCTGGCTGCCCCAGAGCATCCTGGGCGCCGTCAAGACCAACACCCTCGTCCGGGTGTCCAAGGGCGAGCCCATGCCCTCGCTTCCGCCCGATCCAATCGTACTGCTGGAAGGCTTTCGCCCAGGTGGACCGGCCCTGATTACCGCGGTCGATTCCCTTCCCGTCCTGGACCCCAACCGCCTGTTCTTGAGCGCGTACCACATCGCTCCACAAGACCGGTATACCTGGATCGAGTCGGGACGCGGCATGGTGATGGGCACCCCAGATGCTCTGGAGAACGCCATCACGGCGGTCCGGGCCATCCAGTCCAAGCCCACCGGCTCCAACACCATCATTTTGGACATGGGCCAGAACTCCGAGGTGGACCTGGTCATGGCAGGCTTGGCCCTGCCGGCCGTGCCTATGGCAGAAGTAGTGGCTGGCTACACCTATGACCTGCTGCCCGACGGACGCTGGGTGAACCGCAGCGACCAAGCTGTTGTACGCGTGGACATCTCCCGCGAAGGCGTTCGCATGCAGCCCATGCAACACGGAATCGGCTTGAATGGCCAGACCGTGCCTGCGGGGACCTCCTTGCCCCTGCACCATGGCGCCACCATGAGCACCCCAGGCGGCAACATCACCTTCTACAGCCTGAACAACGGCCCCTACGCCGGACTGCTCGTCGCCGACACCCCGCTGCGCATGGGCGTGGGTATGGGACAGGTCACCGAGCTGGGCCGGGAGCCAAACCACCCCGGCATGGCCCTGCCAGACCGCCGCGGACAGGACAACATCCGCTGGTGTTCCGGCTCCCGCGCCGCCCGCGCCCGCCAAGGCGGATTCACCCTGGATCGCGCTCTGGCCGGACGCCGCCAGGCTGCCGTAGAGGTGGGCCCCCAAGGCACCATCACCCTGCGCGCTCTGCACGAGCGCTGCCCAACCTACATCTACGCACCCGGCACGCCGCTGCGCAGGGTAGAGCCCATCGCACCGGTGCAGCTCGGCGAGTTTGTGGTGACCGGGACGACAGTCGTGTCTCTGCGCAAGCCGCAGGACTGAAACCCGCGTTACGCGGCTGGCCATGCTTTCCCGCCTCGCGCTCCTACAAGGTCTCTCCCTGGCCATGCTTGGGGCCGTCTTCCCCTACCTGGCTTTGGAGCTCAAGGCCTTGGGGGTCACAGGCGTCGCCCTGACTTTCGCCATGACCGCAACCCCAGCGATGCGCTTGGTGCTCGGTCCCGCATGGGGCGTCGCATCCGACAAAACCCAGGGCTCGCCCCTGATCCTGCTCTTGGCGGCCGGCTCCGCCTTGCTGGGCTGTTTGGCGCTGCTGGGCCTGCCATCCTCCCTGGCCTTGCTGGGGGTGCTCGCACTGGGCATCGGCCGAACCGGCAGCGGCCCCTTGGTAGACGGACTGACACTGCGCGCCCTAGGCAGCAGGCCGGACCGCTACGGCCGGGTGCGCATGTGGGGCTCAGTGGGCTTTCTAATCGCAGCCTTCGGTGCCGGTCTGGGTCGAGACTACGGCATCTCTCCCCTCTGGTTCGGCTTGGCCGCTGGAGTGGGCATGGTGGCCGTGGTGCTCACCATTCCCCGCCCCCCCGCCCCCACAAAGGTACCGCCCAAGCTGGGCCCCGCTCTTCGGAAGCTGGGGACAGACCCCGCCTTTGTGCTCCTCCTCATTGCGTCCGCCTTCCACTTCGCAGGTCACGCGGTCTACGACAGCTTCTTCTCGGTCCACCTGGACGCCCAGGGCTTTGACACGGTCTGGGTAGGGGTCGCTGTAGCCCTGGGCGTCGGGGTCGAGGTCGGTGTGCTCGCCTGCGGATCCTGGCTGCTCAAGCGGTTCGGCGCCCGCAAGCTGCTGATCGGCGCCATGCTGCTGGCCATCCCCCGGTGGGTGCTGAGCGCCAGCGCGACCAGCCTGTTTTTCACCGTGGGGGCCCAGGTCGTACATGGCGTGACCTTTGGCGCCTTCTGGATCGCCGCGGTGGCATTGGTCGGCGAGCGGGCACCCAAGCACCTGCGCACCAGCGGACTGGGCCTGCTCTCCGCGGCCGTTGGCGGCGTAGGCTCGGGCGTAGGCAACCTGGGCGGATCCTTGATCGTGGACAGCGGCATGGACACCCACATGCTCTTTTGGCTCAGTTCGGGTTTGGCAGTGCTGGCGAGCCTGACGGCGGCGGGCTGTCTGGTGGCGGCTCGGCAACCGGCTCCGGCCCTGGAAGCGCTGACTCCGTAGCCGGCTCCACTTCCCAGACATGCAGCTCTCCGGGCCGCTCGTCGGGTCCAAGCAGGTCCTCTAGCCGCTTGCCGTCGCTGTAAGGCTCGTAGAAGACCTCCACCGGCTCGCGCGGCGGTGGGAAGAACCCCAGGGCCCGCAGCAGCTTGACCGCGCTGGTGGAGAGCGCCGTGCCCACGCCGAGCATCAACAGGATGGCCAGAGCCAACACGGGTAGGTTCAGTCCGGAAGGGCGTACGCCCGGTGTCATGTGCTTAAACACCCCTCAGGGTTATCCCTTCTGGAGCCACGGAGGAAGCATGCCCGACGCCACGCTCTTGCTCGGCCGCCTTCGCGGCGAGCCCAAGCACATGCAGGATCTGGTGAATCTGGTCTTAGAGGACCTGCTGGAGCGGCCTTTGGCAGAGCTGGTGGATCCCAAGATGGTGGGCGACGCTCTGCTCAAAGGTTTGCGCAGCAGCCTTAAGAACCCGGGGACAAAGAGCTGGATCGGCGAGCGCCTCCAGCAGGGAATCGCCCAACTCAAGTCCGATCAGCGTTCTCTGCTGCGCCGAGTGCCCAGAGAGGCGGTGGAACCGGTTCAGGATTTGCTACAGCGGCCCTACTCTCCGGACCCTCAGATGCTGCGGGCGATGGTGGATCACCAAGCCATGCGCAACCTGATGCGCGAGGTGCTCACCCACAGCCTGACGGACTTTGCCTCCTTGCTCAGACCGCCAACAAAGGCCCTCGGCACAGGCCGACTAGCACAGTGGGCAGGGGCCGCATCCGTGGCCGCCAAGATGGTGGGCTCAGAGGTGGAACGCCAGCTCGAGGGCCGGATCAGGGTGTACGTGGACGGGGCCATTAGCCACGCCATAGGCATCGCCGTGGAGAACATCTGCGATCCCAAGAATGCCGATGAGTACGGCAAGATGCGCTCGGACATGGTCGACGTCGCGTTGGCCTTTCCGGTGTCCACCTGGGGCGAGGAGCTGGCCAAGCTCGAGCCCATCGCCCTGGTCGACGATGTGCACCAAATACTGAGCGCCGCCGCCGCCAGTGAAGAGCTGGAGAAGGAGCTGAGAGACGTGCTCGAACGAATGGTCCAAGAGCAGGGCCACCTCTCCGCGCGCACTTTTCTGGAAGGCTCCGGCCTGGAGGAGAGCTGGCGTCCCCCGCTGCAGACCCTGATGCTCAGCCACACCCGCCATGTGGTCGAGAGCCAAGTGTTTGCCGACTGGCTGCACAAAGTCTGCGAGTAGCCCATGCGATGGTTGGACCGCCTACGCGCCCCTCTACCTGATCTCCCCGACACCGACGCCGAAGCCATGGTCTTGGCCAGAGTTGAGCGAATGGCCGCTGCGACCGATCTGCCGGATGCAACGCGGGAGCTTCGAGAGATGGTAGAGAACGACCTATTCAGCTTTGCGGCTAACTTTCGGGACAAACTGCCCATGCCGGACGAGGAGCTCGCGATGGAACTCTACCTGTACGTGGGCGTGGGCGCACTCTTGGGCGCCCAAGACGCCGGCTGCACTGGCGAACAGGCCGTGGAGAGCTGGCAGGACATCGCCGTAGAGCTGCGCGAGTACGTCGCTTATGGCCAACGGGAGCGCTTCGATCTGGGTCCCGTGCCCTTGCTGAACACCGCCGAGAAGATCAGCCCCGAAGCCGACCCCGCCAAGGTCTGCCTGGGAATGCTTCCAATGCGCAACGGGCTCTCCTATAGAAGAGGAGCCAGCGCCGGCCTGATACGTTTGGCGGCCCTCTCACAGCTTGGTGGTCACGGCCTTGGACAGCACTGGAACCGCGCGCGAGGTCAGGATGCGTAGTCCTCTGCTGCTCGCTTTCTTCACCTTGGCCACAGCCTTGGTTGCCGGAGAGGTCGCTGCTGGGGAGGTGGTGAACACCAAGCCCTACAACCGAACCGAGCCCGTCCCCGACATGGCCGCTCAGGTCTACGTTGAGTCCAAGCCGCGGGAGCTGCACACCTGCCAAGTCACCGCCATGGTCGACCGATTTGGCGAGGTCAAGGACGTCGTTCCGACCGACTGCCCAGAGTCCCTGCGCAAAAGCTCGGTCCAAGCCGTTCGCGCCTGGGATTTCCATCCTCCAGTACAGAACGACATGGCGGTAGACGGACAGCACCAGGCCACCTTCGGCTACATCAGCAATACGGTACGCACACCGGTCCCCCGGGGACGCGGCATCCGCCTTGTGCGTATGGAGCCTACAGCCCGACCCGACTGGCCCAGTGCGCCTCGCACCAGCCGGACAATGAAGACTTGGATGGAAGAGAACTGGGCCCAGTCCCTGACCTGCATCCTGGACATGCAGGTCTCCAAGCGCGGGACCCCCGAACAGGTGCAGATCATCGACTGCCCTGAGCTCTTCGGCGAGGCCGCGCTAGAGCGCCTAAACCGCTATGGCATGACCCCCCTTGGGGCTGAGCCTGGGGATGGAACGGTGTACCGGATGTACCTGCAGTTCGAGCTCAAGTAAGCCGGATTAAGGGCCCCCCTGGGAATCAAAAGCACCACTGTGGCATCCTGAGGGCACATCTTTGGAGAGACCTATGTTGTTCCCTTTGCTTCTCGCATGCCTGAACCCCGCCCTGACTGCACCCGAAGCGGCCGCCGCAAGCACCTACAACCTGAACGGCTCGCTGTACATCCAGGTCTACAAGGACCCCAGCACGGTCGCCGCCGCTCTGGCCCATGACCACATCATTCAGTCCAAGGGCTGGACCGGCGCAGCCACAATCGACTTGGCTGACCTGAGCACCTGCTCCATGGACATCAGCGTTCCCGTGAGCACGCTGGTGGTCGACGCGACCCCCATCCGTGAAGACCTGGGCTACACCACCTTCCCCAAGGATTCCGAGCGCGAGGACATCAAGAAGGAGATGCTCAGCGAGGACCAACTCCACGGCGACAAGTACAAGACCATCACCTGGAAGAGCACCAAGTGTGAGATGGACGGCGACCGGCTCAACATGACCGGCGACCTGACCATCCGCGGAAAGTCCAAGACCCTGACCCTGCCGATGGCCGTCAAGCAGGACGAGGTCAGCTTTCACGTCAAGGGTGCCGTGGCCATCAAGGCCACCGACTTTGGATTCGAGGCCTACTCCGCAGGCTTTGGTGCACTCAAGAACCAGAACCGCATGCTGCTCAGCGTCTCGGTGCACGGCAAGCCATAAGGCCAAGCCTCTCTGCCCGGGTTCAACTAGAGTCCGTGCAGCAGTGGCCCCTTTCCAGTGCCCAAGCTGTGCCCAGCAGAAGCAGAGATGAGCTCCGCGATGTAGGCGATGGCCCCCTCACAAGCGTGGGGGAGCGCTTGCCCCTTGGCGAGCCTGGCTGCCACAGCCGAGGACAGGGTGCACCCGGTCCCGTGGGTGTTCCGGGTCTCAACGCGCGGATGCATGAACACCTGGGGTGGCATTCCCGGTTGGTAGAGCACGTCTCTGACCACCTTGTCGGCCCCATGTCCATCCTTGTGCAGCAGAGCGACCCCGGTCTTCTCTACAAAGTGCTGGGGCTCGGCGCCTTGTAGGAGCAGCTTGGCCTCGGGCAGGTTGGGTGTGACCAGAGTGGCCAGGGGCAGCATCTCCGAGAGCAGGGTACCCACTGCTTGGGGGTCGATCAGCGCATGCCCCGAAGTCGACACCATCACGGGATCCAAGACGATGGGGCCATCAAAGCCCTTGAGAACATCGGCCACCGCGGAGATGATTCCGGCGTTTGCCAGCATCCCCAGCTTGATCGCGTCCACGGGCATGTCGGCCAGTAGGGTCTGAATCTGCTCGACGACAAACTCCGGCGGCACAAGGTGCACACCGGTGATCCCATTTGTGTTCTGAGCGGTCAGCGCCGTGATGACGGCCATTCCGTAGACCTTGTGGGCCGCAAAGGTCTTTAGATCCGCTTGGATTCCAGCGCCTCCGGCCGGGTCGGATCCAGCGATTGAAAGGGCAGTTTTAGGCACGGTCCTACTCCTGACGCGCCCACTTGGCGCCGGTCTTATACTTGAAAAAAAACACTTCGCCGGCCGGAATCTCTGTCGTAAGCGTGGCGGAGTCACCGCTTCGATTTAGCGCGATGTCGCTGACCTTTCCTGTGCGGTAGTCAAAGACTTCGACGCTGTCCCTGGAGAGCTTCGCGGGGGCCTGTGAAAAGTCGAAGGTGATCTTAAAGTCAGCGGAGTCCCGCGTATAGAGCGGCCAGTCTGCGCTCTCGTGGTTGGCGTTCTGAAGCATGATGTAGGTCTCGCCACGCCGGTCCTCGAAGTAGCCCACCACGCCTTCCTGAAAGTCCCCGCTGCCCATGTTCGTGGGCCCAATGTCTTGAATGTAGGGGTCCCCACCGGCCCCTCGCGCCCAGCTGGTCGTCAGATCGGGCGTGTAGACCGCATTGAAGGGGATGTAGCGCACATCTGTGCTGGTCAGCTGGGTCGTGATCTGTCCCAGGTTCAGCATCCACTGGTTGAGCTCGGCGGCCTTCTCCCACCGGGCGTTGGGTGCGGTACTCCAGGCGCCGGTCGTCTCGTACAGGCTTGTGCTAAGCCCATGAACGGGGTCGATTTGATACACAAACCAGGTGTGACCGGTGTAGCCGTAGACCATCCCGACCAGGGCGTTCCAGGTGCGGTCGGTCTCTTTGGCGTAGGTGTCGTCCCCCGCATCGGTGTAGGACTTTAGGTAGCGCCAATACGGCTTGTTCACCTGTAGGGCGGCGCTGCGGTGTCGCTCCAGGAACTCGTAGGTCCCGTAGTTGAAGGAGTAGTGGTCGTTGGAGATGACGTCCACGTCGAGTTGGGCCACATAGGCTGTGGCCTCGTCCGCGTCCGCTTCCCACCAATAGCCCAGGTTCAAGACGATCAGAGCGTCGGGATCGGCGGCACGAACGGCAGCGATCCCTACCTCAACCTGGGCAATGTCATCCCAGCTCCGGGGCTCATCGGAGATCTGCCACCCCACACGACCCGGTGCATTTGCCCCCACGCCGCCGAGCAGCTCGCCATTCTCGCCACTGGTGCCGTCCGCCAGCAGCCAGCTCAGCCAGCGCATGTCACTGCGTCCACTGTCCTGCCAACCGCTCACCTCCGTGGGTGCTCCGCGTTCCCAGAAGTGGGCCGCGTTGGCGTGAAAGCCGTCAAAGTACTGGTCGACCACCGCATCGCTTGGGTCATCCATCATGACCGTCAGCCCGCTGAGAAACATCGGCTGGGTTCGAACCCACTTCAGTCCCCGGGGCAGTTCCGCCCAAGGGTCCCCCTCGTAGGTCCCAGTGTCCATGGTCCCGGTCTCGGTGGGGTCGTCACCCCCGGTTTCTTGCGGGGTACAGGCGGTCAACATCGCGGCCAGGATGTACATGGCGTCCTTGAGAATAGGTCAGGACTATACGCTTCGCGACTGCACCGACCCGGATGGTTTCCAGAAGCTCAGTCACACTTCTGCAGCAGCTGGTCACAGACCGGCCAGTCGTTCGAGGTCTCGTTGATGCGCTCGCACCCGGCAGAGGCCACGACTTCATTGCAGGCCGACCCCATGGCATCCGGGTGTCGATCCAGCCATTGTGAGAGGTACACCCTCGATCAGGCAGACTGACCACATGCGAGGCTTGCGCTCGCACGCCTCCGCTGCGTTCTTCGTCCTCGAAATGCTTGCGCATTCCTTCGTTCTCATGCCTTGCGGAGTCGCACTCCGCTGGCGCCTCCCACGGATCATCTTGCCTGACCGAAGGTGTAGAAGGCTTCGACTCCGTAGCCGCCCTCCTCGCTGGAATCACAGATCCAACCCGTGCCCTTGTCACCGCAGCGCGTGTGGGGAGAGCGGGCATGACTCGCCTCGTGCAGCAAGAGCATCGCCACCGCGACCGGATAGAAGAGCCACATCTCATTGAGTTGCTCAACAGACCCGGGGTCTACGATTCGGCGAGCGCGGGTGTAGCGCGCATAGCCACCCTCAAGCTCGACCTGCTGCACCACCTGGCAGCACCAAGCCCACCGGTGCAGCCAGCGCCTCGGCACACTCGGGATCCAAGCGGTCCAAGACCTGCCAGATGTTGGCAACATCTGAGATGCCCGCGCTGTCCTCGCACGCCACATCGACCCCCTGAATCGAGCGCGGCTCACTGCACCCGAGAAGGGCCACCAGTATCAAAGCACTCATCTTCCATTCCTACTGACGGCGCCTACTCACAGCGCCTACTCACAGCGCCTACTCACAGCGCCTACTCACAGCGCCTACTCACAGCGCCGTTCCAGCTCTTCACAGACCGGCCAGTCAGGCGAGGTCTCGTTGATCAGCCTACACCGCGCAGAGCCGACCACCGGCCGACAATCGATGAGCAGCCCATCTGGGTGCCGTCCCATCCAGCGTCTCAGGTAGAAGGCGGCTATGCCGTAAGCCCCATCCTCGCTGTCATCACAGTCGTGGTCCGAGCGGAGCGAACTACCAGAACAGCGCACGTGGCTCGAACCCAAGTGGCTGGCTTCGTGGATCCAGATCATGGCCGGCGCGA
>JBLHMA010000096.1:0-14747 GCA_047621545.1 Cognaticolwellia sp. | reverse complement strand
TCGGGCACCTACGTGGACGACGTGGACTACGGAACCTATGCCTATTACCTTCGTGTCGTACAGACCCAAGACGAGTGGACCCCCGATGCGGCGTGGTCCAGTCCCGTTTTTGTTGAAGTTCAGGCGGCCATCCAATGATTGCTCTACTCCTGGCTTGCAGCACCGAGCCCATCGCACCGACCGTGGCGCCGCCTGAGCTGGTCGTTCTGCCGCCGGCTGAGCCGCCACCACTGCCGCCTCCGCCCCCCAAGAACTGGCCAGAGCCTCCCTACAACATCGTGCTAATCACGGCAGACACCCTACGCGGGGACATGCTGCCCATGAATGGAAACGATGAGTTGTATACACCACATCTGCAGCGTCTCGCGGACCAGGGCGTGAACTTCACGCGGGCCTATACGCCCATCACCACCACCCTGCCGGCGCACGCCAGTCTGCTCAGCTCGCTCTACCCCAGCGACCACCGGGCCTTCTCCAATGTCTCGGCCATCTCCTCGCGCATTCAGACCCTGCCCGAAGAGCTCAGGCTGCACGGATACCGCACTGCGGCCCACATCAACATGCCTTGGCTGAACCCGGAAGTGTCCAACGTGCCCCAAGGCATTCAGGACATCCGTCGCGGGGACCATGTTCGCAAGGCTGACAAGACCCTGCCCTGGGTTTTGGATTATGTCGAAGGACGCAAGGACAAGGAAGATCCTTTCTTCTTGTGGATTCACTTTGTAGACAACCACACGCCCTACCATGCGCCTGCGGCCTATGACAGTCTGTACTTTGATGGGGAGAAGGGCAGTCCTGGGGAGACCTCGATGGAGGAGATCTGGCATCTCTTTCCCGGAGACCACCAGCGCAGCCAGTTCTTCCTGGACTGGGTCGATGGGGTGGAGTCGGCGGACTACATCACCGGCACCTACAAGGGCTCCGTGAGCTGGCTGGACCAACACGTCGGTCTGCTCATGAACGCTCTGGAGGAGACCGGACAGTGGGACAACACCATCTTTGTGTTCACTGCGGACCATGGGGAATCTCTGGGTGAGCACGATCTGTGGTTTGTGCACGGCGGGCTCTACGAGGGCACCACCCACATCCCCTTGATCGTACGCGTGCCCGGGGGTCCGGAGGGAGAGAGCATTGACCGGCTCGTATCCTTGGTGGACGTGGCTCCAACCGTCTTGGCACAGAACGGCTTTGAGATCCCCGCGGCCATGCGAGGACAGGATCTGCTGGACCCGGAGCTGCCCACCAGCGGCGGTGCCGCCTTGCTAGAGCACACCGGTAGACAGCTGGAAGGCGTGGTCACCGAGCGCTACAAGTTGATAGTGCATCTAAAGGATACCCGCATCTACGGTGGATATCCGATGAACAAGGGCACCATAGAGCTCTACGATCTGCAGGAAGACCCCGGAGAGCTCACGAACATCGCTGAGCAGAACCCGGAGATGGTGGCCCAGCTCCAGGGCATGATTCCGGCGCTCAAGGAAGGCAACCTGGAGGAGTACGAGGCGCTCTCCGGGGAGATCAACGAGGAGATCAACGAGCAGCTTCATGCGCTCGGCTACTTTGAGTAGACCCGCTTTGAGTGAGCAGCGGCGCCTCCACCCAGAGCTCCTGAGCGGCACCGCGCCAGTGGGCTGCTTGGAAGAGGTGCGCGCCGCCATTGAGATGGAGCGCCGGGTGCAGGTGCGGCCCGTTCAGGTGCAGATCACGGCGGCCGAGCTGCTCAATGAGGAGATGGGTCTCTGGCAACTAGAGCTTGCTCAGATCGCCGGGGCCCCGCTGCGCGACTGGGATGGGGCCACCCTGTGGGGAGAGCTGGTGCTGCAAGAGGGGGAGATGCGGCCCCCGTGGACCGCAGAGGTGCTGGACCTTGCATTACAGGGAAGTGCAGCTCCTACATTCGGTCCGATATGCACACATCTCTGAGGAGGAGAGCGGCACGATAGAGACTCCGTTGGCCTGCGACCTCGACGCCCTGATGGAGCCCCGGCCGGACTTGAAGACCGTTCCGCTGGCCGATGGCGCTCGAGACATGCAGAAGCTCCTGGACCGCCTCGTCGCCCCCCGCCTCGTCGCGGGTCGGTTCGTGGACTTCTGGCATTTGATAGAGAAATTGGGAGCCGCCATCAAAGAGGCCAACCCCCCAGAGAAGGACCTCCTCGCGACCTGGAAGGCGGACCTCTTACAGCGTGACGACGCCGTCCGTCGCATCTACGCAACCCTCACCGGCTGGGCGTTTGAGCACGATGGGGAGCAGCTCCCTGAGTCCCTTCGCAATGCCCTGACCTATACCTCCACAACAACCACCAACGGATGCGCTACGCCTCCGCACGAGCCGCATGCCTGCCCATCGCCAGCGGACACGTAAAAGCCACCTGCAAGTGCATCGTGACCACCCGGTTCAAGCGAGCAGGCGCACGATGGAAGCCGCCGGGCGCACAGGCCCGCCTTGACCTCAGAGCCCTTGCGACTTCCTCTCGCTGGGACCTGGCCATGCAGGCACTCTTCAAAAGGCTCCCCAGACCATTGATGGCTGCCTGATCACCAGCGAAGACACACCCGCTGAAGTACCGCCCTGGGCATCCGAGCCAGCCGTTCGCCGACCTGAGTGTCGCGCGGGCTTGGGTCCACGACTTCGTCACTTGGTACAACACCGAGCATCAGCACAGCGCCATCAAGTTCGTCACCCCGGTCAGAAGACACACCAGCTACTGACAAAGCCATTCTTGTGCAGCGAGGGCAGGTCTATGAGGCCGCGAAGGCCGCCAATCCGAACCGGTGGTCCGGCCCATGCCGCGACTGGAGTCCCACCGGCCCAGTCATCCTAAATGCCCACCAGAAAATCCCACAACAGAAGCAGGTGGCGTGAATCCACACACACTTTCAGAATGCGCAGCGCGCCAACAAGATTTGGTCTACCCAATCTCGGTCGGCCGCGCCGCTAAGGAACCACGACCGCCAATCCGGCACTACGAACCGGTGAGTGAGTTGAGGTGATTCTCTCGGGTGACAACTACCTTGACATTTACCGCGGCTGCGGAAGCGCGCCAAGTCGTCCCGTCGCTCCTTGTGCTCCATCTGCCCGCGGTAGTCGGCAAAGAGGTCGCCCTGCTCCTCCAGCCAGCTTCCGATGGTGTCGCACTGCTGACGGGTGTTGGCAAACAGGATGGTGGGCGTCTTCTCATCGGCGTCCAGCACGTCTCCAAGCACGGTCCAGCGATCGCCGCGAGTTACGTCCCTTTTGACAGGCTGCAGGGTGGGCACGAGGCGTTGGCTGCCCTTGGTCTCGACCCGCCGAGGCGCTCAGGGCAGCATCAGCGTTGTTGAGCTGAAGAGAGACCGTGTGCTCCTCGATGGTGCCCCAGCCGACAAAGCTCACCGAGATCCGAACAGCAATGGGCACATCTGTCGTGCCATTGCTGGGCCGAACGATACGCACAGGGAGACTGCTGACAGGGCCAGGCGACAGGGAAAAGGGCGATCCACATCGGTGCCATGGCACCGCTCCATCATCCGCACTGAAAGTCGGCCTGGCAGGTCAGGTCGTCGGGGCAGTCTGCGTCGCTGTCGCAGGAGGTGACCCCGGGGATGTTCACAAACTGTGTCACCGAGGACTCGATGATGAGCTCAACGGGCATCTCTGGAGATGTATCGCTCCGGCTCGTGCGCGTATAGACAATCATGGGCCAGCCGGACACGCCAAGCGCCTTTAGCTCGTCCAGAATCGGACCCGACAGCTCCAGCACGCCCGTGTCTGGTGTGCGGCAGATGATCTTGCCCTTGGTCCCCCCGTGGTAGCTGATGTTGACGCTGACGAGCACGGTGCTCAGCGAGGGTTCGGCCGGAGGAACCCACTGCACGACCACCGGCTCACCATCCTCCAGCGTGATGGACTCGCTCAGCACCTCGAGGGCGGAGATGCCTGTCGCGGTCAGGGTGAAGGGCGCCGCGGTCTGGGTGCCGCTGGCCGTAAAGGTCACAACCCCGCCCTCAGCGAAGGGAGGGATTGCCAGATCGATGGCGGCGGCTGGCTGGTAGTACCCGGCGACCGGATCCATGGTGAAGCGCGTCTCGCCATTGGTGGTCTCGACCCCATCCACCGTCACAGTGCCCACGTCGAGGGCCGAAGGGTACTCCTGGCAGACATCGTCCTCGACGCAGGCCGACAGGTTGGGGCATCTCGGATCGCAGAAGGGGATGCGGGGGACGAACAGCTCGCAGGCGTTCTCGATACTGGTGCTCTCCCAGACGATAAGCTCAGGGTTGGGGCCGTCGTTGACCTTGCCCAGGATGGCTGCCATGCCGGGGTCTTTGTCGCCGGGAGGCACAATCTCCAGCTGGAAGGCACCCTCTCCGTGCCGATCCCCGACCGGGTCGGAGGGCTGCCCAGTGGTCTCCTGGCTGCAACCCACCCCCAATAGAACGAGCAGGGTCCCGCCCATTAGGGCTCCAACGCAAAGCAGTAGATGCCACCGTACGAGCCGGGCTGACCCGCCTCGAACCCAGACCCGTCAGAGTCGGTGGATCCCACCGGCGCGCAGCCGCCCACGTTCCACCACGAGTTCCAATCTTGGTCGATCGTCCGGTCGTCCCGGGGCCAGGACAGGCCGACCCGCGGCTTGCTCTGGCTCGGGTCCGGCTCAGCCAGCGTCCAGTCGTTGCAGGTGCTGTTCACAGGGGACTCGCAGTCCAGAAGGTACCCGTCGATGCCATTGCAGGCCGCCCCACAGAACTCGTCGAGCACATCGGAGTCCTGGATGGGCAACTCGCAGTTGTCGCAGACGTAGTACTCGATGCTCTCGCCCCCGGTCTCGACGCACGTCGATACACACTCGCCCACCGTCCCGAGTTGATGAGACTCATCGATGCACCGCCCCGGGTACAGTGTGCCGTCGACATTCGAGCCGGTCAGGATGTGGTGGTTGCGCTCATTGGCTGTCTCGACGCCCGGGTCGACCTCGCTGTTGGGCACGCCGTTCTCGTTTGGTAGGTCGCCGGCGATCTCGCCGTCGCCGTTCTCGGGGCGGGTGTGCTTCAGGTCCTCGGAGGTGGGCGCTACCAGCCGACCGATGCGGTCATACCAGGGCCCGTCACCGATGCGGTCGATGGCGTCGACCTGCTCGCCGTTCTCGTCCTCTTCGACGCTCAGGAAGGCGCGCCACTGCTTGGCCGACGCGCCAGGCATACTCCGCTCGGCGATCTCGGCACAGATCCTATCCGCCCCGCGCAGGCCAGCGCCCGGACCGGTCTCGCCGAAGCTCAGATCCCCACCAAAGGCGAACTCACTGCCGGACAGGTCCTGCATCGCGACCCGGCTGGTGACGAAGAAGCTGAAGAGATCGAGCTCATCGGAGCCGCTGACGTTGGTGCCACTGTCGCTGGCCCCCTCGAAGTAGCACAGCCCGTCCGCTCTGAGGCTCGAGTTCTCCGGGCAGTGCTTTGTACAGCCGCTCAGAAGCATCGAGGAACCTACAAACACCAGCGATAAGTACACCTGCTCGCCCTCCGGCTTTGATCGTCCACTTCTGAACATCTGAACGCTCTCCAGTCTACCCCAGGGGCATACGGGAGTGGACAGAACTGTTTCGCGTGTCCCAGGCCGGCCGTGTTGGTGACCACGCCACACAGCTTCAAGGGCTACGAGTGCGAGGTCTGTGTGGTGCTGGGCATGGACCAGTTCGTGGCCCGCGGGCGGGGACCCTTGGCAGCGGCCATCTATGTGGCTCTGACGCGGGCGCGCACCCTGCTGCGGGTGAGCTGGGTGCGCGGCGGCGGTGGGCCGGACTCGCTGGTCTTGGAGCAGGCCTTAGAGGCGCGGCTCCTTGCGTATGCAGAGCCCGATCAGCGGCATTCGTCGGTCCAGCCCTCGAAGTAGGTCTTCGCAGGCTGGAGGCTAGCCGCTGGGATAGGCTCCTGCCATGAATCCCTACGAAGTCCTGGGTCTGGCCCCGGACGCGTCAATCGACGATGCCAAGCGGGCTTTTAGAAAGCTGGCCCGCAAGCACCACCCGGACCTGCACCCGGACGATCCCCAAGCTGGGGAACGCTTTAAGAAGATCAACGCCGCGTACGAGGCCATCCGTACCGGAAAGGCAGGCGGCTCCGGTCAGGCGCGCGGTGGGTTTGGGGGCGGACCGGACGCTGACTATGTGGATGGGGTCTGGCTCATGGCCGAACACCAGCTCCAGCAGCTGCTTCGGGACACGCTTCCTACGCTGGTGGAGACTCACGGTCTGGGCCACCGCTTCTCCCTGGCATTGGGCCAGGCTGCACGGGCCGGAGAGCTGCCCACGGGAGGGGGAACCCTGCTGGGTCGACTCCGCGTCCGTCGGAGCTTTAAGCAGCTGCACCTGCGGCTGGCAGACGACCGCTTTGGCGGCCGCATCATCCGCCTGCACAAGAACGGGCAGGACATGGTGCTCATCCTCTCGCCCAGCGCGCTTTGGGCCAGTGGGGCCCGGGACGATGAGATGACGCGAGAGGTCGTCAAGATCGCCTTGGCGATTGGCTTGGCCGCTGCCGCTCCCCTGCGCCTGGGGCTGCTGGCCATGGCACAGAGTCCCGAGCAGGCCGCCGAGCTGGACAAGGGCCGGAACCTGCGTCGAGGGATGCAGGCCGGCCTTTGGATCTTCGTGGTGGTCTTTGCGGTGGGGTTGATCGGCAGCTCGATCTTGGGCTGACGGGGGCGCGTTGCCCTCGATCGTGGCGCTCGTTCGTCGACGATGTTTAGGACGCAAGCGCGGTCACGACGTTGAGCACCATGCCGGCGACGACGGCTGCCATCCATGCGTTCATCACGGTCTGGCGACTGTTGCGCTCGCGGTTCTTCCAGCCCCAGACCAGAGCGTAGAGAGCACAGAAGAAGCCGCCGATTGCGTGGCCTACGCCACCCTCTTCGCTGTCTTGGGCCATGGTGATGAGGGTCATGACCCAGCAGACGAGAGAGACGATACCGGTGATGCCGGAAAGAATAGAGACGACGACCATCATATGAAAACTCCTGGACGGATTCGATTTTTAGCTACGACGCCACCAAGGCCTGAAGGCCGTGGGGATCTGAGATGAGCCTAGCGAGGTAGTACAGCAACAGCGCGCCACCGACCAGTGTGCTTACACCCGTTTTGGATTCGATCGCGGCGATTCGGCTGCTCATGCGCTCTCGCGATGCTGCAGGCAGCACGGCCGCGAGGAAAACCAGGGTCAAGCAGAGGAGCAGGACCGGGGCGCCGGCGTGCATGTACAAGGCGTGGCCCCAGTCTCCGTGCAGGAGCGCAACGCTTGCGCGGGTCAGGCCGCAGCCAGGGCAGGGAAAGGCAACGGCGGCCTGTGAAGGACACTCCCAGAACGGAAACCCGAAGGCTTGGGCTAGCAGCTGGGCTCCAGCCATGACCGTGATGCTCCGGCTGGCCACAGGCGAGGCCAGGATGGAGGAAAACCAGGGTTTGGTGAGCCAAGCGGGGATGCGAAGGGCCTAACCCAGAGGGTGTCGAAGGCTTGACAGGGCGTGTCGAAGACCTGACAGGCTGACACCCATCATGCTCAGTTAAGTCACTGAAACTACGTAGATGTGTGCCTTGGCACGCGTCCTGCTTTGTGAGGGGCATCGGCAAGAAATGCCCCCCCCCAAAGGAGAATGCCATGACCCCCATCCTGCTCACCCTGTCCCTGTTCGCTTGCGAAGACACCCCCTCCAGAAGCTCGGAGCTCAGTGCGCGCATCGGCGTCCTGGAGGCGCAGAACCAGGTTCAGTCTCAGGCGCTGGGCTTGCTGATCCAGGACCAGGAAGTGGCTGCGCTGCTGCTGGTCATTGAGCGCCTTCGCTTGGCCCAGGAGAGTGCGCTGACCGCTGAGGATCTGGAGGACATGGCCAGCCGTGACTGGGTGGACGCTGGCTACGCAGCCAGCTCAGATCTCTTGGCCCTGCAGCTACAGGTTGACACCCTGAATCTTGAGCTGGCCAACACCCGGGGCCGCATGGCGGAGGATGCGCTGGAGCTGGCCACGGCCAAAGCGCGTCTGGATGACCTGCGTGGACGCATGGACATCAGCGAGTCAGGGCTCAGCCGTGTGGCCGCAGCGGAGGAGCTGTTGCAGCTGCTCAGCGTCAGCGCGGACGGGGACTTGGTGTTGAGTCAGGCCAACCTCTATGTACAGTCCGGCGATGGCGCAACGGATGCTCCAGTCAACGGAAAAGGCAATATTATCCTGGGCTACGACGAGGACGATGGCAACGACAAGTCCGGGTCGCACAACTTGATTCTGGGCAGCTACCACAGCTACACCAGCTACGGCGGTGTGACGATGGGGCTCTACAACGAGACCAATGAGCGCCACGTCTTGGTGCAGGGTCAAGGCAACACGATGGAGGGCGCCTTCGGCGTGGTCTTGGCCAGCACGGAGAGTGTTGGCGGCGCTCACTACGCTGCGGTCTTGGGGGGCTCCTACAACCTCTCCCAGGGCACCGGCGCTGTCGTGGTGGGGGGCAGCGACAACGTGGCCTCGGGGGACTTCTCGGTTGTCAGCGGTGGTCAGAACAACGAAGCCTCAGGCACGGGGAGCTCGGTGGCCGGTGGCTACGGGGGCTCTTCCTCCGGACGAGACTCGGCCATCTTGGGTGGGCGGGAGAACGCTGCCAGTGGCTCGTATTCGACGGTGGCCGGTGGGGCCTATGGGGAGGCTTTGGGGCAGTCCTCGGCGATAAGCGGCGGCTACTTTTCCTTGGCCAAGCACGCGTATAGCATGGTGGTGGGCGGAGACACCCTCTCCACCACCATGCGCTACGACATGGCGAACGCCGATTAGGCGCTCGTCTTGAAACTCAGTCGCGGATCAACAGGCTGGTGGCCACGAGGAAGCGATCGAGCCCACGCTCCCGGAACTTGGGCAAGTGGTCGATCTCGTCCTCCTCCTTGAGCAGCTCCAGCTTGAAGTGCGCACCGTAGACCGCGCCCAGGTCGTCAAAGGAGATGGCGTGTGGGGGACCCGGCATCTGCTCTTGAGGGTATTCCATGATGTTGACCAACATGGCCCCGCCTGGGCGTACCAGTTGGATCAGGTGCTCGGCGTAGCGGGCGCGGCGTTCAGGGTCCAAGGCCACCATGGCGGCGCGGTCCCATACGGCGTCGAAGCTGGGCTTTGCGGGGAGCTTAAAGAAGTTCCCGACGCGCACTTCCAGATCTAAGTCCTGGGCCCGAAAGACCTGGAAGGGACCCTGCTTGGTCTGGGTAAAGGCCAGCTTGGCCTCGTTGAAGACCGCCGCTGCAGCCAGCTCTGAGAGCTCTACTCCGACCACGCTGTGGCCGAGCTTGGCCAAGTGGACCAGATCCTTGGTCTTCCCACAGAGGGGCACCAGGATGTCCTTCTTGGGGCCACCGGATGCTGCGGAGAGCCAATTCTCACCGAACTCCAGCAGATCCGAGTGCACCTCGGTCTCGTGAAAACCGGTCTGGTTCTGTTCCCACCGAGACAGCCAAAAGCTTGCTTCCATTTTTTCTATTCCGCCAGCAAGGAGCGTAGCATCCAGGCGTTCTTCTCATGCACCTGCAGGCGCTGGGTGAGCAGATCGGCGCTCACCAGGTCACCTGCGGTCTCGGCGGTCTTGACCAGCTTTCGGGCAGAGCGGCACACCGCGTCTTGGCCGTCGGCAAGCTGGACCAGCATCTCCGTCGCGGATGGAACACCCTTGGCTTCGGGGATGGAGGTGATCGCGGCGAACTGCGCGTAGGAGCCAGGGGCGGGGTGTCCCAGGGCACGGATGCGCTCGGCGATGAGATCCACGGCCATCCACTGCTCGTTGTACTGCACCTCGAAGAGCAGGTGCAGGGTCTGGAACATGGGGCCGGTCACGTTCCAGTGGAAGTTGTGGGTCTTGAGGTAGAGGGTGTAGGTGTCGGCCAGGACGACGCTCATGCCCTGGGCCAGCTCTGCTCGTTGGGACTCGTTCATGCCGTTGTTCATTCTGGGCTCCGCATATTTGGAATCATTCTAAATGGGTAAAGGGGTGCGAGCAAGCTGCCGTGGTGGTGCATGATGTCGCGTGCTCTCGCTGTTTCCAATGTGGGTCTCCTGTGGTCCTACGCCAAGCCCCCTGGGGGCAAACTCCTTGTCTGACTCGGAGCTGTTGCTCTTCCATGCCCCCGATGGGACGCACTTCGAGCAGCAAGATGTCATTGCCCAAGGCTTTGATTCCTTGGGGCTGACCCAGCAGACCGGTCGGGTTGTGGTGACCGGCATGAACCATCGCCGGCTCATCCCCTGGTACGAGCGCTACCAGCGGCCCGCGGTGCATGAGCTTGTGTGGCAAGGCAGCTCATCCGGGAAGGGCTGGAGGATAGAGCGGACGCGCGTGGCGGTGGATGCGCCGGCGCTGATCGACCCCCAGTGGCAGGGGGAGGCGCTCTGGTATGTGGCCCGAAGCGGCATGGGCGATCCCGCTCTGGGTGGGATGAACCGGGTGATGAAGGGCGCCGACGTGGAGCTGGAAGGGACGGGGCTGGCCGATCCGAGCCCCGTGACTTTCAATGGGCGGGAGCTGCTCTTCACGACGCGTTGGGGAGACGGCGTGGTGCTCTGGGGAGGCTCTCCTTGGACCGAACAGGCCAGCTGGAGGCAGCTCACGGTGCCTTTTGCCCGGGTCGAGGCCGGCTTAGAGAGCGGTCTACAGGCCAGCTTGCTCGCGGTCTACGCCGTCGGGGTGGTCGATGGGAGTCGCCTTCCGGTGCGCATGGAGAGCGTCGATGGGGTGCACTTCACGCAGCCCAAGGCTCTGAGCCTGAGTCCCACGCCCAGCTCTTGCACCAGCCCGGTCGTGTGGAGCGATGCGGACGGTCACTGGCTGCTCTGTGTGCGCGAGGCCACCCCGTCGGGTCCCCCAAAGTAGCAGCGCTTTGAGCTGCAGCTGTAGACTGCGGCCGTGACGCAGCTTCGCCGAATCTGGAGACTGGAGGGCCGCTTGAGCGCCGTCCTGGCGCTGCTCTTAGGCGGCGTCTTGCTCGGGCTCTGGGCGTGGCTCGTGGTGGCGAGTGGGCGGTGGCCTGCGGGCGATGGGCCCCACGTGCTCGGCACGGGACAGAGACTGGCCCAGTTTCTGCGGGATGGGGAGCCGCTCCTCTTTGTGCGCTGCCTTGGCATGCTCATCGGGCCACATCCCCCTGGCGCCTACCTTCCGGCGACGCTGGCCGCGGTTGTGCTGGGCCCCGGCCGTTGGGTGCATCTGGCTGCCGGTGCGCTGGTAGTCGGTCTGTGTCTGGACGGTATCAGGCGTTTGGGTGGTGGCCTGTCTGGATGGATCTGGCTGGGCGCCAGCCCGTTGATCTGGCTGCAGGCCGAAGGCTATGGGGTGGACCTTGTCGCGGCCGCTTGTGTGGTCCAGGCCCTCTCTCACCTGCACGTCAGCGAGGGCCTGAGTCGTCGCCGGCACGTCGTGCTCTGGGGGCTGTGGATGGGGGCGTGCTTCATCTCCAAGTACACCGCGCCGATGTTCCTCTGGGCGCCTTGCCTGGCTGCTGGACTGGCGGTTCTGCGCAGCGGTCGGTGGAAGGCCCTGGGGACTGGGGTGCTGGCTTTTGGACTGGTGGCGCTGCCGGTGTGGGGCTTGAACGGCGCGGAGATCCTGGGCTACCTCACGGCGAGTCAGAGCAGCAGTGATGCTCTGATGACCAATGACACTCTGCTCGGTGGTCCCTGGGCCACGCCCGAGCGCTTGAGTTGGTACCCGCGGGCTCTGGTAGACCACTGGGGCTGGCCGGGTGCGCTTCTGGCAGGCGTGGCTCTGGTCCTGCCATTCAGAGAGAAGGGGCTGCGGCGCTCCGCTTGGCTTCTGCCGACCCTAGGGGTCTTGGGTGGCGTGCTGATCTTGGCCACTCAGTCCCAGCGTCAGGATCGCTACCTGGTGCCCGCAGTGGTCTTGCTCTGCGCCCTCTTGGGTTCCCTCCGCTGGTCGCTTGTGCTGGCCCCCATTGGCGCTGTGGGGCTCTACGGGGTGGCCATGAGCTTTCTGCGCTGGACCGATGTGCCGGCGACCCGAAGCTACACCCACAGCGCACAGCTCTCCGAGCTCGGCCAGACCTGGCCTTGGGTGCAGGACGCCTACGCACCGACCTCGCAGGACCCCGGTGTGTGGGAGCTGGACGCGCGCATCGCTCAGCTCGCGCTGGTGCATGGATCTCCGGAGGGGAGCGTTGGCTTTCTGCTCGATGAGACCGGCGGAGCGCCCGGCTTCGGTTTGGTGCTCTCTCGGGTTGTAGCGGCTGATCTGCGCTGGCATGTGGCGACCGTGATGGTGCTGCCAAACGGGGAGGCTGCGGTCTTTGTAGGACCGTTTACCCGCAATGACTGGCCCTCCCGGGACTTTGGCAGTCTGCTGGTGATCCTTCGCACGGGAGATGGCGCCCGCGAGGCCTGGCTGCGCCGTTCCGGGCTTGAGTTGCGCGACTCTTGGCCGCTGCCGGAGGGGCGAGAGGGTAGGATCTACCAGAGTCCAGACGGAGAGCCCATGCGTTTCTTGGAGGGGAGATGAGCCCAGCGCCTAGCCGAGCCAGTCAGCGCTTCCAAACCGGGGGATGGCTCTTTGGCCTGGTGGTGCTCTTCGCAGCTGTTCTGCCCTTTGTCGGCGACCCATTCCGCGGTACGCCCGTGGGCCTGGCACTGTTCTGCTTCTTTTTCCCGCTCCTAGCGCGCCGGGAGCCGCTGCGTGGCGTGCTGGTCAACCTCTTCACGCTTCCCCAGCGTGGGCAGCGCGTGATGGCGGCACTGGCCGTGCCTTTTCTGGCCGCCAGCATCGCGGTGCAGTTCGAAGTGGCCGATCCCCACCCACCTTGGCTTGGGGTGTTTCACCGTCCCGAGCAGCTGGGGTTGGCGCTGCTCTTGGCCTTTCCTTGGATCCTGATCATCGGCTGGGATTCAGCCCCGGGTGGGAACCTGCGCCGCCTGACCTGGGCGCCTCTGGGGCTGCTGCTCTCCGCGCTGGTGCTCGCCGGGCTCTCGGTGATCTCTGCTCCGGTTCAGGCTTGGATCGACCGTGTCTGGCCCTGGGGCAGCGTGGAGCTCTTCTTTACCTTCGCCGTGCTGGTCGGGGCGATGCTGGTGGTGGTTTTGGACCAGCGCACCTGGATGCGGGGCCCGCTCTGGGAGTGCCGAAAGCAGACCCCAATCGCCCCTGCAGCGGTCTCGGTGCTGGGTGGATTTCAAGTCGCAGCGGTCTTTGGCTTGGTCTTACGCGAGCTGATGCTGGAGCCCTTGCTGGCCGCAGCGGTGAGCACGGATGGCCGTGTCTGGCAGGGGATCTTTGGGGCCTTGCCCAACATGGTGGTGGGCACGCTCACGCTGGTCGGACTGCTGTTCTGGATCGTGCCACCCTTCGCCCGGCACTACACCTTCCTGCCTTGGTCTGGACCTGTCGCCAAGCCGGGAGGTTGGCAGCCTTTTGTGGACGCCTTCAAGGCCCGCAGCGCCAACTTGCCGGATGGACCCCTCTTTGTGGTCGCTGCCCACGGCGGCGGCATCCAGGCAACGGTTTGGACCCTGGCCGTCCTTCAGCGCTTGGGATTCCAGGACGGCGAGCTGGTGGCCCTCAAGCCGGTGGACGGGGCGCTGGATTCAAGTCAGCACCAGGCCCGCGACGCCTTTTGGGACCGGGTCGTGTTCATGACCGGCACAAGCGGTGGGGCGGTTGGCCTGGCGCACCTCTTTGCTGCATGCTCCGAGTCCAGTGCGCTGGACAAGGGCTTGGCCAAGGTCGGCAAGGGCTACCTGGATACGGTGGTGGGTTGCACTCTGCTCCCCTGGAAGGACCGTGGTCTGGCTCTGGCGTACCGGTGGCGTTCACAGCACAGGAAGTCCTGCACCATGCGAGGGCTGGCTGGCCCAATGGGCGCCGGCGAGCTGCCCATGCTGATCTTAGGGGCCTCGGTCTTGGAGACGGGTGTTCCGCTGTCCATGGCGCCCCTGCCCGTGCCGCGTCCATCTAGGCTGGCCAAGGACGCCGCCTACGCCGATGTGACCTCGGATCTGCATGAGATCGATGATGGGGCGTGGGACGTAGATGTGTTCACGGCGGCCCGTTTGGCGTCGACCTTCCCCTTCCTGACCTCTATGCCCCAAGCGAACAATGGGAGCTTTAAACAGCACCTTGGGGACCTGGGCTACTTTGATGTGAACGGTACCTTCTTTGCCTTTCGCTGGTTGGAAGGTGTGCGGCGTTGTCTCAAAGCGGCCGGGGATCCCTTGGCTGAGCGCCACATCGAGCTGCTCAGCCTGGACGGGTTCCCCCAAAGCAGCGGTGGCAAGATGGTCTCCGGGACCTTGGCGGCCAACTTGATTGGGCCGCTTCAGCTGCTGACCAAGGTGCGCGCCAATGGGCAGCGCCTGCGAAACCGAGAGCTGGTGGACAGCCTAGGGGACGAGCAGGTCAGCTACCGGGAGTTCCGCTTGGACTTGAGCGAGGCCGAGCGCCAAGCCCAGGTGGTGCCGCTGACTTGGCAGCTCAATCAGGGCGAGCTGGACCGGATCCAGGGCTACTTGGACGGGCACTTGGACAGCATGTTGTCGGCGTCGGATCCGGGGGCCAAGGCGCGGCTATAGTCAGCGCTTCGGCGGCGGATTCGCTGGCCCCATTGGGCCGTTTTGCCCTGGCCCAGGCGCGTTCTGTCCACCCCGCTGGAGCCCTGGCTGGCCTGGAGGCCCCGGCATCTGCACGCCAACCTTCTCACCCCCCTGGGCGCGTTGGCTCTGGTCGAGAAAGAGGGTGGTCG